>CACZZH010000068.1 GCA_902785635.1 uncultured Lachnospiraceae bacterium
TTCTTTGTTCATATTTGAGAGATTGTGATATTATAAATGCAATGAATGAAGGTTCAAGAGTCGCTTCTAAAACATTAAGTCATATTGGCGGCTTTTAACGGGTATATGTTAATCTTGCAACATCAAATTCTAGTTTGTGGGGATCGTTGGAACATAAAATCGGAAGTTAAAACTCCGATGCAAGGAGGATCCGCAGATGTAATGACAGGCAGCTGCCCATCTGATATAATGGGTGGGCAACCAAATATAATATGGAGGTAACAGTCATGAACAAGTATGTTTCGCTGGATAAGCGAAGTAAGAAGGCGCAGCGCGAGTATCACGCAAAGCAGAGACGCACCTGGGGTGGACTTAATCCCGTGACAAGGAGCGTACCGAGCGGAAAGACTTACAATCGAAAGAAGGAAAAGCAGAGGTTGCTACGTGCCAGTGGCACGTGTTCAGCAACGACCGAAGCGAAGCGGAGACCGGCAAGGAATTCAGAAATGGATTTGAGGCCGATCTTTTTTTGCAAAATTATTTATTTTTGCTTGACTATGACGTAACGTAATAGTTTATGATGTAATCACACGTGAAGGAGATGATAGCCATGAAGACAGTAAATGAAGTGAGTAAGCTGACAGGAGTGAGTATACGCACGCTGCAGTATTACGATAAGATAGGACTCTTAAAACCGGCGGAGTATACCGAGTCCGGATACAGGCTGTATGACGATGCGGCGCTGGAGAGACTTCAGCAGATTTTACTGTTTCGTGAGCTTGAGTTTCCGCTTAAGGATATCAAGGATATCGTAACCAGATCTGATTTTGACAAGAGATTGGCACTTGACCAGCAGATAGAACTTCTTGAATTAAAGAAGGAACATATTGATAATCTGATCAGTATGTGCCGTGGATTAAAACTGAGAGGAGTGAGACATTTGGATTTTACAGCATTTGATTCAAGCAAATTAGACGAATACGCTAAGCGTGCAAAAGAACAGTGGGGTAATACTCCGGAATATAAGGAATTTGTAGAGAAGGACCAAAAGCGTTCAAAGAGCGAGGAAGAAAGTATGATGGCCGATTTCATGAAAATCTTTGAAGAGTTCGGAGGTATGAAGGATCAGGATCCTGCTTCTGCAGAAGTACAGGATCAGGTAAGGAAGCTGCAGAGCTTTATTACCGAGCATTTTTATAAGTGTTCTAATGAGATTCTTTCCGGACTTGGTAAGATGTATGCCGGTGGCGGAGAATTCACCGAGAACATTAATAAGATGGGCGGAGAAGGAACTGCTGAATTTACTCACCGGGCGATACAGATCTACTGCGGATGATACAAATTTTTGAAAAAAGTAGGTTTTCGGTAGGTTTTTGGTAGGAAAGTGGTAGGTTTTGAGTATTCTTTTTTCAAAATAGGTGTGTTATATTTACAATGGACAAAGCGAACGGGAAAACAAAAAACACCCGAGCCGCCGAGTCCATTTTCTTTTGCAAAAGAATATTCTGCAATTATATCTGGGGCTTTTCCGATGGAAAAACGATCCTCTATCAGGGACACGACACAGGATCGATCCCGGTCAGCAACGGTCTGTCGTATAAGATCAGCAGGGACCTGAAGAAGCGCGGTTTCAAATACGTCGGTGCGATCACGATATACTCCCACCTGCAGGCCTGCGGAATCATCAATGACCATGATAAGGACTGCCTGTGCTATCACAGAATCAACAGCGCTCATCCGACGATCGTAAAGCGCCGGGATCATGAGGCGCAGTAGAAAATGCCATCTACAACAGGTACATTCCTGTGAATGATGGCATTTTTTGAACATTAGAAAAAAGCATCTTGACTAACGAACGAACGTTAGGTATAATGGGCGATGAAATTGGGCATTACTACTATTCTGGAGAGAGGGCGAAGAGCATGGAAAAGAGCAACACACGGGAAGAAATACTGGAGGCAGCGCTGGATCTGTTCTCTATTAACGGATATGAAGCAACCAGTATCTCGCAGCTCGCCGATGCAGTAGGTATCCGTAAGGCATCCCTTTACAGCCACTTCGCCAATAAGCAGGACATTCTGGATAATGTCGTCGAAACCGTGCTGAAAGGGTATGCTGATCATTCGATCTTTGTACGTGCCGACTGGGACGATCCGGAATTCACAAAGGATAAGACCGGCATGACTGCAGAAGATGTAGCAAAGCTCGTTCAGGGACAGCTGCGCTACATCCTGCATGACCCACGCATCAAAAGGAGCCGAAAGATGCTTACGATTGAGCAATTCCGCAATGCAGAGCTGGCAGAGCTGCAGACGAAACAGAATTATGAAAATGTCCTGAACTATTTTTCGGGGATGATGCGGTTCCTGATCCGCGAGGAAGTCTTGAGAAATACCGACACAGAGATCATGGCAGCGCAGTTTTCATCCCCGATCACCGTCTGGATCAACCTGTGCGACCGGGAACCGGATCGTGAAGACGAAGTGATGGAACTGGTCAGGAAGCATGTGATGCAGTTTTTTGAGATCTATCGGAAATAGATTCTTTTGAACAGGGATTTAAGATAGCCGGTCAGATCGGAGACGGCTGACCGTTTTCTTTCCGGCATTAAACTAACGAACGATAGGATGCCAAGAAGGGATTGACGATGAAAAATAAAGCATTTCCAATCTCAATGACAGTTTTATGGGGAATGGTATTCGGTTCAGCCATGCATAGCCTGACAACTGATACGGACGAGCAGGAAAAGAAAACTGAAGTTCAACATGTTGATGGACTACTGTATAGGGAAAGCTGCCGCTCCTGTAAAAGAATTCTATTTCCTTCCGGTCGGTGATAAGCTGATGCGGTTCGACACGATCGCGGTAAACACGATCATTAAGAACAGGACCGGAGAAGTAAGCTCCTGCGATGTTCTGTTCACAGATGATCTGGAAGCTTATAATCGTGAATATCTGGATCATACCGGACAAGTTGCGGAAACCTGCGTGGATCGGGATCTGTCATTGGACAGTATGGTGATCGTCACATCTGCAATTATTGATACCGAAATTGATGGGGCTGTAGGGATGAACAGCGGGATTTTTAACAATCCGTTATGATCTGGGGTAAATACAGAAAAAAGCTTTTCAGGTATTACTTGCCGGAAGCCTTCCAGTTCCATCACACGCAGATGGATGGAGCTCACGCAGGCAGGTTTCTGGAAAATCTAAAGAAAGAAATCAACGATTTGAGGAAGCGGTAATGAAAGAACTGGTATTGTATATCCACGGCAAGGGCGGCTGTGCCGGGGAGAGCGAACACTATAAGCCGCTGTTTCCTGAGTGTGATGTGATCGGCTTGGAGTATCAGACCTTTACACCGTGGGAAACTGGGAAGGAAATCCGGGAGGCGGTCACAAAGCTGAATGAGAAATATGACAGCATCATCCTGATCGCCAACAGTATCGGTGCATTCTTCAGCATGAACGCCGGGATCAATGCGATGCTCCGATGCGCATACTTCATTTCTCCCGTGGTTGATATGGAACAGTTGATCCTGAACATGATGTCCTGGGCCGATGTAACAGAGAAGGAACTGGAAGAGAAAGGCTCAATCCTCACTTTATTCGGCGAAGATCTATCCTGGGAGTACCTGTGTTACGTCCGTGAGCACCCCGTCTCATGGACTGTTCCGACCAGGATCCTGTATGGCAGCCGGGATAACCTGACATCCTATGAAACGATAAGTGCGTTTGCAAAGACTCATGGCGCTGAATTAACTGTGATGGAAGAAGGAGAGCACTGGTTCCATACGGAGGGGCAGATGCGGTTTCTGGATAACTGGATCATGAAAGGAAAGCAGGTGTGAGATTTGAAGCAGGAACTTGTTGCCGTTATCATCCTGGGTGTTATCGGATTAAGTTTGGTGGCAGTGCCGCCGGCAAAATGGTGGGCAGTTACGGAAAAATGGAAAACGAAAGACGGCAGCCAGCCTTCTAAAGGCTATGCGGTGCTCATGAGAGTATTGGGAGCAGTATTCGCATTGGTCGGCGGAATGCTTATTAAATGGGCTGTGAAATAGAAAATACTCTTAGGAGGATAAACCAATGAAGATTCTTGTTTTGAACGGAAGTCCCAAGCGGGAAAAAAGCGATACGATGCATATCACCCGTGCGTTTCTGGATGGTATGAAGGAAGCGGCACCGCAGGATGTTCATATCATCCACACCATCGATCAGCACATTGAATACTGCACCGGCTGCTTTTCCTGCATGCGGAACGGCGGTACCTGCATCCATAACGACGATATGAAAGCCATCCTGGAGGAGATCTTGGACAGCGATCTTCTGCTGTTCAATTTCCCCCTTTATTGCTATGGAATGCCGGCGTCGCTGAAAGTCCTGATGGACCGCACGCTTCCCCTTTCCAACATGGCAATGCAGAAGGTCGGTGACCGGTACGAGCATGTGGGGCAGGCTGATTTCAGCCACCTCAAATACCTGATGATCTGCGGCTGCGGTTTTCCAAACAGCAGGCAGAACTTTGAACCGGCCATCATGCAGTTTAAGCTGAGTTTTCCATGCAATCACACGATCATCACCGTTCCGGAAAGCCCGATGTTTAACGCACAGGAAGCGGCAGTTGTGACGGTACCGAGACTTAAGCTGATCAAAGAGGCCGGACGGCAGTACGCAGAAAAGTGCGAAATTGAGGCAACGCTTCTGGCAGAGATCACCTCCCCCATGATTCCCGAGGATCAGTATGCGGCCATCGTGAACAGCGGCTGATAATCCCAATAGAAGGAGCAGAAATGCCAGAAAGCATTTGGAGAACACCGGTATCGGTACGAAGTCCCAGCAGGCGCTGCAAAGACGGCGGGAGGAAATGAAAACGGAGCGCAGGCAGATCAGCCGGAAGGAACGGGAGGCGGAAGCCCAGCGCCGATTTGAAATGAAGCAGACGAAGAAAAAGGAAAAGAGGCGCGGACATTGATGGCAAACACAATAACGCTTTTCAGAATAGCTGTCAGTATCGTTCTGCTTTTCTGTCCGGTGTTTTCCTCTGCCTTTTATACGCTTTACATAGCTGCCGGATTATCTGATATGTTGGACGGATTTGTGGCAAGACAAACGGATACCGTAAGCAAGCTTGGTGCAAGGCTGGATATGATTGCGGACTTGGTGTTTGTGGTCGTATGCCTGATCAAATTGCTTCCGGTTCTGCGTATCCCTGCATGGCTGTATGCTTGGATCGGAATCATTGCCCTTATAAAGGTTGTGAATATCGTTTCGGGATTTGCCGTACAGAAGAAGCTTGTGGCTGTTCATTCGGTTATGAACAAAGCGACAGGTGCGCTGCTGTTTCTGTTGCCGCTGACGATCCCTGCTGTTCCGCTGAAATACTCTGCGATCGTCGTCTGTGCGGCAGCAACGTTCGCTGCTATTCAGGAAGGCCATTTCATCAGGACAGGAAGGGAATAACTGCCCGGGCTATACAGAGCCTTTATTGGGAGGAAAAGAAGACCATGGAATTCAAAGGAACCCTTATCGTCGAAAAAGACTGTTGGAAAGCATTGAAGTTTTATCAAGACATGTTTGGAATGGAGTTGATTCGGGATCATGATGGCAATATGGAACTAGAGGGGGGATGGCGCAATGTCTGATGAAATACATTATCAAAGATTGAATGCAGACAATTTCACCGGTCATTCATTGGATGATTTTATCCGTCACCAGACAGTTATAGAGTGTTGGAGAAAGATAGACAACGATTGGAAGCTTGTACCGAATGTCTTTGAAGAAAACTGGTCGCAGGGGCAGTGCCGGGAAATTGCAGAAGACGTGGTGCATCATATAAACCTTGACCAGACCGGCTTTGGCGCGTTCGACGGCGAGCGGATCATTGGGTTTGTGACCGTCTCCCATCTTATATTCGGAGCTGCGGCAAGATATGTGCAGCTGGTTTGTTTTCAGATATCAGAGGAATACAGGCGTCGGGGTATTGGCCGGAAGCTCTTTTCAATGGCTTGTGAAGAGGCCCGGCAGTTGGGAGCAGATAAACTGTACATTTCGGCTCATTCCTCAAAAGAGTCACAGGCGGCATACCGGGCACTGGGATGTACGCTTGCAGAGGAGGTCAATGAGGGATTGGCAGCAGCGGAGCCCTTTGATGTCCAAATGGAATACAGATTATAAAAGAGTATTCTGACGAATGCTGGTGATGATAAAGAATTGGTGCAGAATGCAAAGTACGTTTGTAAAGGAGGAACCAAAATGAAAAAATCACTCATCGTGGCAGCTCTGGCCGGCGCTATGGCTCTGGGCTGTGCAGCAACAACACTCGCTGGCTCTGCTGACGGCATGAAGATCGCTCTGGTAGGCAAGAGCGCAGGCAACGCTTTCTTTGAGATCGCTGCTGATGCTTTTGTAGAGGCTGCCGAGGCTGAAGGCGCTACTGTTGACGTTGTTTATCCGGAAACGGCTACCGCTGACGCTCAGATCAAGGTTCTTGACAACCTGATCTCCCAGAAACCGGATGCCATCTGCATCTCAGCCAACGACGTGAACGCGCTGCAGGCGAAACTGGAAGAGGCTATGGAAGAAGGCATCGCTGTTTCTTCTTTCGACTCCGCTCCCAATCCTGACAGCCGTCAGGTATTCGTAAACCAGGCCGGCACCAAGGCTGTTGGCCAGGCTCTGATCGACGCTGTTCTGGATCTGACCGGTGGCGAAGGCCAGTGGGCAATCCTGTCCGCTACTTCCCAGGCTGCCAACCAGAATGCATGGATCGCAGCTATGGAAGAAATCGCAGAGGGTGACGAGTATGCAGGCCTTGAGCTTGTGGAAGTTGCTTACGGTGATGACGAGCCTCAGAAGTCTACCGACCAAACACAGGTGCTGCTTGACAACTATCCCGATCTGAAAGTCATTGTTGCTCCGACGACCGTTGGTATCGCCGCTGCTGCCAAGCTTCTGCAGGATCAGGGAAGCGTTGTTAAGCTGACCGGCCTTGGACTGCCCTCCGAGATGGTTGAGTACACCGGAGCTGATGATGCACACAGCTGCCCCTACTTCTACCTGTGGGATATGCAGGGCCTGGGCAAACTGTCCGCTCTGACCACCATCGCGCTGGTCAACGGTGACATCACCGGTGCTCTGGATGAGACCTTCACTGCCGGTGATCTCGGCGACTACACCATCACCGAAGCTGATGACGGCGGCACAGAGGTTGTTCTCGGCCTTCCGTTCGAATTCAATGAGGAGAACGTTGAGGAGATGGCGAAGCTCTATTAATTTGTGAACGACGCTCTGTAAAGGACCTGATCTGATCAGGTTTTTACGGACTGAAAAACTGTAAGGGGGCTGTGAAAAAAGTCCCATGAAAAAAGAACGCCTTTAGGAAAAACCTGGGGGCGCTCTTTTTTGTTTGGTATAATTATTTTGCGATGAATAATACCAATACTTACTATAGTCCAAAGCAGGGAAGATTACCAGTGTTTCTTACAGATGTCCTTGATATCTGTGATCCGGTATTGGCATTTGACAAGATCATGGAGGAGATCGAAATAGGTAAGTATCTAAAGCCGGAACCATACATCAGGATGGGTAGGTCACGAATGCAGATCGAGAAGCTGATACTCCAATACAGACCAACCATGCTTATTGTTGAGCATGATATCAGGTTTCAGGAAAAGATTGCGACGAATGTGATCAGGAATTATGATAAAGGATAGAGATTCACCCTCAGGGCTGTCGAAAAAAGCAGCCATTCCGGTTTACAGGGAAAGGAGAAAGGCCGGTTTCATGGATAAGTATATTGAAGGAAACAAAGAAGCATGGGAAGAGGCCTTTGATAACAGGGATGCCTCCTGGGGAGCTGATATAACAGAACGCATGCAGAATGAAGACTATCCGTTTTTCGAAATAGAGATGGCAGACATCCTGAGAAGAATCGATACAGAAGGAACATCTGTCGGTCAGTTCTGCTGTAATAACGGGCGTGAGCTGCTCTCTTTGGTAAAATGCGGAAGAGCAGCAAGAGGGACGGGCTTCGACATCGCTGAAAATCAGGTTGCCTTTGCGAATGAAAAGGCGAGAGAACTGGACCTGCCCTGTACGTTTGAGGCTGTAAATATTTACGACATCGATGACCGTCATAAAGAACAGTTCGATATCGTGATGATCACCATAGGAGCACTGTGCTGGTTTGAAGACCTGAACCGGTTTTTTAAAGTAGTGGCAAAATGCATGAAGCCGGGAGCAGTCATACTCATCAATGAGCAGCATCCCTGCACAAATATGCTTGCCGTGGAGGGTGAAGAACAATTTGACCCGGCGCACAGGAATGAATGCCATTATTCTTACTTCAAACATAAATGGACAGGAAATGAAGGCATGTACTATATGACTCAAAAGAGATATCCCTCAAAGACATTCACTGATTTTACTCACCCGATGTCTGAGATCATATCCGGAATGTGCAGCAACGGGATCATCGTAACAGGACTTCAGGAGTTTGATCACGATATCAGCGGCGCATTCACCTCAATTGATCACAGCGGTTTTCCTCTTTCCATGATCATACAGGGGAAGAAACTATGAGATAAAGGGACATCGATCACAGAACCGTCCCCTGATCGCCCGTCTCCTGATCGTCCGAGATCGAACCGTAGCTCCACATTTTCTTGTAGGCCAGCGGTGTGATCGCTTCGATAGACTTAAATACACTGATATAGTAACTGGTATCCTGAAAACCTACCATTTCGGCAATCTCTGCGATGGAACGGTTGGTTGTGCGCAGGAGCTGTTTGGATTTTTCGATCCTCAGCTGTTTCAGGTAGTTGCTGGGAGAACTGCCGACATATTTCTTGAATTGTTTTTGCAGGTAAGCCTCACTGACAAAGTACTTTTCTGACAGTTCCCTGAGAGTGATCTTCTGATAGAAAAATTTGTCAAAATACGTGCGGATGGATTGGATATATTCCGGTTCAACCGCACTGTTTTGTGCTTTTGCCAGATCCAGGATCTCAAGCAGCAAAGATGAAAGATAAGAGAGGGCCTGATAATCTGTCAGGGCAGTTCGGGTCGCCCGGTTGTACAGCTGCAGGATCCGGTTCAGATAATGATACGGTGCATGATCTCCTTTGCAGTCCACCTGGCCGGACGGGCACAGGTTCAGAAAATATTCCGTCAGCTCCCGCACTCCGCTGCCCCAGCAGTGAACGAAAATACTGGTCACCGATTCGGTGGCCGTTTTTGTTTTATACATGTGCGGTCTGCGACAGTCGATCCACATCAGGCTGCCCTCCGGGGCAAAGCTGTGACAGCCGTTAAATTCGAACTCCATTTCCCCTTCTGTTGTATAACCGATGATGACAGAGTCCAGATTTTCCCGGTAGACATAATACTCCCGTTGTCCCTTTGTAATGCCGACCTCCTGTACATAAAATGGAAGGTCCATGCGCTCACCCGATATGGCAGGGATCTCCCAGATGGAAGCCGGATCATAATCAAGATTGGTAACAAGCTTCATGCCGGCATGGCTTTTCTGCCATTCCAGATTTTTATATAAATCCATAACACCCTCTCAAATCAGCATGTCAATATTATTGTATTTTCTGAAAATATAGTCAAGATAATCCGATGAAATCACGATTATTGTTATGTATAATTTTACTATCACAGAAAAGAACGATCAAGTCAAGATATTTGTATTTATCTTAATTATTGCATTTTGCCACGCAGGGACTGCATACTGAGAAGCCGGGAGGAATTATGAAGACTATAGAAGAGATCGCTGCTGATATCCGCAGCAGGCAGGCAACGATGCAGAAGGAGTATGATCAGAGAACGCCGATCGGGCAGCCCATAGAGATCCCGTGGGAGGGACATCTGCCTGTGAGAGTGCTGATCAATCTGCCCAGGGAAAAAAGAGAGGGCAGGACACCGTACTATATTAATGCGCATGGCGGTGGTTTTATCGAGGGAGATGCGCAGACGATGGGGACCCATTGCCAGAAAATAGCCGACAGGCTGGGTATTCCGGTTTTTAATCTGAATTACAGGATGGCGCCGGATCATCCGTTTCCTTACTGCGCTGAGGAGACTGAGGTGCTGGTACGTTATCTTGAGGAACACGCCGATGAGTATGGAATCGATCCTGCACGCGGCGGCATGGGCGGTTTTTCGGCCGGAGCCGCGCTGACGATCATAAATGTGATTCGGTACATTAAAAAGAAGGAGCATAATTTTAAGGCGGTGATGCTTGGTTATCCGTCTACAAGCTCTGATCTGGCTGATTCGGATGCAGACAGCCCATTTCAGGCTATGGATGAAACGATGGCAAAAGCGATCAGTCTGTTTTACAACGGACATGAAAAGGATGACGAACTGTTGCCGCTCCGTGCATCGGATGAACTGCTCAGCCGGTTCCCGGCCACCATCATGTTCACATGCGGGAAAGATTCACTCGGTCCGCAGGGTGTAGCTTTCGCAGAGAGATTGATGGAAAATGGCGTACCCGTTCTGTTCCGCAAATACAAAAAAGCTCTCCACGGTTTTGTGGAGGTCAACCGTCCTGATTATTTCCCGGACGATTCACGCAAGACGCCGGAGCAGGCAGCCTTATCTGATGAAGCGGAAGAGTTCATGATCAACGGTCTGAACATGCTGCTGTAGGAAGGATATCTTCCGGCACGGCGTGATCGGAGACAGCTGTGGTTAAGCAGGCTGTCTCCACAGATAAAACGTGGCAGTAAAAAATAACAAACAAAAGGAGGAAGGTATGAAAAAACAGATTATTGCAGGAGCGGTTTGTCTGGCAATGGGCCTGGGAGTGTTTGCAGGTACGGCAATGGCTGAAGAAGGAAAAACCTGGAGGATCGGTTTTGCCAACATCGCTGAACTGGTAGAGCTGCAGGTGACTGTAAAAGAGAGCGTGGAGAGAGCTGCTGAAGAAGCTGGTGTGGAGCTGGTCTACATGAACAACAACCTGGACGGGCAGACTGCTGTACAGAATGCTTCCAATATGATCCAGCAGGAGATCGACGGTTTTATTGAATTCAACGTTGATGAATCTGTCGGCCCGACCATTAAAGAGATGATGGATGAGGAAGGAATTCCGATCATCGCTGTGGATATTGCGATCGACGGCTGCACTTTCTTCGGTGCGAATAACGAGGTCGCCGGTACCGTCGGCGGCCGTGCGCTCGGCGAAGTATCTAAGGAAAGATGGGGACAGGAACCGGATATTCTGCTGCTTGTCTATGACTCTACTTCCGGTGAGTCACCCATGAAGCGTGTCACCTGCATGCCAGACGGCCTGCGTGAGACCTGGCCGGATTTCCCGGATGAGAAGATCTTCATGGTCGACTCCGGAATTGATGCAGCGGTTGCACAGAAGGCAGTTTCTGACTTCCTGTCCGCTCATCCGGATGATCATCATATTGCGATCGGCTGCTATCACGACGTGGCGGCAACCGCGACCCTGGCTGCTCTGGAAACAGCGGGCCGTGAGGAAGACGCGATCTTTGTGGCAGAGAATGAATATGGCTACCTGGATTATATCAAGGCCAATCCGGATGTTGATCCCGATAAGGATCCGTGGATCGGCGGCGTGGCATTCTTCTTCAACAAGTACGGTGATTATCTGATCCCGGCTATGATCGATAAGCTGAACGGCAAAGACATCGGCGATGCGATCTATGTCGACCATGAAGTGATCACCCGTGAGAATGCGGAAGAATACTTCGGCGATTATCTTGCGAAATAAGAAGTAGGATCTGAAGGACTGTCGCTTTAAGTACGGATCATGCGTAAAGGCTGGTCGCGGTCTTGATGCGGCAGTCCTGAACAATATCTGTTACAGGAGCACGGTATGAAGAAAGAAGTCCTGCTAAAGGTCGAAAATATTACCAAACAGTTCCCCGGCGTAAAGGCTTTGGACGGGATCACATTTGAAGTGCACGAAGGCGAAGTGCTGGCTCTGCTTGGAGAGAACGGCGCCGGAAAGTCAACGTTGATCAAGATCATTGCGGGCGTACAGCCGCAGACTTCGGGAAAGTATTATTTCCAGGGGACAGAACGGCATTTTAAGAGTCCGACAGATGCCAAGGAGGCAGGTATCTCCATCGTGTATCAGGAACTGGCAAATGTGCCGCTGCTCTCTGTTGCAGAAAACCTGTTTATTAACGAATACGGGCGCGGCAACCATATCATCAGCTGGAAAAAGATGAACGAGCGGGCTGCGAAAATCCTGCAGGAAGCGGATATGCACATCGATGTGACCAAACCGATGGGCGAATGCAATGTGGCGGAAAAACAGCAGATCGAGATAGCCCGGGCTTTGTACGAGAATGCAAAGCTGCTGATTCTGGATGAGCCGACATCCGCCCTGACCCGAAGCGAGATCGCACATCTCCTTGAAACCATCAACCGGCTGAAGGAAAGAGGGATCGCGGTCATCCTGATCACCCATAAGATGGATGAGATCTTTCCAGTGGCGGACAGTGTCGTCGTGCTGCGTGACGGAGTCAGCGTGGCACAGAAACGCATTGAAGAGACAGATGAAAATGAACTGATCACACTGATGGTCGGACGCGAGATCAAAAACATGTATCCGCCGAAGGAGATGCCCGATACAGAAGTGATCCTAAGAGCGGAGCACCTGAACAATCATTTTATAAAAGACATCAGCTTTGACCTGAAAAGGGGAGAGGTGATGGGAATATACGGCCTGATGGGTTCCGGTCACCAGGAGCTGGGGCAGACGTTGTTCGGCACTGTGCCGGGAACGACCGGTGATATTTACATAGAGGGAGAAAAGGTGGATTTTTCCACTCCCAAAAAATGTGTGGAAGCCGGACTGAGCTATCTGCCTGCAGAGCGAAAGAGCGAGGGACTGGTACAGATCCAGACGGTGGCCGTCAATCTGATGACAGCGGCTTACGAGGGAAAAGGTACCCGCCGGTTGATTGATTTTGCAAAAGAGAAAGAGGCCACGTGGCGGTGGATGAAAGAGTTGTCGATCAAAGCAAACAGCCCGGATACGATCGTGGAAACGTTGTCGGGCGGCAACCAGCAGAAGGTCATCATTGCCAAATGGCTGGAAATAGATCCGAAGATCATCATTCTGAATGAACCTACCAGAGGTATCGATGTAGGCTCTAAAACGGAGATTTACAAGCTGATCCGGTCCATGTGCCATGACGGCGTTTCCGTGATCATGATCACATCGGAGATGCCGGAACTGATCGGAATGGCGGACAGGGCAATTATCCTGCATGAAGGCGTTCTGCAGGAGACACTGACTGGCGATGAGATTACGGAAAACGCTATTATGACTGCGGCGATAGGAGGATTGGGCCATGCGTGAAAAGAAAAATTTTGAGTTCAGAAAATCGGCGCTGTATGATTATCTGCCTCTGATGATCGCCTTTGTCCTGATATTGCTGTTTTTCGGTGTGACGACGAAGCATTTCTTTGCGGTCAGAAATTTTCTGAATATTCTGCTTTATGCGGCAAATGTGGGGATCATGTGCTGTACGATGACGCTGATCCTGGTATCCGGCAATATCGACCTGTCGATCGGTTCTGTGATTGCATTTGGCGGAATCGTGCTCGGCAGCACGCTGCAGAGAGGCGTGCCGGTAGGCCTGGCGATCCTGGCGACATTGGCAGCATGTACACTCACCGGTGTTTATAATGCCATTATGATCACAAGGATCCATGTTAATGCATTTATTACGACGCTGGCCGGCATGCAGATGTTCCGTGGTTTTGCCTATCTGATCACGGGCGGTAAAGCGATCAATATCGGCGACGCTGTGATCAAGCAGATCGGAAGGGGTTACCTGGGGCCGATTCCCAATGCGGTCATTATCATGGTGCTCCTGGTGGTACTGTTCGCTTTCATCTCAATTTATACGACATTTGGGCGCAGAATCTATGTCATCGGCGGCAACCAGCAGGTGGCATACCTTTCAGGCATCAATGTGACAAACACGATGACAGGCCTGTTCATCCTGAATGGTCTGATGTGCGGTATTACAACGCTGGTCTACTGCTCGCAGCTGGGAGCGGCCATGCCGCAGAATGCGACCGGTTTTGAGTTTGACGTCATTACGGCTGTCGTGCTGGGCGGCACTTCGATGGCAG
>CACZZH010000069.1 GCA_902785635.1 uncultured Lachnospiraceae bacterium
GATCTGATCCGGAAGAATTCTCCGGCACCGAACCATTTTCATTTTCGGGAGCAGTTTCTGTTGCAGAAACACTTTCCGGTTCTGAAGTCTTTTCTGTTTCGGGAGCATGATCTGCTGCGGGAGCTCCTCCGTTTTCCACAGTATTCCCCCCTGCGTCTTCATTGAGATCTGAAGATGCGTGATCTGATTCCTCCCGGGTGCTTTCCTCTGCGGTCTGCCCAGATAAAGCAGCTTCCTCCTCTGTGGATTCTTCTCCTGAATAAACAGACTCAGCTGTGAATACACTTTCCACGCCTGTTCCATGAACCGCCATGGCACCTGCCAGCAGAAGAGCTGCTGTTTTTCGCATGAGATCCTTTCGTCTCATAAATGTACTCCTCCTCTTTTTGCATGCAAAGTCAAGAACGCCATCCGGCGTTCTTGCTGCCGGGCTGCGCGCCAGCTCCGCTGGCACCTTCCTTTGCGCAGCCCTGGCATCCCGCCGGAGGCTTTTAACAAGTTTGTTGTTACGCGCGTATCCCATGACTGAAGTCACGGGTATTGCGCGATGAAGAATAAACCTTTCGGATCAACCGAATGGCCTTAAGTCTCTCCCGGGTGCTCCGGTCAGGCTGCTCCGGTTCGTCTGCTGTACTGCATTCTGCCTCCTTTCTGATTCCGCTTCGATCACTCGCAGCGGACAGATTCCGGCAATAAAAAGAGAATCCCTGTCCGCGGCAGCGATAATACATTGGAAACGATAGAATCTTTGAAAATGTAGATAGATTTGAGAATTGAACTGTGAATTCAGAAAGGACACAGGCTTATTATGCCTGTGCGTTTTTGATAGTTCGTGTAGATGATATCATATTGTATAAAGAATTGCAAGGGTCAGAATCAGCCCTGTATGATTGCGAAGCAGAATATCTTTCGCTATAATAAACAGATAATATAATGATATTGGAGAAAGGAACAAAGAACATTTCAGACAAAGGAAGGTGAACAACATGTCCAGACTGTCAAAAGAAGAACTGATCGAGGCCATCCGGGACATGACCCGCGAGGAGCTGTTCTGGCTCGTCGAGGCCCTGGAAGACGAATTCTCCCTTCCTCCAGTGAAAGAGAAGAAGGAATGGATCCCCATTCCTCCTTCCGTTAAAGTGCTGCTGACAGGTTTTAAACCGGAGATGGACAGGCGCCAGATCATATTTCTCATACGGGAATTAACATTTTCAACCCTGAAAGAAGCGAGAGATGTCCTGGTCAACAATGAGCTTCCGATAACCCTTTGCACAATTTATGATATACTTCCCCACCAGATCCCACCTATCCTGAAAAGATTTGAAGATCTCGGAGCCATTGTGGATTACGATTATGACTGGGGGAATTTCATTGAGTAAGGAGCAGGACCTGCACAGGAGATTCTATCGGACCGTCACCTTGATCCGGGCATATACACCGCTCTGTGCATATGCGTAAATATAGCAGGTTCCGGCTTTTTTCGCGGTGACTTTTCCGGTCCTTGCATTTACGGAGGCGATCTTTGTGTTCGATGAGCTGAACCTGAGTTTACGGTATACCTTTGTCTTTTTCGTTTCTGACTGCAGAACGCTTGTTGCTGTTATCTTTCTCGTTTTGCCTTCGAGCACCGATATGCTCTTCCTTGAAGCGCTCACCTTTGAAACATTGGTCAGGCTGCCGCCTTTCGTTACTACGTAGATCGGCTTGCTGGACGCAATGATGGTCTCGATGCCATTGACGGTCTTATAAGCTGCAAGACTGTACTTATAGAAAGTCCCCTTCTTTAATTTCTTCACAGTGAAAGTGGTCGTGCTTCCTCCTGTGATCTTTTTAATTCTCCTTACGGTATCTCCTTTGGCACAGGAAGCACCATACAGTACATATCCTTCTGCTCCCTTCACCTTATTCCATTTCAGCGTAATGCTCTTATTTTTCTGCGCAGTCGAGTAAAGACGCAGATCTGCTGCAGAGGAACCGGAAAGTTCTCCGCCGGATGCAATGATCTTCTTCTCTGCCCAGGCAACTGTTGACTTCTTTGAAGGATCTCCTTCCGCTTCTTTTCTGGTAAGCTTCGGGATGGTCTCCTTCTTTGTGTGGGAAGCATCATTCGTACAGGTGTATTTCTTTATACCGGCAGCGGAGACGGTGGGATATCTGGTGATGGTTCCCTGATCCCAGCTGTGACCGGTCGCGGCGATAACCGTCTGTTCTTTCGTGAGCAGGGTCTTTCCTTCTGCATCTGCATAGATCTTTCCGCATACGCTGCAGGTGTAGTACTCGATATTGCCGGCGCTCTCACAGGCCGGTGCTTTCGCTGCTGTCTTCGCAAGCGTATGACCGGTCGCGGCAACTGCCGTCTGCTCCTTCGTGAGCTGCGTCTTTCCTGCCGCATCTGCATAGATCTTTCCGCATACGCTGCAAGTGTAGTATCCGGTGTTGCCGGCGCTCTCGCAGCCCGGTGCCTTCGCTGCTGTCCATACAAATGTATGACCGGTCGCAGCCTTTACCGTCTGCTCCTTCGTGAGCTGCGTCTTTCCTGCCGCATCTGCATAGATCTTTCCGCATACGCTGCATGTAGTACTCGATGTTGCCGGCGCTCTCGCAGCCCGGCGCTTTCGCGACTGTCTTTGAGAAGGTATGACCGGTCGCTGCCACTACAGTCTCTTCCTGAGTGATCACGTTCTGGCCTGCCTCATCTGAAAAAAGCTTTCCGCAGGCGGTGCAGGTGTAGTGCCCGATATTCCCGGGTGTCTCGCAGCCCGGTGCTTTCTCGGCGATCCGGGCGATCGTATGGCCGGTCGCCGCGATTATGGTATCTGCCTGAGTGATCTTGTTCTGGCCGACCGCATCTGCAAAGATATTCTGGCATACGCTGCAGGTATAATACTCGATGTTGCCGGCTTCTTCACAGGTCGCGGCTGCTCCGTCCGTTTTTACAAGTGTGTGGCCGGTGGCAAATTCGATGATCTGCTGCGCTGAGAGTTCTTCGCTGCCTTCACTGTCCGCGAAATACTTTCCGCAGATAGTGCAGTAATAATACGCGATATGTCCATTTTCCTCACAGCACGGTTCGCATTCGGACACCAAAGTAAGGCTGTGTGCCGTTGCCGGAAGCCAGTAAGCGACCCCGTCTTCATCGGAACAGCTGTATTTGCTGAAGGGCACACAGGCCGTCTGCACGAATGTATGATTCGAAACGGATGTGACCGCCGGCCAGGAGAAGTTCTGCGCATTTGCCTTGGCAGGATCGCTGATCCTGTAGGAAGTCGTACGCCCTGTGATCGCCGGAACAAGATAGTATCTGTAAAACTGGCTGGTGCCGGGTTCATCGCCTTTGTCATCCCATGTGACATCCGTCAGATACCAGGAGCCATTCAGGTCGATGCAGTTCCACATATGACCTTCCTGACTGCTGTCGACGACTCCGGGAATCAGAGCGCACCCGATTCCCTGAGCATCCATGAGGACTTTCATGGCTTTACTGTAGCCTTCACAAACCACTCCGTTTCCGGCGCTGTCCAGAAACAGACCGGCTGCGGAAAAGATCCGGTAATCACCGGTGGTCATATAGGTCGCAAGGGAATCATGATCGTAATAAGCCCGTCTTATTATATAATCGTGTGACGCCTGAATATATTCCAGCGTGCTGACAGCTCCGTCACCGTCATAATCCGATGTCGCCGCGAGCTGCGAGGACACGGTCTCAACCTGGGTGTCAAAGGTCTCCCGCAGATCATAGGCACCGGTGAATGTCTGCCTCATCAGCAGGGTGAAGGAGGAGAAATAACCGATATAGCTGGTTTCCCCGTCTGTTGTCACGGAAGATGCCGAATATCCGGATTTGTATCCGTTCGGCCTGTACCAGTACACCTCCGGATGATCGTAGGTAAACGCGTCGATCGCGGACTGGATCAGATAGGTGTAGTTGGCGTAGGCAGCTTTGTACTCATCCGTTGACGTATCGACATGATTTTTTCCGTCAGTACCCACATAGATCGTTGCGGGAAATGTGATTCCGTAGGAAGAAGCTGCTGCGTAATTGATCGAGGTCTTTTCCGCCGGTACGGAGTTGCCGTTGGTATCCGTCGCCGTGGTTGTTCCCATCAGCCCCCGGGTGATGTAAAGGTCCACCATCCTGTCATAAACGTACTGGGAGAAGGGGTCCATCTGATCCCGAAGTGTGGTGAAATCGCTGATGCTGCCTCCACCGGATGCTCCCTTGCGCATGGATCTGAGTTTTCCGGCTCCCCCGGCGTTTCCATCTGGAGTCACGGTCGGATCATAGCCTTCCTCCAGGACCTCTTCCTCTTCGATCTCCTCGAAGATGACCTCAGGTTCGTCGGGATCCGGGATCAGAAGCTGGTCTTCCTCGTCGTCTTTTCCCTCCGATGTATGGCCGGCGGCTGCATCCGCATCGGAAAGATCTTCCTCATCCAGATCGAGAAACGCCATGCTGCCGTCCGCGGAAAGGCCGTCGGTGAGTGTATCCCCGTCAGAATATCCGTCGGCCAGTGTGTCCCCCTCAGAATATCCGTCGGTCAGACCGTCCTCTGCATTCAGATTCTCCGAAAGGAAGTCGTCCTCCGAAGAGCCGTCCTCCGGTAAGCCCTCGTCCGAAAAATCATTCTCTGAAAAATCATCCTCCGAAAAGCCTTCGTTCGAAAAGACATCCTCCGGGAAGCCTTCATTCGAAACGCCATCCTCAAATAAGTCATCCTCCGGGAAACCTTCGTTCGAAAAGCCATCCACCGAAAAAACATCGTTCGAAAAGACATCCTCAATGAAGCCATCTTCCGGCAGTTCGCCCGTGAACAGATCACTGGCTGTATCTGTAATTTCCTCCGAAAGGATCCCTTCGCCGGCCAGATCGTCCGGGAGCTCCGAGGCGAAAGCAGGCGCAGCTGCAGACAGCAGCAGCGATAAGGCGGCTGTCAGGGCAATGGCAGTTTTTTTCATATTCTTTAATTTCATTTTTTCACCACGCTCTCTGGAAGCATCGTTCACAGCAGCTGAAAGGAGAATCGATGGGCAGGGTGCGTCCGCAGTACCTGCACCGTTTGATGTAAAGGCTCTTTTCCTTAAGAAGAAGACGCATGATATGGTCTTCGGTCTTTGCACGTTCCCGGGCGATCCAGCGCTCGTCGATGTTCTTCCCGAGGCGGTGCGACATCTGGTAATAAAGGTCAAGCTGTTTGTAATAGGTCTCGTATTTCTGCAGCCCGTTCTTCTCGCCGCGGGCAAGCCTGGGCTTTTCCAGGGTCACGTCGGCCATGTAGTCCATACAGTAGTCCAGCCACAGGCCGACCACATAGCGGTCCTTGATGTCCACGGGCGTGCTGATCATTTTGTACAGCAGGCGCTTGTCCTCGAAGCCGGGGATCTTCTCGCGCACTGCACGGGCCTTTTCGTAGAGGAACAGGGCTTCGTCCACGTTCTCCTTCTCGAAGGGCTCGATGGGGACCTGGGCGTGCCATACTTTCAGGATCTCGTCCAGGGGTTCGTTGATATCCAACAGGACCTGGGGGAAGCCTAGGCTTACGTGGGCCAGCTCCGGATCGTGCCGGTTGTAGGTGGCACGCAGATATTCCAGGGAATCCTCGTCTGACGCGGTCACGTAGCCGATATCGTAGATTCCGTAGCGGCCGGCGCGGCCGGCGATCTGGCGGATCTCGGATGTGGTCAGGAGCCTCTGCTGGGTCCCGTCAAATTTGGAGCACTGCAGGAATACGATGCGCCGAACCGGAAGATTGAGTCCCATGCCGATGGCATCGGTGGACACCACGACCCGGGTCTTCCCCTCGGTGAACAGATGCATCTGCCGGCGCCGGATCTCGGGCGGAAGGCTTCCGTAGATGACGCTGCACTCTACGCCGGCTTCTTCCAGGCGGCCGGCCACATCGAGCACGGACTTTTTGGAGAAGACGATCAGTGCGTCCCCGGTGCGGATATCCTCCGGGAACTGGAAGGGTTTCGTCTCAAAGAGCAGGTCGGTCTTACGTTCGTAGCGATGGATCTCATAGGTATCATGGCAAAGGTCGATCAGATGGCAGATGACGTCCAGCGCATTGGCACTGGCGCACACATGGATCTCGTCGGCCTTCAGTCCCAGGATCGCCCTGGTCCAGGAGTGTCCGCGGTCGCCGTCGGCCATCATCTGGGCTTCGTCGATCACAGCCACGTCGTAGTGCTTCTCCAGCTCGGCCATCTCCACCGTGGCGGCGACGATGCGGCTGTTGTCGTCCTCGATGCATTCCTGTCCGGTGAGCATCGTGGAGGGTACGCCCAGATCGTGCATCTTCTCGTACACTTCCAGCGCAAGCAGACGCAGCGGGCCGAGATAGATGCCGTTTTTGGCGCTCTTCAGGCGTTCCAGGGCCTGGAAGGTCTTGCCGCTGTTGGTGGGTCCGATGTGCAGGATGAATTTCCTGTGCATTTCCAGTGTGTCGGGAAACTCCATCTCCGGACGGGTCGGCACCAGGTCGGTCATCTGGGTGCGGATGATCTCTTCCTTATAGGCGGGATAGATGGTAAACAGCGGGCGATTGCAGATCTGCCCTCTCCGCTTTTTGCGCATCCATTCGATGAATTCGTCGGTGATGCCTTCCTGCTGTTCGGGAAGCATCATCCCCAGATCCAGGCGGACCAGGTCGGGAATCATGCGGTTTCCGACAGAGGCCAGCACCTTTTCATTGTGCTTGCCGTAAGCAGCGTCCGCGATATTTCCCAGCTGCCGGTGGAAGGCTTCGAGGGAGGCAAACCCCATCCGGGAAGCTGCAGCGTTATGCAGGGTGGAGGCAAGGCGGGAAGCTTTCTCGCCGAGATTGCCGCCGACCGCTCCCCTGCGCTTGCGCGAAAGCGTCTGCCGTTCATATTCCTCGATGTAATAGTCGATCAGTTTATCTTTTACCATATTTTATATCTGTATATTTAAGATCTGTATATTTAAGCCCATTCGATGGTCTTTCCGAAATGATAGGAAAGGTTCCCGATGGCGCTGAAAAACTTTTCCAGTTTATCTGTACGGCATTTCGTCCCGCTCTCCAGGCACTCTGACAGGTACCGAAGCAGCGCAGCGTCGCGCTTTACTCCTTTGCGGAACTGCCTGAAAAATGCCTCAGTCAGTTCTTCGCTCACGTGATAGCTGCTGGAATTGATGAACAGCGGGCTCATCACCGCCCAGCCTGCCATCCTCTTCTCAAGTCCGTACAGGAGCCATTCCTTCATGCCGGTGGGATCGATCAGCACACCTGTGAGCAGATAGTACTCCCGCAGGATCAGGTACATGCGCTTCTTCCCGGGGACCCCTTTCCGGTCCGGATAGACCGCCTTGATGCAGGAGGCAAGCTGCCCTGCCACCACGCGGCACTCGGCAGCACGAAGCCTAAGCAGTCCCATCTGATGAGAATCCTTCATTTTCCTGCCCAGCACCCGCTCACATACGCGGTTGTCCATCTCCGCCTCAAAACGGAAATGCCGTCCGGGCCAGCTATCCACGGGCCCGCTTCCGCAGACCTCAAATACCAGGGGATGACAGGCTGTATCCAGGCTGTAGTGGCCGAGAAAACCTGCCAGATAGGCGAGACAGATGTCCCGCTCCTCTCCCTGCTGCTCCATTGCATAGGAATACATCTCCCGCAGGAATTGACCGGTGCGGATCTTGTGCATTTCTGAACCGATCTCCGCCTTAAGAAACCGGTCGCCCAGTGAATAGAAAAAAAGATCCGGCCCTGCAAGTCCCAGGTCGTAGACTGCGGGATGCCGCCGGATCGTCTGCTTCAATGTTCCGTCCTGCAGAGTGTGCCAGGCGCGCACTCCGCACGCATAATGTGCCATATAAGCCGGCATTGTTCACTATTTCCTTCTTTTTTCTTTACCGCACGTATTCGTGCGGACCCGCAAATGCTGCTGCGGGCTGTCCGTACAGTTATTTTTCAAATACCTCACGGATGCTGTCGAAATGCAGGAATTCCCCGCGCGAAGCGATCTCCCGGATCTGTTCCAGGGTGGCATCAGCCGATTCCAGGGTCTCCTCCTTCTGCAGGTGCAGGTCCTCCGGCGCATAATCCATATGGATCCGGTAGACATCCACAAAGTAATTGTCTTTTTCTTCGGGGTTCACCCTCTTGTAGGTGAGGGCAAGTTCCATGGGGCAGGTGCTGACGTCCAGTCCGGTCTCCTCGCGCACTTCACGGATGACTGCGTCCCGGGAGTTCTCCCCCGCGCGCACGCCTCCGCCGGGCACTTCCCACCAGCCCGGTGCCCATGATTTGGTGAGCACTCTGCGGGTGATCAGGTAAGTCCCGTCGCTTCGCGCGATCACGCCCAGAACGGTCAGATGAAAGTCGCCCGGCTTCATGTTCCAGTCGTTGCGCTTCATCTGCCGGCCTGTCGGCTGTTTGTTCTCGTCATAAATATCCCAATACTCCACGTTCTCTTCCTCATCTGGTTTTTTATACTATTTAATGAACCGGTCGATGGCTTTGTTCAGCTCGTCCAGTTCTTCCTGGTCGCCGTTCTCGATGGCGTCCACCAGGCAGTGCTTGATATGATCCTGCAGGATCATCTTGCCCGTATTATTGATGGCTGCCTTCACTGCGGAGAGCTGGATCAGCACCTCTGAACAGTCCCGGCCGTCCTCCACCATGCGCTTAACGGATTCCAGATGGCCGATAGCCTTGGCAAGGCGGTTGATCACGGCTTTGGTATTCTCATGCTGATGCGGATGGTGGTGATGATGCCCTTTGTTCTCCCCGGAAGGTCCGTGGGAATGAGTCACCCTGGTGCCATCCTCCAGAACATGCGTGTGCACATGATATCCCACCGGATACTCTCCGTGCTCCATTTCATTAAACTTCTCGTCCAAATTTCTCTCCTCCTGCATGGATCAGACGTGCTTCTGATCCTGCGTGTTCCGGATATGCTTCTGATCCTGCAAACGTCAGGCGCGCTTTTCCTCCTGCTCGACTTTTCTGGCCAGCTCTTCGCGAAGGGAAACGGTCGATCCCTTTTCCTTCACGGATGTACGCGCGGCTTCCGCTTTCTTTCCGGCTGCTCCGGTTCCTGCTTTGCGGCCGGTCTTCTTCGTCCCGGCTGCATCCTTATCGTTAGTCCCGGCAGTCGCCTTGGAACGGGTGCAGCGGAAAATACTGATGCCCATGGGCGGCACAGTGATCCGGATGGAGTCTGGCCTTCCGTCACATTCATCCGCTTTGGAGATCTTGGCACGCGGATTCACATTTCCGCTTCCGCCGTACTCCACATGATCGCTGTTGAAGATCTCCTTGTAGGTTCCCTTCATGGGCACACCGATCTTATGCTTCTCGTAAACCAGCGGAGAGAAGTTGCACACCACAAGGAGCATCTCCTCCTCGATCGCGGTCCTGCGCAGGAACACAAGCATGTTCTCGTTGCCGGAGATATTGTTGATCCACTCGAATCCGTCGGGATCGTAATCGAGCTCGTAGAGCGCTTTCTCACGGCGGTACAGGGCAAGCAGGTCGGTCATGTAGCGCTGCATCGCCTCTCCCTGCCTGGTGCCGGCCTGATCCCAGTCGAGCTGCTCGTTCGGATTCCACTCGGTGAAGGGCAGGAGTTCCTGTCCCATGAACAGCAGCTTTTTGCCCGGATGCACCACCTGGTAGCCCAGGGCAGCGCGCAGGTTGGCATATTTCATTTCCTTGCGGCCGGGCATACGCACGAGAAGCGCGCCTTTGCCGCCGCTCACCTCCTCGTGGGAGATGCTGAGGATAAAGTCTTCGCTGTAGTTGTATACCATGCTGAAGGTCAGATCCCCGTGATGATACCCGCGGAACACGGGATCCAGCTGCATATAGCCAAGGAAATCATTGCTCCAGCCGTCATTCCATTTGTAATCGAATCCCAGGCCGCCGTCCTCTGCGGTGCTGGTGGCCTTCGGCCAGTAGGAAGTCTCCTCCGCCATGAGCACGGCCCCCGCGCCCTTCTTGCGGAAGATGGAGGAAAGATGGTGCAGGAATTCCACTGCATCCAGGTTCTCGTTACCGCCATACATGTTGGCGATCCACTGTCCGTCGGTGCGGTCGTAATCCAGGTAGAGCATTGCGGAGGCATTCTCGATGCGGATGCCGTCGGCATGGTACATCTTTACCCAGAAAAGAGCGTTGGCAATGAGGAAGCCGGTCACTTCGGGGCGCGCATAGTTGAAGATGCGGGTGCCGAGCCTGGGATTAAGGCCCTGGCGCGGATCCTGATGTTCATACAGGCAGGTGCCGTCGTAGCCGCACAGACCCTGGGCGTCCGGTGCAAAATGGGCCGGTGACCAGTCGAGGAACACCCCGATGCCCTGGGTGTGCATGTAGTTCATGAAATACATGAAGTCTGAGGGAGAACCGTAGCGGGAGGTCGGCGCATAGTAGCCCACCGTGTGATAACCGGCGGTCTCGTCTCTGGAGTATTCCATCACGGGCATCAGCTCAATATGGGTGTAGCCGCTCTTCTTCACGTAGGAGGCGATCTTCACCGCCAGCTCGCGGTAATTGTAGAATTCCCTGCCGTCCTCCGGCTTCGCGAAGCTTCCCAGATGGATCTCACAGATGAACATGGGCTGTTTGCCGGTCTCGCGCTTTCTGCGGTTCAGGACCCATTCCTGGTCCTCCCACTTGAAGCCGGTGAGGTCGGCCGCGATGGAGGCTGTGTCGGGACGCAGTTCGCAGGCAAATCCGTAGGGGTCGCCCTTGAGGAAGGTGAGACCTCCTTTGGTCTTGATCTCATATTTGTACAGGCATCCGGGGGCAAGACCCGGAACGAACAGCTCGAAGATGCCGGAATCCCAGAGCCGGCGCATCGGAAGACGGCGTCCGTCCCAGAGATTGAAATCACCCACAAGGCTTACGCGCATGGCGTTGGGAGCCCACACGGCAAAGTAGATGCCTTCGGTCCCCTCGATGGTCATCGGATGGGCGCCGAGTTTTTCGTAGGCATTGTAAAGAATCCCGGCGTTGAACTGCCTCGTCTCCTCCAGAGTGATCTGCGGCGGGAACTGATAGGGATCCCGGATCTTTCTGGTGGTTCCGTTATCGAAGACGATCTGGAAAGAATATTCCGGCACTCTGGTGCCCGGTACGAGTGCGGCAAAGAATCCTTCCTCGTCTTCCCGTTCCATCTCATAGGCGGTCGCCGGATTGCCGCACAGTACGGTGATCTTCTCCGCTGTGGGGATAAATGTCTGGATCAGGACGCCGTTATTCGTAACATGCGCTCCCAGGAAATCGTGGGGATTGTCTTCCTCGGAATATACAAGTCCTTCGATTCTTGCCCAGTCCATCATATCATACAGCTTATCGTTCATAGGATCCTCCTCCCATCGTCTTGCCTTATGTTGAACCTTTATTTTACCATTTTTGCCGTTATCTGTCAAAAAGTCTTCCTGTCCGATACCGGACGGATGTCTTTTTGTCCGATGCCCGGCGGATGTCTTTTCGTCCGACGCCGGACGGAATTTTATTGTCCGATGCGGTGCATGAAAAGCCCGCTGCGCAGCTTCGGTTCGAACCAGGTCGACTTGGGCGGCATCAGCGCGCCGCTGTCGGCCACAGCCATCAGCTCTGCAATGGATGTCGGGTACATGCGGAAGGCGATCCCGCCCCACTTGTCCGTACGCTTTTCGAGCTCTTCCCATCCGCGGATCCCGCCGACAAATTCGATCCTTGAATCGGTCTTGGGGTCGTCGATGCCGAACAACGGAGAGAGGACCCGGTCCTGAAGGATGGATACATCCAGACCGGCCACCGCATCTTCGCTGCACACTTCGGGACGAAACTGTGCCAGATACCACTGTCCGTTCACGTAGATCTGGAACTCTCCCTTACGGGACGGCGCTTCCTCCACGGAACACGCACGGATCGTGCACACCTTCCGAAGCTCTTCAAAGAGCTGCTCCGGATCCAGTCCGGCCAGGTCGCGGACCACACGGTTGTAATCCATGATCATCAGCTCGTCGTCGGGGAACAGCACGCTGAGGAAATAGTTGAATTCTTCCTCCCCGGTGTACCCGGGATGCCTCTCCCGGCGCATCAGTCCGGCGCGCACCGCGGATTCCGCGCGGTGATGCCCGTCGGCGATGTAGATCCGGTCCATACGTGCGAAGGCTGCAGCGATCTTTTCCATATCGTCCGGATCATCGATCCTCCAGCCCTGATGGGTGATGCCGTCCGCGGAGACGAAGTCAAAGATCGGTGTGGCAGTGCACACGCGCTCCGTCACCTGCGCGATCTCCTCATCGTGGCGATAGGCCAGGAAGATCGGGCCGGTCTGGATCCCGGTCACATCCACATGGCGGATACGGTCCTGAAGCTTATCCTCCCTGGTGTTCTCATGCTTTTTGATCACGCCGTTTCGATAATCATCGATGGATGCGCAGGCTACGATGCCGGTCTGGTGACGGCCGTTCATCGTTAGACGGTACAGGTAGTAGCATTCTTCCGGATCCTCGGCCAGAATGCCCTCGCGCTGCTCTTTCCCCAGCATATCCGCTGCTTTCACATACACATCCGGCGCATAGATGTCGTGCCCTGCCTCGAACTGGGTCTCCGGACGGTCGATATTCAAAAATGAGAGAGGATCCCTGAGCGCCTCGGCGCGGGCTTCCTCCCGGTCATATACGTCATAAGGCAATGCCGCCACCCGGGCAGCAAGGTCACCCGTGGGCCTGATCGCGTGAAATGGTCTGATTATTGCCATGAATCTCTATTGTCCTTTCAAATTCTTTCAAAATGGTTTCAGAATCAACAGATTCCTTTTGCTCATCATTATATATGATACAGCACTTTATTTCTATGAAAAGTTTAAGGAGCAAAAATTAAAAAAACAGGAAACAGCGCTGTTCCTGCCGGCCGTTTCCTGCTCCCAAATCGTTATCTGTGCATGAATATGATATGTTCCATGATGAACATCTGGCTGCGTTTCATGATATATACCATGCGCTGCAAACCTGTGTCAGCAGATCTTGCGTACACGGAACACGCCTTCCAGTTCCCGGATCTTCTCCAGCTGTTCATCTTCGACAGCATCTTCGAGGTCGAACAGCGTGTAGGCAAATTCTCCCCGGCTGGCATTGGTCATGTTGGCGATGTTCTGATCGGCCAGGATACTGGTGAAGCGGCTGATCATCTGCCGGATGTTCCTGTGGCAGATCGCGATGCGCACCGCGCTTCTGCAGATGCCCATGGAACACGCCGGATAGTTGACGCTGTTCTTGATGTTGCCGTTCTCGATGTAGTCGCGGATCTGGCTGACGGCCATCCTTGCGCAGTTGTCCTCGGATTCGGAGGTGGACGCTCCCAGATGCGGGATCAGGATCACACCCTTCTTTCCTGCCGTGACCGGATTTGGGAAATCGGACACATAGCGGCTGATTCTTCCCTGCTCAAGGGCATTGACAACAGCCTGCTCGTCCACCAGCAGATCTCTGGCAAAGTTGAGCAGCACAGCCTCGTTTTTCATCATGGAGAGCTGCTGTTCGCCGATCATTCCTCTGGTGCTGTCGGTGAGGGGCACATGGATGGTGATGTAGTCGCATTCGCTGTAGATGCGGTCCACTTCATTGATGTGCTGGATGCTTCTTGACAGTGCCCAGGCAGCATCCACGGAGATGTAGGGATCGTATCCGTACACGTCCATCCCCAGATGGACAGCCGCGTTGGCCACACGCACGCCGATGGCGCCGAGGCCGATCACACCCAGCTTTTTCCCGGAAAGCTCATGGCCTGCAAAACGCTTCTTCTCTTTCTCGGTATCTTTGGCAATGGTCTCTGTTCCGCCGCCTGCAGCGGCTGCACTCACCCAGTTCACTCCGCCCACGATGTCTCTGGAGGCCAGAAGCATACCGGCGAATACCAGTTCTTTCACTCCGTTCGCGTTGGCTCCGGGAGTATTGAATACTACGATTCCCTGCTCGGCATAGCGGGCGGAAGGAATATTGTTGACGCCTGCACCCGCTCTGGCGACACAGGTCACCTGGTCCGGCAGATCCGTTTCGAGCATGTTGGCGCTGCGGACCAGAACGGCCTCAGCATCCGCGGGGTTCTCCGTGCGGACATAATCCGGGGTAAACCCCTCGAGTCCTGCCTGGGAGATCGGGTTAAGGCAAATATAATGATGCATGTTGTTTTTTCTCCTGCTATTAATTATTTTCCGTCAAAATCAAAGGTTGTCTTTCCCGTACTCAAAATCAAAGATTGTCTTTCTCGTACTCTTTCATAAAGGCGACCAGCTTCTCCACGCCCTCTACGGGCATCGCGTTGTAAATGCTGGCGCGCATGCCGCCTACGGAGCGATGGCCTTTCAGATTGACGAAGCCCTGTTCAGCCGCTGCCTTAACAAAGGCTGCATCTTTGTCGGGATCTCCGGTGACGAAGGGCACGTTCATGAGGGAACGGTCTTCCCTGCGTACGGTACCATGGAACAGTTTGCTCTCATCGAGGTAGTCGTAGAGGATGGCTGCCTTCTTCTCGTTGCGCTCTTTCATCGCCGCCAGGCCGCCGTTCTTCTTCAGCCATTTGAACACTTTGCCGCAGATGTAGATGCAGTAGCAGTTGGGCGTGTTGTACATGGAATTGTTGTCGGCGTGGGTCTTGAACTTCATCATGGTGGGCGTGCCGGGCAGGCAGTCGTCCGTGATGAGATCTTCGCGGATGATGGAGATCACCATGCCGGCCGGACCGATGTTCTTCTGTACGCCGCCGTACATGATGCCATACTTCGTTACGTCCACCGGCTCGGAAAGGAAGCAGGAGGACACGTCGGATACAAGCAGCTTGCCCTTGGTGTTGGGAAGGGTCTTGTACTTTGTGCCGTAGATCGTGTTGTTCTCGCAGATATACACGTAGTCAGCATCCTCATCCACCGGCAGATCGGAGCAGTCGGGAATGTAGGTGAAGGTCTTGTCTTCACTGGAAGCGATCTTCACGGCCTCGCCGAATTTGGAAGCTTCCTGCCAGGCCTTCTTTGCCCACTGACCGGTGACGATGTAGTCCGCTTTGCGGTTCTTCATGAGGTTCATGGGGATCATGGCGAACTGCAGGTGCGCTCCGCCCTGCAGATAGAGGATCTTATAATCGGACGGAATCGAGAGAAGATCGCGAAGGTCTTCCTGACTCTCATTGATCAGATCGTCAAACACCTTGGACCGGTGGCTCATCTCCATCACGGACATGCCGGTGCCGCGGTAATCCATCATCTCCTGCGCTGCTTCTTCCAGCACTTCCTCCGGCAGCACTGCCGGGCCTGCGGAAAAATTGTATACTCTGCTCATCTTGGGTAATTCCCTTTCTGTTACTTCTTCTGTACTCAGTGTACAGGACCCGCACGCGGGTCCTGCCGGTTCCTTTTTCAAGTTGTTGGTTATATCCACTGCAGGCAGCCCGGGCGTTCTTGCCGCACCGTACGGTTTTCGCAATGGTTATTATTCTCTCTCCAGATCCTCCTGGTCGAAGACTTCCTCAATGGAGTGGCCTGCCGCAACCATCGGGAAGACTTTGTCATCCTGGTCGATGATGCAGTCGATCAGCACCGGCCGCTTCATTTCGATGGCTTTGCGCAGCGTCGGCACAAAGTCTTCGGGCTTCTCCACACGGAAGCCTTCTGCGCCGAGCGCCTGGGCTACTTTTACGAAATCCACGCCGTCGGTGAAGGTGGTGTGCGCGTAGCGTTCGCCATAGAACAGGGTCTGCCACTGACGCACCATACCCAGCACGTGGTTGTTCACGACCACTTCGATGACCGGGATGTTGTAGCGGGCGGCGGTGGCCAGCTCATTGAGGTTCATGCGCAGGCAGCCGTCACCGGCAATATTGATCACCATCTGATCGGGACAGCCCACTTTTGCGCCGATGGCGGCGCCAAGTCCGTATCCCATGGTGCCCAGGCCGCCGGATGTGAGCAGCTGGTGCGGACGGGAATATTTATAATACTGGGCAGCCCACATCTGGTGCTGGCCGACCTCTGTCACGATGATGGCATCGCCTTTGGTCTCTTTGTAGATCTGCTCCACAACGAAGGGTCCTGTAAGCTTATCGGTTTCATACTTCAGCGGATAGCGCTCTTTGAGCTTCCGGATGTGATTGATCCACTCGGTATGGGTCTGCTGCTCGATCATGGGCAGGAGACGGTGAAGCACTTCCTTCACATCGCCGATCACCGATGCGTCCACCAGGACGTTCTTGTTGATCTCAGCTGCATCTACATCGATCTGAAGAATACGTGCATGTCTCGCGAACTTTTTGGCGTTGCCGGTCACACGGTCGGAAAATCTTGCACCGAGAGCGATCAGCAGGTCGCACTGGGTCACACCCAGGTTGGAGGGCTTGGTGCCGTGCATGCCGAGCATGCCGGTGTACCGGTCGTCATGTCCGTCAAATGCGCCTTTGCCCATCAGGGTATCGGTCACAGGGGCATCCAGCT
>CACZZH010000070.1 GCA_902785635.1 uncultured Lachnospiraceae bacterium
CAGTATATCATATTTCCGGTGGCATGGCTTCTGTTAAAACAACAAAAGAGTAACAAAAATACTGAAAAATGCCGGCAGAGAGCAGCGTCTCCACCGGCGTTAATGATCTATATGGATGTTATAGCCAATGCTGGGCAAAACACGGCCGGAACATGGGATCTTCCTGCGTAAGTGCCCGGAGTTTTTTAAGGATCCGGGAATCAGACAGATACGATTCAATGCAGTCATAGCTTTCCGGAAGATCCAGATGATTGCACGGCGTCAGTCGTCCGTCCGTGGTCACGCTCAGGTGTGTGATACCGGCGGTACATCCTGAAACAGCAGGCGCAGCAGGTCCGGAAGATCCTCCGCGTTGCTGCCATGCATCACGAAATTGACCAGCGTAACGCAGTCCGGGATCTCTTTCAGCCATCTGAGGGCGGCAATGGCCTCCTCAAAGCCCTGCCGCGTAACATCGTTGATCTTTGCCGTGCTCCCGTTCAGGGATACGCAGATGCTCGAGATACCTGCCTCCTGCAGCCCAAGGAGCTTTTCTTTTGAGGCAGCTGCGCCGGAAATGGAAACAGACGCTTTCATCCCTCTTCCTGCGCACTCCCGGATAAGTTCCTCCAGAAAGGGATAGCAAAGCGTCTCTCCACCGCTCATATTCACATATCGGACTCCGTGTCTGTCCGCGTCCCTGATCCAGGCAAGTGCCGTCTCTTTTGGCAGAAAGCGTTTTTCTCCGTCCGACGGTACATAGCACTGGGGGCAGCGGAAGGGGCACACATTGGTCAGTTCAAGGTTCAGGCCTATCAGCTTCCGGTCCTGAACGGACGAATGTCTTTCCATCAGCGTCTCCTTCCCGCCGCATCACCATTTGCTGAAGAATTTGCCGATCGCTTTGCCGACCGTCTTTCCGGCTTCTACGATAGCGGGTCCGACAATTTTTGCCACCTTTGAGACGCCATCAGCGGCAGCCTTGACCCCATTCTTCACGGCATCCACTGCTCCCTGGACATCGATGTCGAACTTCACCTTGAATCCAAGTCCAAGCGACGCACCGAATTCAACGCGCAGCTTTCCGCCCGTGAGACCGACCTTACCGGACACGCCGATGCCGACATTGCCTTCCAGCGAGCCGCCGACCTTTACGCCGAGCAGATTCGCCTTACCGCTGACTGAACCCTTGACTGCATACGCACCGGCGTCTCCCTCCGCGGCGACTTCCAGCTTTCCGTCCACAATACGGGCTTTTGCTCCTGCATTCGCCTCCACATGCCCAACCTTGCCTTCCGCGGCTCCTTCCACGCCGACCAGGTTGAAGTCCTTACCCAGAACCCCCTTCAGGGCGTCAGGCGCATAGCCGGCCTTTCCGCTGGCTTCGCCCTTCACAACAGAAAACGATGCGCCGGCCTTTGCGTCTGCTCCATAGGCAAGCACCTTCTTCCCGTCTTTGACCGTAAAATACGCTCCGAGACCGGCGCTTGCACTGGCAGTTCCCGTGATGACGGAAAGGCTTGCGGATCCGGATGTATGCTTGCCCTCTTTTGAAGTGCCTATGCTGAAGAGGGATCCCGATTTCTCTTTACTCCACTCAACAAGTTTTGCACCGGTGATGTCCTTGGAGAAACTGTTTTTCTTCTTATCTTCTTCTGTCAGAAGACGCTGCATCTGGCCCTTTGTCGGCCCGTTCGGCTTGGAGGGATCCTTCGGAACCTGATTTCTTTCCCAGACTCGATCAGACCAGTCCTTCTTCAGGTCCTTTGTGGAATCCGTGGGATCCTTGTGTTCCCATTTGTTTTTCGAAAATTTTTCATTAAACTTCTTTTCCAGAGCCCCTACCGCTCCCGCAAACTTGTCAACGCGGTTCGAGGGATCCTTCACCTTATAGCTGCCGATAGAGCCTGACGGTTTCAGGATCGTTACGCTCTCTGAACTGGATGACTTCTCCCCCTTATACGCGCTGACAGTATCTACCGGCTTCCCGTCCGGCCCGATCGATGTATTAACGTAGGCATTTCCATAGGAAGTCTCAGATTTATTATATGTCAGCGCCTTCCAGCCGGATTCGGTTTGTTTGTAACCGGCGATCCACTTCGCGCCTACAGCTGCGGCGGCTGCGGGTACCACGACAGACGGCGTACCTTTGCTGACAGAAGGCTTTTCTTTTTTGCCGCCCTTTTCTCCGGAGGAGCCTGTTCCGCTTCCTCCTGTCTTTTTTGTATCTCCTGAAGAGCTGCTTCCGAAAGCAAGCAGCGGCTGCCCGAGAATTCCCCGCTCTGCGTTGCTGTATCTGACCGCGCTGAACCGGACAGCCTCAGCTGCCAGGTTCATGCGTTTCGCCTGACCCCGGATATCCTCCTGGAGCACAGCGACAGAACGCTCGATCTGGCCGATGGAAGACGAGCTTCCCTTCAGTCCGCGCTGGATCTCTGCCAGCTGCTCTGCCAGTCTCTCTGCTTTCGACCTGCAGGAAGCGATCTGCTCTCCTGCGGTGCCGAGACGTTCCGGAAGAACTCTGAATTCTGTTTTCTGGGCCACAGCCCTACCTCCTTACTGCACTGTATGGTCAGGAATGACTTTTTGCGATCTCAATCGCTTTCAGTTCCGAGTCCGCGTAGTTTTTTGCGATCGTATCCAGCGTTTCAGCGGCTTCTGCCAGCTTTTTGGCCGTTTCGGACATATCGTCGCCCACCTTCCGGGCTTTTCCGAGGAAAAGCTGGGCATTGTCGCCGCTCCAGCATTCCTTTACCGCGCTGAGACCGTTCCCGTATTCATCCCCGGCAAGCTTCCTCAGCCCGTCTGCGACAGTCCGCATACTCTGTGACAGACCCTTCAGACGGGACAATTCAGCGTAGATCTCGTTTTTTCTTTCCTCAACCGTCATCGTCATCCTCCCCTGTCAGGAAATCACATTGGTGTCCAGCTCCTGGGCACTTCCGACATTCTGCTGCTCGGTCTGTTCATAGATGCCGGTGATCACCAGAAGCCGGTCGGGCCGCTTCTTCAGCTCATCCCCTGCCTTTTTCGCCCTGTCCAGCGCCGCCTGGAGCTTCTGGCGGTGCATTGTCTCCGCCTCGCCTTCCCACTGGGCCGGAAATTTCAGAGACTCTTCTGAGATTCGGGCATACAGGTTCTGAATCCGCTCCGTAATGCCCCGGATATTCGCTGCTGCATTCTTCAGTTCCTGCGTTGTGACTTTGATTTCAACTCCCATGATTCACCATCCTGCCATGCTGACTGTCCGGGTCATTTCATGCTGATCACCCGGCAGTTCAGAGACTGTCGATCCTAGAACGGATGTCCGTCTCCGCACTGCTGTATTCCCTGACAGCCTTCTCCTCCAGGCCCAGAATTCCGGCGATCTCCTGGTTGATCTCTATGATCTGCCTGCAGTTCTCCATCATATCCGCCTGGAAGACATTATGCGCCTCGCCCTCCCACATGGATCCCAGCCTTGCGATCGCCTCCTGAAGTTCTTTTTCTTCCTTCCTGAGACTCTCCAGATCTTCCGTGAGAGACGCGCGGATCTGGTCGATCCCGCCGATATTTGCTTTGATTAGACCAGCCATTTTACCTCCTCCGGCTGACTGCATGTCACTCATGACCCTTTCTTCAGCCATTATCCTCAGATTCTCCAAGCAGCTGCTCCAGAGTCACCGAGCCATCTTTCAGTCCATCCACGATCTCCTGGATTCTGGGCATGTAGTTCAGCATATCCTCATTAATAAAGCCGATTGCCAGAACCCTGTCAACGGCGTCATGGTCGAACTGGATCATCTCATTGACCCGGGTGAATCCTGCCGGATACGGAACTCCGACATAATCATATAATTCTCCGGGTTCTCCCTCATCGTTCAGCGTCACCTGACAGAATCCTGTGACCATGATCGGGATCTCTCCCTCCTTCAGCAGTACGACGCTTCCGATCGGCAGCATTCCGTTCCACATGTCTTTATCTCCTTTTGTATTTTCTGTATCTTTGCATAGTTCCTGCTTCGCAGGTCATATTTGGTTCGTTCAGGCGATCACATGCTCCGACAGGTTTCCTGATGCGGAGATGTTCGTCTCTTCTGTTTTGCTGTACTCTGCAGCGATGGTGTACAGATGCTGTGCCTCATCGGCAACCAGCTTGTTGAGCCGGTCGATATCCCCCTGCAGGGATTTGAAACGGTTCACATACGCCTGCTGCGCATCACCGCTCCAGATCCGGCCTGTCAGTTCTGTAACCTTCGCTGTCATGTTCTGACTCAGGTTCTTGATCTCAGTGCCGGCACTTTCCATCATCCGGGCTTTATCCTGTAGTTCTTTTGGTGTAACGCGAATTGTATCCGCCATAGTTAAAACCTCACTTTCTCAATTACTCATTTATTCTTATTTTCCGGAAGCAGTCTGAACGTTCTGTGCTTCTGCTCTTTCATAGTTCTGTGCGATCTCAAGCAGCGTCTGGCAGTACTTTTCGATTGCGTTGTAGAAGTTCCACAGATTGACCTTATCTCTTTCAAAAGCCGAATGGAATGCGTCATGTGCGTCGCCTTCCCACATACCGGCCAGTCCCTTTACGATCTGTTCCAGTTCGTCGATCTTCGCCTTATAGTTATTGTTCAGGCCCTGAAGTTCGCCTTCCTTTGCCTTTACCTGATTAGACGTTACTGTAAATTCCGCCATAATCTTACCTCCTTGATTTTCTGTACCTTTTATATTTTTTTACATCTTTTATATCTGTTTATGTCTGATTTCATGAACGTCTTTTCTTCGTTCGTCTTTATATACGTTTTTCTCAGACAGTTTCCATATTCGAATCGTTTATTTCTGCTAAACTCGTCTCTTTTTTATCTTTCTCCCAGCATCTTCTCAGCCTTCGGAAGAAAATCTTCGGAGTTCTCATCCATATAGCCGACATAGAAGACCTGCTCAATGCTGTCTCTGTTGAAGAGATACAGCTTATCCAGATCTTCAAGCCCGTCCGGATACAGCACTCCGGAATAATCAAACATACGGGAATCATCGTCTTCCTTCGTGACGCATACCCCGCAGATCATCAGCTTTCTGTCGCCGCCTTTCAGCAGCACAACGCTGCCGATCGGTAATACACCTTTCCACATTACAGTCCTGTCCTTCCTTTACATTGCCTCGATCTGAGGCCGCTCGGGCCTGATCTTTTCCAGTTCTTCCAGCGGCAGTTCCCCGGAACGAACCCTGGGGAGCACCGCGTTCACATTTTTATAAGCCGCGATCAGCCGTTCATCGATGTAGCCGACGCAGCAGACCTTATCGATCTGTTCCTGATTAAAGACATACAGATAATCCCTGGAAACATACCCATACGGATGGAGCACGCCGGAATAGTCATAAAGGACTCCTCCGTTTTCCTCTTCCACCTGCTGGCAGATTCCCAAGATCATCATCTTCTGTTTCGTATTTTTTAAAATGACAATGCTTCCGATTGGAAGCAGTCCTTCCCACATAATGTTCTCCTTTCCTGACCCCGCTCTGTCCGGGCAGGCGTCATATCTTTTGGTATTCAGGCATCTGTATCATACGCAGCAGCCTTACACAAGGACAAGCCTTGCGCCGTCTTTTATACCCTGCACACCGATCGGGAGATTCTTTTTCAGACGTCCCCCGTCCGGCACGGAAAAAAGATCATAGCTCTCCGTATCCGCTCCTGCTTCCCCGCACTTCTTCCGCACAAGATCCAGGAGCTCTTCCAGCAGGATGCCGGCCTGCTGATGCTCATTAATGCTGATATTATAACAAGTCCCAAGCGATGGGACTTCAAGTTCCACCAGAATCATTTTTTTACCCTCGGTGCATACGGAACGACCAGTTTGAGCGCCTGGTCCGTCGTCGCCATCTCCGGAACCACCGCGATACCGGGAAGTTCCGCCTTTGACTGCTCCCTGAATCCGACTGTGTCGAAGGACAGATACGGATCCTGTGAGAGGTTCCCGCCCATGTGAATCCCCGTCCGGTACTGCGTGAACAGGCTGAACGCCTCGTAACCGGCAGCTTCTGCTCTGTTCTCAAGCGGAAGAGCCGCTATGAACGAGATCTTGTGATCCTCTCCCTTCCGGAACAGGGTCTCCATGAAGCCCTTCATATTCCGGCTGTCCGCATAGACCTCCTTTATGAAGACCACCAGGTCTGAAATGAATACAAAGACCGGTTTGAAGGATGCCATCGCTTCATAATAGTCATCCTCTTCCAGCCCCTGATCAATCAGCTCATGCTTTTTCCCGTTCCGCTCTTTAAAGACCGGAGTCAGGTCATTCATGCAGTAGTCGTACAGTGCATCATGATCCGTGATCAGCTTCAGACCGCTCATGCCCTGCAGATCTTTCAGTTTTCCGGACAGATCGATCAGAGCAATACCGGCGCAGTCCTTCCGCAGTGCCTCCCGGATCAGCAGCCGCAGCATACTTGTTTTTCCGCTGCGTTTGAGTCCGGCGATCAGACAGCAGTATACATGCCGGAAATCAAGACTGTATATCTCGGCATTGTCTTTCCGGTATCCGACCGGGAGATAACGGTCATCCAGAAGGGATTCCGTCACCTGGGGAAGTGCCAGGAAGGAGTCGATCACCGGGTTTTCCGGAATCTCGGGAATCCGGCGTGCCCCGGGGCCGCTCCACAGAGCGTTCAGTCTTTCACAGCTGCGACGTATGCTCTCCATCCTCTGAAAATCATCGTCGGCCGGAAGAGCCAGCGCTGCCTGATACTCCAGAATCTGATCTCCGACCCTGCACAGGCCGCGTCCCCGAAACTGTGTCTCCGGCATGAGGTTCACCCTCGTCACCCGGAGCACATCCGCATAGGAAAATCTGTCCGGAAGAGCCAGCGTGAGGACCGTTCCCATATTCTCCGCCAGCCGGTTCGGCAGTTCATTCATGCCGAAGCCTCCCGCAGAGATCAGCAGGAATATGCCGTTGCTCACGCCTTCTTTTGAAAGCGCGATCAGCCTGGCCAGATGTTTCTCACCGGTTTTTTCCTGAAAAGCGCCGAAGTTGTCGATAACAAGAAGGATCGCGGGATCCTCCACCCCATGAGCCTTCACATACTGCGCGTAATTGCCGCCGCGGTACTTTTTCTTCCGTTCCTCCAGCATCCGGGAGAGCATCAGGAAGAAGCGTTCTGTCTTCTCCTCCTCCCCGTCGAACATAACGCCGCCCGTATGCGCAAGTGACTCAAATGCTGCCAGGAACCTTCCGGAGTAATCGATCGCGTATACATTCAGTTCAGCAGGCGTATAAGTTGTAACCAGAGAATAGACGATGGTCTGCAGAAGGGTCGATTTCCCGCTTACGATCGATCCGATCACCGCATGGTTCCCGCCTTCTGCCAGACTGATCAGCAGGGGCTTCTGCTCCTGATTCTGAGGATCATCGGTCTGCCCGATCACTGCGGTCAGATCCCAGTGGTCTTCCCGGGTCATGTTGTCCCTGTATCCGCCCGCGCCCGCCGCGCGTGCTGAATACACTTCAAAGTCCTCAAGATAGACCGGATTTGCCAGAGGCGGCATCCAGAGCTGATGCTCTCCCCGGTATCCTTCCTCCCGGGCGATCCGGATCAGGTAGTCCCTGACTGCATCCAGCTGGGAGCATTCCTCCGTCTTTCCTGAAGCAGGCTGCTTTCCGCCATACCTCAGCTCTACCCGTCCGGTCAGAGTCATCAGGGTGGACGCCTCGCTGTCCGGAACTGCATCCGGCGCGTAGGGGGCACCGCTGTAGCCGGACTGGAACATTTCATACAGCTCCTGATTGCCCACCTGCAGATAGCCTCTTCCGGCCTGTGTAATATAGGCCGCATCCGGTGTACCCAGCATGTCGGCGCTGTCCTCCTTTGTCTGTACCCTGAGACACAGACGGAAGTTGGAATTGCTCCAGATATTGTCGTCGACCGTTCCTGAAGGCTTCTGCGTCGACAGGATCAGATGCACGCCAAGGCTTCGTCCGACCTGGGCAACAGAGATCAGCTCTCTCATGAAGTCCGGCTCTTCTCTCTTAAGCTCTGCAAATTCATCGATCACGATCAGAAGATGCGGGATCGGCGTCTGTACCAGTCCTTCTTTGTACAGATGCGTATAACGGTTGATATTGTTGACATGTGCCGCGTTAAACAGCTGCTGGCGTCTGCGGTTTTCCGCCTTGATGGAGACCAGTGCCCTGTAGATCTGGGGTCCGGACAGGTTGGAAATAAAGCCGGTCAGGTGAGGCAGACCCTCAAAGAGGTTTGCCATTCCTCCGCCCTTATAGTCGATCACAAAAAAGCTGATATCGTCCGGGCTGTACTCCACCGCCAGGGACAGCAGATAAGTCTGCAGAGTCTCGCTTTTTCCGGATCCTGTCGTGCCCGCCACAAGTCCGTGCGGACCATGATACTTTTCATGCAGATCCAGATACAGTACTTCGTCTCCGCCCTTCATCCCCAGCAGTCCCCGGACATTGTCGTAGGTGCGGTTCTTCAGCCAGCGGTTCCTTACCTGCAGCTGTTCGATGGAAGATACTTTGTACATCTCCAGAAAAGTGACGGAAGAAGGAATCTCCCCTCCGCTGCTGTTCTCCTTGACACGCACGCCCGCGATCCGCCGGGCGAAGCTGTCAAGCTGCGGGAGCTGGGTCCTGTCAAAGGCGACCGGAATCCGTGCTCCGGCATAGCTGATCCCTTCGAACACATCATTCTCATCCAGGAAATACGCGCATTCGTTCGGAAGGCTCTCCCTGAAATCTGACAGAATGAAAGTGGACAGACCGACCTTCTCAGCGTTTTTATAGACATACGGAGAGATCCGCTCTCCTTCGATCAGCCGCGGATCTGATAAAAACAGCACAAAATACGGCAGCTGCATCTGCCCGGCGTCCGTTCTCTTCTCTTTCCGGGTGTCCATTCTCTGCTGGAAGATCCTTGTCAGTTCATAACAGACATCACTGATCTCAGAGCGGCTGCCGGCAGTGTACCGGATCTTCCGGTCCTCAGACCAGACATGGGGAAGCCATTTCGCGAACTCCCATTCCCGGGCTTCTGCATCACTGTCATACAGGAATACAAGCTTCAGGTCCGTGTAACAGTGAGTGGCGGCCAGATGCAGCACCAACGTGCGCATCAGCGCGAAGGCTCCGTATTTCTCCTCGCCGCCCACAAGGGCACACAGATGCTGTTCTTTCAGATCGAGCAGGACCGGAACATCATAAAGGGTCTGATAGTTTTCCCGGATCCATTCCGGTTTCGCACGCAGCGAATCATCGATCATGGAAAAGCGCTGCTCCGGGATATGGATCTCCATCTGGAAGGGGATATTTCCAAGCCCTGTCCTGATCTTCAGGAAATCATCCTGCAGGTAGTTCCTGTTCCACAGCTGCCTTCCTTCGCTGCTGTAACCAAGGCAGACCTCCGAATCCGGATAGAGCCGCAGAAGCCGCTCTTTATTCGCCATATAATGGCCCCGGATCTCGTCCGCCTTGGTGATCAGATATGCGCTGTAAGCCTCGAAACGGTGGTTTTCCTCCGCCTTCTGTTCCGCCTGGGCGCTTCTGGCACTGATGACAGCCCAGATGATTCCCACGATCACGGAAGATACGGCCATCACAAGTCCCGTGTACATGAACAGGCTTGTCCTGCCGTTCTGCTGAAGGCTGGCTATGAGCATCATCACGCTTCCCATCAGCATAGGGACGACCATAAGGATCGAATTGCCCACCATCTGGCGCAAAGACATCTTTCTTTTGGCAGGCGGATCCGGCGCCGGCTCGATATCGATCACACCGGTATCCAGTTTTTCCAGGATTCTGGGAGAACGGCGGTACAGCTCTTTCTCCTCCGGAAAAAGGTCCGTGACAGCCTCTTCCCCGCCTTCTTCCTCCGGAAGTTCTTCCAGGCCTGTCTCAAAGAAGCCGGTATCCTCAAGTGCTACCAAAGAGCCCAGATACACCAGCCTGCCCTCGGAAAGATCGATCACATCCCCGGGCATAAGCGGCGTAAGTCCGCACACCGCCTGCGTATTGTGAAAGACGCTTCCGCCGGACAGGTTTTCAAGATATGTCTGCCCCGCTTTCCTGCCAAGCTGCAGCAGCAGGCTGTCCGCGTGCGGATCCGGAGCCGGCGCGCCTTCCTGCGGGTGCTCTCCGCCTGTGATCCGGATATCACAGCTGCTGTCACTGCCGATTCTGAGCGTTCCGGATGACGGAAACAGGTATTTATGATAAGGGCGCAGAAACTCTGTTTCCCGGACGTCGATCCGGATCTCAGCCATGTCAGGCGTCCGGACCAGAAGATGCATGCCGTCTGACAGAGGGAATGCTGATGAAATGGCCTGCTCATCCTCTTTATTATCCGGAAACAGGAGATAATCCTTTCCGGGGAGGATACGCCAGGTCCTGTTTATGATCTCCAGATGAAGCCGCAGATCATTCCTGAGACAGAACTTCTTTCCGACCAGTGTGAAATAATAATCCACATTGTTGTCAGACGGAAGCAGCTGCCTGCAGAAGCTCTGCTGGTTGTAAATTGTCAGGACTGTGCTCATATGGAAACTTCCTTACCGCTGCAAATCACGATCTTCCGGCCTGCAAGCCGGGTTTTTGCCTTTTAAATACAGGTCTCCTACCAACCGAAGGAAATGGAGATCCTGCTCTTTCCCACACGGATGACATCCCCTTCCTCCAGCACGATGGCCTTATCCCGGACCCGATGATACATATCTCCCCGTTCCAGGACCATCGACCTGTCCGGGGTCAGATTCCGGATCTCGAGCCTGCTTTCGTTCTTCTCCAGCACAAACTGCCTCGGGGCAAGCTTCATATCCTGGATCGTGATCGCGCAGGCGGAATCACGGCCGACCTCGATCGGCGCAGAAATGTCGGTATAAAACTTCTCGCGCCGCATCTCCGTCTCCACCAGTATACCGATGTAATTCGAATCGAACTGTCTTTGAGCGATCGCATCGCTGAAGTAGATCGTCTCATAGGGATATCGCTTGACCATACCGGGGCCGGTTCTGGAGATGTATTCCGGGTTTGAGACCCGGGCATCCAGTTCTGCCAGCCGCTGGTCACGGGCGCTCACCGTATAGATAAACTCCCGCCTTTTACGCTTTTTGTGCAGCACGATCACAGCGATCAGCAGGATCACAAGAATCGCAGCCATCACCCAGCTGCTGTAATCGTTCAGCACTTCATTCAGAAATTCATTCATACTGCACTCTCAACTCAGTACTGCCCAGTGTCAGCCTCGACCCGTTTTTAAGCTCCGCGGTATCCTTCACGGACCGGTCATCCAGCTGCACTGTATTATCAGGATCCAGGTTTTCTATAAAAACTTTCCCGTCACGGAAAAAGACCCTCGCCTGTCTTCCCGCCATGAAACGGTCCATCGGAAACGCAATGTCACAGCGCGACCGTGATCGCCCGATGATTCGGTCCTGTCCGATCTCGATGCCATACCGGCTGCCCGGCTGCCCGGGGTCATAGAGGACCACACGCTCCGTCAGTTTTCTTGACAGATCCGGCTGTACCGCCTCCGAATCCGTTTCATCTGCCAGCTCCTCAAACCCTTTGCGGTTCCTTCTGGTCCTGTCGCCGTAGATCAGATATCCGATCAGCATAAGCATCATGATACCGACCACTGCCCAGATCACGCTGCGGATGCTGCGGAAGAAAAAGTATTTCCTGTTTTCAGACAGGAACTCTTTCATCACATCGCTCGGCAGCCCATCCATCTCCGTTTCCTTCACCGGGGTACTGACAGAAGTTTCCGATGCGGTCGTTTCCTTCTGCGTCTCCGCTTCCGTACGCGCCTGAGCTTCCTCGCTCTCTTTCTCTTCCTCCGTCTCCTCAAGTGCGTCGATCCGCTCCTGCATCGCCTTCAGCTCCTGCCGGAGCGCTTTTTCCGCTTCCGCTTTCTCCTCAGCCATCTGTGCTTTTTCAGACTGAAGCTGCGTAATATCATCTGCGGAAGGAGCAGGCATCAGCAGGGTGTGCTCCAGGGTATAGCTCTTCTGCGGCGTTTTGACCTCCAGGGTATAGCCCCGGAACTCCCCGCTGCGCTTCGCTGCCGTGATCGGAATCCTGAAAAACGCGATCTTTTGTCCGTCCGAGACGATTCCGTCCGCCACATCGGTAGGATTGTCATATTCCGGCAGGTAATAGTACGGCGTATCTGTCAGTCTCGACAAGGCAAATACCTTGTCAAGCTCGCCTTCCGCCGGCAGATAAGCCGGAGCGACCGTATAGATCGGGAGGAAGTAATTTTCACTGCCGAGCAGCTCCGTCAGTTCCCCGTATGTCACCCCAAGCCTGCTGTCATCAGAGCCGTCCGAGACGAGAATGATCCGCTTATACGCATCCTCTCCGTCCTCCATCAGCTCATAGATCTGTTCATAGAGCACATTTCTGAGATAGGTGTACTGATCCTGATAGCTGATCTGTTCCAGCGCCAGCCGCAGCTGGTCATAATTATCCGTATAATCCACAACGGTTTCCGTAGTTTTGCTGAAGGTCTTTATGGCAAATCTTTCTCCGCTCTGATGGTTCCAGATCAGGCGGGTCAGGATCGAGCGGATCCTTTCGGGACCATCGGAAAACGCATGCGCCACAGAATTCGAATTATCCAGAAGAATCAGTGTCTTCGGAGCAGGTCCTCCCTCTTCTCCAAGCATCCCGTACTCAGATACTTCCGCCTTCTCCATATCCGTATAGAGTCTGACATCCACAGGCTTTCCGCTGATCCCGCGCACATACCAGATCATCTGATCCGAAGTCAGACTGACTTCACTGATGTCCGCCTCTGGACCTCCGGTCTTCTCATCCAGCCTGCGGGCCTCTTCCATATCAAGGGATGCTATGTCCGTATCAGGAGATGTCTCGCCCGTATCTGACGCCGCAGCGCCGACATTGCAGACCAGCACTGCCGCGGCACACAGAAGTACGATCCGGATCAGCCGGGCAAATGCGGCAGACGCAGCACCTGCAATAAAGACTCGTGATCTTCCTTTTACCGCCTCATTCCTGCGGACGCATGATTCATTCCCTGTCAATTCATATCTCATATCGTATATCCCCTACAGCTTTACCCACGAATATCCGGATTAAAGCCAAAGAACAATGTTGTCAGGTTCGGCGCCAGCAGGAAGAAAAACATCCACCATCCTTCCAGGCCGAACTTCCTGATCAGTTTCCGGTATAAAAAGCAGCCGGCTATGGTTCGCAGCAGCAGGATCGCGACGATCAGAATGAAGGTGACTCCGCAGTGATACGCAAGGATGTCACGGTCAACAAGCGGGATGGTATATACCCTTACCACCCCTTCAGCTGCCACAAGGGCACAGATCTTGCATAAAGCGATCACACAGCCGGCCAGTTTGCATCCGCACAGGTCACCAAGGTAGGCAACGTTGGCAGCGGGCACAGCCGCCCATCTTTTTTTTGCGTTCATTTTGGCGAAAACGCCGTGCAGGCCGACCGCACAGCAGACCTGCAGCACCGTATAGATCAGCAGAGATTCAACCAGAATATCATCAGCGACTTTTCCAAGCCAGATATATTCAGAAGCAAACTTGCCGATCAGAGAAATGAATTCCTTCATACAGCCCCCGGACAGATATTCAGAAACCCGGTCATAAACATACAAAGTTATATTAGCACAAAACCATCCGGTATTCCATCAAATATCATAAATGAAAGATCATCATTTTTAGCTTTCGGGTCTTTTGACCCTGAAAAAAAGTCAGGCAGCATTTCCGCTGCCTGACACTTCATAATTACGTTCTGTTTTGTTTCTGTATCAGGCTTTAAAAGCATTACCCGATGAAGTATGTATTTACATAACCGGATACACCGAAATCCGGGGAGTATACCCACACATATGTAGCCGGTACGCCATTGATGCCGGTACCCGGTACGGTGCTGCCGGTGATCTGAACCAGCTGGCCGTTCTTCGGGCCGTTGTGGATCACTTCGTTCTCATATGCAAAGCTCGGTGCGGTACGAATTGCAAGGTATCCGCCCTGGAGGTTCTTTACGGTTCTCCAGCCATTGCCA
>CACZZH010000071.1 GCA_902785635.1 uncultured Lachnospiraceae bacterium
GCTTGCCGGACCGGTCATCACATTGCGCCAGGACCGGTAAGGCGCCAGCTGGTTCCATTCCCCGTCAAACACCATATATCCGTGCATCATCGCAGAGATGCCGATGGCCTGCACCTTTGTCAGAGTCTGTCCGTATTTTTCCTGCACATCCCGGCGCAGCGCTCCAAAGCAGGCACGAAGTCCTTCTCTTGCATCCTCCAGATGATAAACAAATACACCATTCTCGATGCGGTTCTCCCATGCAAAATCCCCAGATGCCACAGGTTTATGGTTTTCATCGATCAGCACACCCTTGATCCGGGTCGATCCGAATTCCAGACCTAATACACATTTTTCCAAATCAATACCCATTCTGTCCCTCCTCTGGTATGCCTCGAGTGCCTGTTTTGTTTTATTAATTTACTTTACACCAAAACCAGGCAAATCGAAAGCTTTTGTTTATACAGACTAAGGACATTCACATATCGACTATATTCTCCTGATCCACCGCCATTACGTTTATCTGTTCTATACTTGCGAAAATATATGACCATTCTTCCGGTCCGCCTGACTCTCCATCGATCCTGTCGATCTTCGTTTCGAAAGGGATCAGTACATTCGCATGTGCCGGAACGGACCTGTTTATTGAAACAGTCTGCTCTGCCATTAATCCTTTCTTTTTATCGGTAAAGCGGACCGTAACATCACTTACAACCACTTCCCTGGATGTACCGTTTGCCAGCCATACTGTATATCCTATATTTCCTTTTTTATCATCCCATATATGACGGACCATGCAGATGAAATTATCCTCATAACAGCATCCTTCATTTAGATACATGAAATTATTCTTATCATCCGAGTATTCTTTTCCGCCCTCTTTTAAGGCACGTAATAATGCCTTCGGGTAAACATTCCCCTCCTCGTTCATTATAATGTCCATTAGTTCCCGGCGTGCCTGTTTCTCAAAATGAAACTTCCACTCACCATTCACGAACCCAATAATAATGGTCTGTGAATTTGAATCAAGTTTTCCCTGTTTTGCGGAGACCCTGTCATATTCAGTAAACCCGATCAGGGCATATGGATCACTTTGTGCAAGCACTACAACTGCCTCATCCTTATACTGCCGAAGCATCGTAAATAACGCGTTCCATTTACGTATATCACTTTCTTCAGCATTTGAGAAAAGCATGGAAAAGCTCTTCTTGTCAGAGCCGGCTGTCTGCTTTGCCTTTGTCAATAATTCTCCGGCTGCCTGTAATATGTTTTCCTGCGAGAGATCCTCCTTCATTTCCGCTGCAGACTCCGCAGACCCCGTTTCAACATAATTTCTTTTCACTGCCTCAGGACGGATCCGCACTCCTTTCCAAAGTATGATCCCGCATGTCAGGACGGCAGCTATAAGAACCCCTGTCATGAACCGGGGGTTTTTAATGACCCTGCCCGGCAGCATATGGAAGCGCTGCTGTTCCACTCCGGACGATCGCTGTATCCTTAACAGATCCCGCTGCATATCCTTTGCTGATTGATATCTCTTTTCAGGCAAAGGCGAGGTGGCTTTCCTGATTATCTTTGCCATTGCAGGGGATGCATAACGGGGAGGCGGAAGCTTCTCCCCTCTCATACGCCGCAGCAATGCCTCGTTCCGTTCGCTGTAATGAACATCTTTCCTGTCTGCATCTATAAAGGGATCCCTGTTTCCATTATTGATCCTGTATAATACCATTCCAAGGGAATAGCAGTCGATCGTTCTTCCATATGATTTTCCCCAGTATATTTCAGGTGCCATATAGCTGTTCGTCCCTCTCACAGAATAACTGGCTACGCTTTTCTCAGTCATTCTGGCTGTTCCGAAGTCCCCCAGTTTATATATATGATCCTCTGAAATAAAAATATTCTCTGTTTTAACGTCCCTGTGTATGATTCCTCTCTTTTCCAGACACGCTAAAGCCTCACAGATATCACAGGCCATGCGGACCTGTTCCTGTTCCGGGATTACCTTCCCTGCCCAATGATCCCGGAACCCGGTCAAATATTCCATTCGAATGAATACCTGCCATCGCATCCTTTCCGGATCAGCCTCAACGATATGATCGTAGATCTTAACGATATTTCGTGTCTCCCTCAATTGATATAAGATCTGCAGTTCACGAAGATAATCGCTCAGCATATCTTTTACATCCTTCACTAACATATTGTCACAAGACGGGAAAAGGTTCATTTTCAATACATTATTTGAAAATAGTTGAAAGAAACAGCCACCATTCTCCTTTCTTTACCTCTACGTCATCTCGATCTGGTGATCTTTCTGATGACTTCACTGATGACTTTCACATTTCAGATACAAAAGAAAAAGCCGAAACTCCTGATAAATACAAGGAATTTCGGCTTTTTTCAAGTAGCGGAAGGGAGACTTAAAAAACTTGCGTGTTTCTGACGAGATAATTGCCTTTCTCCTTTCTAATAATATTCAAATGGAATTGCTACAGTCCTTTCTTCTCCAAACAATATTCCAGGTGATGACCTAGGTGATGACTTTTACAACACCTCAGAAACAAAGAAGCTGAAAGTCCGATATTTATCAGGACTTTCAGCTTCTTTTCAGCAGGGGATGAGAGAATCGAACTCCCACCAAAGGTTTTGGAGACCCCTATCATACCATTTGACCAATCCCCTGTGTGATGTGTGATCACTCACCCGATATTTATATCACGAAGAAGAAGTGTTGTCAACTTTTTTCCTCTTCCTTTTCTTCTCTTCCCTACTTGTATTTTCCATGGGTTTCTGTATAATTACCTTCATAATACTGATAGCATGCGATCAATCAAACAGGAGACTTTGCCTATGATCAAGCTTGCCAAATATCTGAAAGGTTCCGTCCGGGTGATCCTGGCGGTCATAGTCCTGCTGATTCTGCAGGCATCCTGCGATCTGGCGCTGCCCGGCTACACCTCCCGCATCGTCACGGAGGGGATCCAGCAGAAAGGTGTCGAGGACATCATCCCGGAGCGTATGCAGGGGCAGACCTTTGAGGACCTGAAACTGTTCCTGAATGAAGAAGGAATTCGTCTGTTGGAGGAGAGCTATGTGCCGGAGAATGGACCGGTCTCTTCCGGCAGCTCCGCCGGCACCGATCCGGCCGCCCCGGACGGCAGCAGCGTATATCGCCTGCAGAAGCTTCCGGCGGATCAGAAAGAAAATCTCGCGGCTGCCCTGCAGAATCCGGAAGTCCTTCTGTACATGTTCTATAATCCCGAAGCACTCGCGAATATGGGCCTTGGCAGCACTTCCGCCGCGCAGCCGGAAGATGCCGTTTCAGACGAAGCAACCCTGAAAGCGGACGCCGATGCAGACGGAGCTGCCCAGACCGAAGCCGGCACTGTGGCCGAGGGTCAGGAGGAAGCAGGTGTGAATGCGGCTGCTGCTTCCGCTGCAGCTCCCGCACCCTCGATCGAGACCCTCCGGCTGCTTCCCTCGCTCCTGCGCAGGCCTATGCTGGAGAAAGTGAATGACCAGATCGCACAGATCCCGGACAGCATCCTGAAGCAGACCGGCATTGCCTTTGTACAGAGTGAATATGAACAGCTGGGAGAGGATCTGGCCGGACGCCAGACTTCCTTCCTCATGAAAACGGGAGCCCGTATGCTTGGACTGGCCCTGGTCGCCATGCTCTGCACGGTTCTGGTCACCTTCCTGGCAGCGCGTCTCGCTGCGGGTACCGCCTACAGGATCCGCACCGATGTATACCGGAAGGTCATGAGCTTCGGAAGCCAGGAATTCCATGAATTCTCCACTGCCTCTCTGATCACCCGCAGCACCAACGACATCCAGCAGGTACAGATCATGCTGGTGATGGGTCTGCGTATGGTCCTGTACGCTCCGATCCTGGGCATCGGCGGCATTCTGAAGGTGCTCCGCACCAACAGCTCCATGAGCTGGATCATCGTACTCGCAGTAGTACTTCTGCTGCTCCTGATTCTCGTCCTGTTCGCCGTAGCGATGCCGCGCTTTACCATGCTCCAGACACTGATCGACAAGCTGAATCTGGTGACCAGAGAGCAGCTCACCGGTGTAATGGTCACCCGTGCCTTCTCCGCAGAAGAACATGAAAAGCAGCGCTTTGAGAAAGCCAATCTGGACCTGACCAGGACCAACCTTTTCGTCAACCGCTGCATGACCTTTATGATGCCGGTGATGATGCTGATCATGAACGGCATCTCCGTACTGATCGTTTACACAGGTGCGCACGCCGTGGACAGCGGCACCCTGCAGGTGGGCGATATGATGGCATTTATCCAGTACACCATGCAGATCATCATGTCCTTCCTGATGATCGCTCTGATGTCGATCATCATCCCCAGGGCAAATGTGGCCGCAAACCGTATTGCCCAGGTACTTGAAAAGGAAGTCGCCATTAAAGATCCGGGCGACCCGGTGACTCCGCCGTCGGATGTGCACGGGGAGCTTCTCTTTGATCATGTCTCATTTGCCTATCCCGATGCGCAGGAAAATGTGCTGACCGATATCAGTTTTGAGGCACATAAAGGAGAGACCGTAGCCATCATCGGCAGCACCGGCAGCGGCAAATCCACTCTGATCAATCTCATTCCGAGGCTGTTCGATGTCACGCAGGGCTGTGTAAAGGTGGACGGCGTCGATGTGCGCAGCTACCGCAAGTCCGATCTGTGCGCAAAGCTCGGCTACGTTCCCCAGAAAAGCGTTCTCTTCTCCGGGACCATTGCCTCCAATATCCGTTACGGCAACACGCATGCATCTGACGAAGAGATGAAACTGGCTGCGCAGATCGCACAGGCGCAGGAGTTCATCGAGGAAAAGGATTCCGGTTATGACAGCCGGATCGCCCAGGGCGGTACTAATGTATCCGGCGGCCAGAAGCAGCGTCTTTCCATCGCGCGGGCCATCGCCTCAGACCCGGAGATCCTCATCTTTGACGACAGCTTTTCCGCACTGGATTTCAAGACCGACGCCGCGCTGCGGCGCGCCATGCATGAGTATACAAAGGATGTCACAACGATCATCGTTGCCCAGCGCATCAGTACGATTCTTCACGCCGACCGGATCCTCGTACTGGATGACGGAAGGCTCGCAGGAAACGGCACGCATCAGGAATTGATGGAAAGCTGTGAAGTATACCGGCAGATCGCAGTCTCCCAGCTGTCAGCGGAGGAGCTCGCCGGATGAGTCAGTTATTTTGCAGTGCAGACGATCTTAATGATCATGCTGACTCATTATGCGGAGGTAGATTATGAGTGAAAATACGACCAGAAGGCGCCGGCCGGGCGGTCCCCACGGTATGATGCGCGGGGAAAAAGCGAAGGATTTTTCCGGAAGCCTGAAAAAACTGATCCTGTATATGAAAAAATACCGGCTGCGCTTTGCCGTCATGCTTATGTGCGCCATCGCCGGGACTGTCTTTATCATCGTCGGGCCGCGCATTCTCGGGCGGGCTACCACCCAGCTGTTCAACGGCATCGTTGCGAAGATCACCGGTACCGGCGGTATCGATTTCCGGAAGATCGGGCAGATCCTTGCGCAGGTAATGCTCCTCTATCTGGTGAGCGCGCTTTTCTCGATGCTGCAGGGCTTCCTGATGACCGGCATCTCAAACGATGTGACGTACCGCCTGCGAAAGGATATTTCCGACAAGATCAACCGCCTGCCGCTTAAGTACTATGAAAGCCGCACTACGGGCGAGATCCTTTCGCGTGTAACGAACGATGTGGACACGCTGCAGATGGGCGTCAACCAGAGCGTGACACAGCTGATCACCTCTGTCACGACCCTGATCGGCGTGCTCATCATGATGCTCTCCATCAATCTGTGGATGACGCTCGCCGCCCTGGTGATCCTGCCGGTATCGGGGATGATCATCATGAACGTGATGAAACACTCCCAGAAATATTTTGCCGGCCAGCAGAAATACCTCGGAGAAGTGAATGGCCAGATCGAGGAAGTATACGGCGGCCACACGATCGTAAAAGTATTTAACAAAGAAGAAGATGCGGTCGATGCCTTCAACCAGGTGAACCGGGAGCTCTACAACACTGCCTGGAAGTCTCAGTTCTTCGCCGGCGTGATGCAGCCCATCATGCAGTTCGTGGGAAACCTTGGATATGTGGTAGTGGCGATCCTGGGCGGCTATATGACGATCCGCGGTGCGATCGAAGTCGGGGATATCCAGTCCTTCTTCCAGTATATCCGCAGCTTCACGCAGCCCATCACCCAGGTAGCCCAGATCACGAATATGCTCCAGTCCTCTGCTGCAGCCGCGGAGCGTGTGTTTGAATTCCTGGAGGAACCTGAGGAAGACCAGGGCCTCGAAGAAGAAGCGACAGTTCCGGCTTCTGCTGCCGATGCTTCGGCTTTGGCGTTTGACTCCCGGCCATCCGCCGCTGCCGCTTCGGCTACGGCCGCTCCCGGCAGTGTCGTGTTTGACCATGTCCGCTTCGGCTACGATCCGGATAAGATCATCATCCATGATTTCTCGGCGGAGGTATCTCCCGGCCAGAAGATCGCGATCGTCGGCCCCACCGGTGCCGGCAAGACCACCATGGTCAAGCTGCTGATGCGCTTTTACGATGTGAACAGCGGCGCGATCCTGGTAAACGGAAAAGATGTACGCTCCTATCACCGCAGCACTCTGCGGGAGGAATTCGGAATGGTCCTCCAGGATACCTGGCTCTTCTCCGGCACGATCATGGAGAATATCCGATACGGAAAGCCCGATGCCTCGGATGAGGAAGTGATCGCGGCGGCAAAAGCCGCACATGTCCACAATTTCATCATGCAGCAGAGCGGCGGCTACCAGATGGTGCTGAACGAGGAGACCAGCAATATCTCCCAGGGCCAGAAACAGCTGCTCACCATCGCCAGGGCCATCCTTGCGGACAACCGTATCCTCATCCTGGATGAGGCGACGTCCTCGGTGGATACCCGCACGGAGATCCGCATCCAGAAAGCCATGGACAACCTGATGAAGGGCAGGACAAGCTTCATCATCGCACACCGTCTCTCCACGATCCGGGATGCCGACTGCATCCTGTTCATGAAGGACGGCGACATCATGGAACAGGGCACGCACGAAGAACTGCTTGAAAAGAACGGCCTGTATGCACAGATGTACAACAGCCAGTTTGAGAAGACTTCCGAGATCGCCTGATAAATTATGAGAAAAGAAATCACTTACATCGTTCCCGCGGGAACGACCATGACTCTGCAGCAGGCCCTGCGCGGCCCGATGCAGCTGACCTGCCGTCAGGTGCGAAGCGCAAAATTCCGTGAAAACGGTATTCTGGTAAACGCAGAGCGCTCCCGTGTCAGCCGGGTGCTGCAGGGGGGAGATGAGGTACGCGTCCTGCTTGAGGATCTCCACGATCCCTCCCAGGTGCGCAGCATCCGGGAGAACCCCGGAGATCTTCCCCCACTGAAAGAGGAAGAGATTCTTTATGAAGATGAGGATCTTCTCCTTATCAACAAGCAGGCCGGCATCTGCGTCCATCCCTCTCACGGACACTACGCCGACACGCTGGCCGACCAGGTCTGCGCCCGTTACCGCGGCCAGGGCATCACCGAGATCCCGCGGATCATAGGGCGTCTGGATAAAGAGACCTCCGGCCTGGTCCTGTTTGCCCGCAACAAGGTTGCGGCCCAGCGTCTGTCCGAAGGCTGTCTGCTCCGGAAGGAATATCTTGCCGTTGTACATGGCCGTCTGACCTGTTCCCCCGTCCTGCAGCCTTCCCGGGTTCTTCCGCCCTCTCAGATTCCACAGTCTTCCCCGGTCCTGCCCCCGTCCGCAGATGCCCCGGTGTCATTCACGATCACCTGTCCCATCGCGCGGGATCCGTCGTCTCTAAACAGGATGCTGGCCGACCCGGAAGGCATACTGGGAGGAAGAGCGGCCGTAACGCATTTACAGGTCCTGTCTTATGATGCGGAAAGCGATGCTTCCCTGCTTCGGCTCTGGCTTGAGACCGGAAGGACCCACCAGATCCGGGTCCATATGGCGTATGCCGGGCATCCGCTTCTTGGAGATACGCTCTATGGTCCGCAGCCGCACACAGAAGGTACCCTCCATGATCTGCTGCAGCACACAGAAGATACCCTCCATGGTCCGCTGCAGCACACAGAAGATACCCTCCATGATCCGCTGCCTCTGCTGCCGGAAGATGAAAAAAGCGCCGCGCGGTTCTTTCACCGCGCAGCGCTTCACTGCTTCCATATGGAGCTGATTCAGCCTTTCACCGGGCAGAAACTCCGTATTCAGGCACCTCTTCCCGGGGATCTCGCAGAATATCTGCATCTGCAGCAAATTGCTCTCTAATATTAATGTAATGATACCGTCAGATCTTCAAAGCCGCACCGCACCGTCTCCGCCAGATCCCCCGGGGCAAGCTCGATCTGCATCCCTACTTTTCCCGCGCTCACAAACATTTTTTCAAACTGCTGCGCGGTATGATGAATAAAGGTCGGGAACTGTTTTTTCATGCCCACGGGGGAGCAGCCGCCGTGCACGTAGCCGGTCAGAGGAAGCAGTTCCTTCTGTTTGATCATACTGACGGATTTCTCACCGGCCGCTTTCGCGGCCTTTTTCAGATCCAGTTCTTCCTTCACCGGAATCACAAACACATAATACTGCCCGGATCTTCCCTGCGTCACCAGTGTCTTAAACACCCGGTCAGGATCCTCCCCCAGCATGGCAGCGATCTCCTCCCCGGTCCGGGTCGGATCGGCCTCGTAGGAATACTTTCCGTAGGAGATCTTTCTGGCGTCCAGCACGCGCATTACATTTGTCTTTTCTGCACTTTTGTCATTCTTTTTCATGATTCCCGATCTGATTCCTTCCCGGATCCCTTATCATTCCTCAAAAAGATCCAGGATCTCTTTCTTGTCCTCATCCGTCAGCCTGCCGGGAACCCAGCCCACTTTCACCGTATCCCCCTTATGCCGCGGGATCAGATGTACATGGAAATGGAATACGGTCTGACCGGCAGCCTCTCCGTTATTCTGCACCACGTTGAAACCGTCACAGTCAAGTCCTTTGAACAGGCGGGCACCGACCCTTTTTGCCACCGGAAGCACTTTCTGCGCGATCTCATCCGGCAGCTCAAACAGATTGGCAGCATGCTCCTTCGGAAGGATCAGCGCGTGTCCCTTTGCGGCGGGACCCAGATCCAGAATTACCCGGAAATCTTCATCCTCGTACAGCGTGGCGGCAGGGATCTCTCCGTTTGCGATCTTACAGAAAATACAATTATCGTCTCTCATGATTCTTCTCCTGTTTTCCTTTCATAATTTCAAGTTAAGCCCGCGGGACTTGCGCATCCTCGGGGAGCGTTTCCGTCACCGGATCTGAAGCAGCGCTGCCAGCACAAACCCTGCGGCCAGGCCGCCGACATGTGCTGCATTATCGGTTCCGCCCTGGGTGAAGCCCTGCAGCACCATCAACACCACCGTAAGCATCATTCGCTGAAGTGAGATCCTCCCGAACTGTCCTTTCCGGCGGATCACGATCCAAAGTACACCTCCGATCACCGCGAACACCGCTCCGGAAGCTCCGGCAGACACTGCATATGCTCCACGTACTCCGTAAAGATCCAGTGCAAGGGACACCAGATTTCCTGCCAGACCGCCCAGAAGATACACAGCCAGGTAACGCCAGGATCCCGCCTCCTTCTCCAGAAGATCTCCCAGCGCCACAAGACAGATCATGTTGTAAACCAGGTGGATCAGTCCGAAATGCAGGAACATTCCCGTGAACAGGCGGTAGTACTCTCCCTCCAGGATCAGAGGCGTATAGCATGCACCATGCTGCAGCATAAATGACGTGCTCTGGGTGCTGCCCATCACAGAAAGCACCAGGAACACGATCATATTTGCTGCAAGAAGCGCCAGCGTAGCCTTTCCCCTGCTGCGCAGGAATTCAATCATTTCCTCCAGCATAATTCCGTTTCCTTTCCGTCCGGATCAGGAGAACGGAAAGTCATCGTCATCTTCATCGTCGTCCTCATCCTCGATCATATCATCCATATCCACCCAGTCTTCGCCGTCAAAGAGCTGAACGCTTCCGTCTGTGCCGATCCGGGCCAGAAGAGCATCGATCCGGCGTGAACCCTCTTCATCACTATCCTCATCGTCGTTGACCACCAGCAGCAGATCATACTGCTGCACTCCGGCCGGGACATCCTCATCCGCGGTAAAGCACGGATACATCCCCTGAAAATCTGTATCCTCCTCCTCATCATCGATATCGGAGAACCCGGAGAGCAGGAAGGGATACAGCCCGTCCGCGATCTCAAAACGGAGCGGCGGCAGAGAGGCTTCCTCCAGCACCTTGGGGAGCTGGTCGATGGCCCAGTTGAGCGCATCCATCTTCGCACTGATCATTTCATTGAAAGACCGTACCATATCATCGGCGATTCCGTTAACAGCCTGCTTGAGCAGATCATTCTTACCTGGCTTCACCGGAAACTTCCGGATATTCGGACGATTTCTATTGCTCATATGTGACTCCTTTTCTTTTTATTAACATGCCAAAAGCAGATTCCACATCATCTTATGAATCTTTCGGTACTGTACTCCTATGATAACACAATCCTGCGGATTTGACAGGAATATTCTTGCCATGTTATCGTAATTACAGTGATTCCGGAAAATAGGCTTTTGCCGTTTTCCATATACTGTTTCCGAACGGAGGTACCTCTTTGAATTCCAGCGACATGAACGATATGCGTGCATCCGGCCATCCGGTTCCGCCGGAGTACGAAAGAAGCTTTTATAAAAGAAAAAAGCGCCATGCCGGCAGAATCTTCCGCCGTATCATGGAGCTTCTTGCCATCGCCCTGAGTTTTCTGGGCCGCAGCCGGATCGCCCGGTTCCTCACAGCGAAAGCTTCGATGGATATTGTCGTAGAGGTCACGGCAGTCCTGGGAAAGGATGCCGGACACCGGCTGTCGACTTTTTTTGCCTTCCTGGCGGCGGAACCTGCGCTGATCGCTGTGTTCGTTACGGTCCTGATCCTGCTCGTGGAACTTGTGCTGTGGATCGTCGACCATTTTCGTCCGCGAAGAAGGCCCCATCACAGGCACTGATCCGCGGATCCTGCCGCTTCAGCCCATTCAGCCCAATTTCCTTACAAGCCAGATCAGTATGCAGGCACCTACTACGGACACGATCGTTCCGCCGATCATTCCGCTTCCCTTGATGCCGATCAGGCCGAGCACAATACTTCCGACCACGCCGCCGGCAAGACCGAGAATGATATTGCGCACCACGCTGCCTTCCGTCCCCATTACTTTTCCGGCAAGCCAGCCTGCAAGGCCCCCGAGTATCAGATTAATGATCCATCCGAATATCATTTTTACTTTCCTCCTGCTGTTCATAGACTTACGGCAAACGACGGACGTTTGCTGACCATTCCTATCTTAGCATAGCCTCTGAACCTGTGCAATGCTTTGATATATGCGGTTTTCCTTCATTTTTTCTTTGGAAAGTTTCGATTTCCTTTAGAGATTGAACACAGTTTAAACACAAATGCCCTTTATGATATTCATATCAGCGATGAGCTGATAGATTTCATAACTCAGTTCCCCGTGCACGAGCACAGAGGAACACTCCCTCAAACATTTTTATTTTTTCTCTTTCCTTGGAAAAAGCCCGGCGGACCGCCGGGCTTTTTCGTTATGCTTTTCGTTATGTTTTTTCTTTATGTTTTTCGTTGTGAAGAGTCACCCTGTTTTCAGTCATCCGTCATAGTCATCGAGAAAATTGTAATATACACCGTCCTTATGGCAGCCGAGCACGGTGCGCAGGTTGATATCTCTTACACAGTTGAAGATATTCTGCGCGATCACAGGGTCTTCCTCCGAGAACTGCGCGATCAGCCGTTTTACCTCTTCCCGCTTGGATGCATGTGCTCCGCCGCAGGTCGCACAGTGCTCGGTAAACCGGCAGGCACACTGGATAAAGTGCAGATCATTGTAATCCCTCCAGGCGCAGATGTCTTTTTCCCGGATCAGATAGAGCGGCCGGATCAGCTCCATCCCCTCAAAATTCTGACTGTGGTGCTTTGGCATCATCGTCTCGGTCTTCCCGCTGTAAAGAATTCCCATCAGGATCGTCTCGATCACATCATCATAGTGATGACCCAGAGCGATCTTATTGCATCCCAGCTTCTTCGCGTTGGCATACAGAAATCCTCTCCGCATCCTGGCGCACAGGTAACATGGATGATGCTCCTCGGCGGCCACGATATCAAAGATATCACTGTTGAATACCGTCAGGGGAATCCCCAGGAGGGCAGCATTGTTCTGTACGATTGCCCAGTTATCCGCATTGTATCCGGGATTCATGCAAAGGAACACCAGCTCGAACGGGATCTTTCCGTGGCGCTGGATCTCCTGGAGCAGCTTTGCCATCAGCATGGAATCCTTTCCCCCGGAGATGCACACAGCGATCCGGTCACCCTCCGATATCAGCCGGTAATCTGTGACCGCCTTTGTAAAGCGCGTCCAGAGCTGTTTGCGGAATTTCTTGATAATGCTCCGCTCGGCCCTGGCGATCCGCTCCTTCGCAAGCTCCTCCGACGCGGAGGCCTTCTCCTCCAGGCTCCGCCGAAGATACGCGCGGTACCCTCCTTCCACATCGCAGACATTATAGCCGAGCTCTTCCAGGTCCTCGGCCGCCTCAGCGCTGGCGCTTCCCGTATGGCACAGAATGCAGATAAGTTTCTCCTTGTCCTGCAGAATGCCGTCCAGAGCACGCGGGTCTTCCAGAAATTCCTCCCTCAGTTCCGGTGCAAGAAACGGCGCATTGACTGCCCCCGGATAAGTCCCTTTCCGGAACAGCTCTTCCGGACGGATATCCACAACGACCCGGCTGTCCGGTGCCATCTGTTCCAGCTCTTCAACGGTTATCCTTCTCATACTGTGTATTCTCCCTGTCGACCCTGTGGGGTTTTACTTCCTGACGGATCTTTAACGCTTCAGCAGATCCCTGACCACTTCCCCGGCCATGATGAGGCCGGCGCAGCCCGGCACAAAAGCCGTGCTTCCCGGCGTCGACCGCCTTGCATGCTGTGCCGGCTGCGTCCCGTCTCTGCCGTCTTCGGAAAGTCCCTCTGCGCTGCCCCGCATATCCGGTTCATCTGCAGTCCCGTCCGTTGTCTGTGCCAGAGGCCGGAGCGGTACTTCCTTCGAGTAGACCACCTTCAGGTGTTCGATTCCCCGCTTTTTCAGTTCCCGGCGCATCACTTTCGCCAGCGGACATACACTGGTCTCATAGATATCCGCCACCTCAAGGAGAGCCGCTTCCATCTTATTCCCTGCACCCATGCAGCTGATGACCGGTGTTCCCGCCTCCTTCGCCTGACAGACCAGCATCAGCTTTCCCGACACCGTGTCGATCGCATCCACAACATAGTCATACTTTGTAAAATCAAACTGGTCTGCTGTCTCCGGCAGGTAAAACGTCTTCCAGGTATTTACCACCGCGTTCGGATTAATGTCAAGGATCCTCTCCCTGGCCACCTCCACCTTGTCCCTTCCGATCGTCTTTTCTGTAGCCAGAATCTGCCGGTTCAGGTTGGAGAGGCAGAACGTATCATTGTCTATCAGGTCAAGCGTACCGATCCCGGATCTTGCCAGCGCCTCTACCGTATAGCCGCCGACTCCGCCGACTCCGAACACTGCGACTCTTGCCCGGGCAAGCCGGTCCACTGCTTCCTGTCCCACCAGAAGGGCTGTTCTTGAAAAACGTTCATCCATTTTCTGACTCTCCTTTGCGCCAAAGATCCGGGAGAGCCATGGGGACAGGTTCCCCGGCCCATATATGGGCCGGGGAACCCGTCCCCATGGCTCTGTTCTCAGCGGTAGATCACTCGCACGCGCTTCACGCCGTCGATGCGCCGGAGTGCTTCGATCACGTCCTCATCGGGCAGTGTGTCGCAGTCGATCAGAGTGTATGCTGCCTCTCCGCGGCTTTTGTTGGCCATGTTGGGAATATTGATCCCCTGATCGGAGAGAAGCGCTGTAAACTTCACGATCATGTTCGGCCGGTTGACGTTCATGATGCAGATCCTGCATGCGCAGTCCTCTGGCGGCAGATCGCAGCTCGGATAATTCACGGAGTTGCGGATGCACCCATCCTCCAGGAATTCCCGAAGTTCGCTGACGGCCATCACCGCGCAGTTTTCCTCGGACTCTGCCGTGGACGCGCCAAGATGCGGCGTGGCAACGACATTCTTCATCCGGGCTGTCTTCGCATTCGGGAAATCCGTCATATACCTGCGGACCTTGCCGCTCTCGAGTGCCTGCGCCATATCATCGTCGCAGACCAGAAGATCACGGGCATAATTCAGGATCACCACCCCGTCCTTCATTTTGGCAAAGGCCTGCGCATTCATGCCTTCCCGAGTGGAATCGAGCAGCGGTACATGGATCGTGATATAGTCACTGCAGCGGTAAAGCTCATCCACATTTGCCACCACCCGGACGGCGCGTGACAGACGCAGCGCGGAGCTCACAGAGAGGAACGGGTCATACCCCACCACCTCCATGCCCAGGGAATAGGCCGCATTCGCCACTTCGATCCCTATGGCGCCAAGGCCGATCACGCCAAGCGTCTTCCCCTTGATCTCAGTCCCTGCAAAATACTTTTTGCTTTTTTCCATGTCCTTCGAGATATTCTCGTCATCGCGGTTCTCATGGACCCATTCAATGCCGCCTGCGATATCTCTCGCGCCCAGCAGCAGCCCTGCCAGCACAAGCTCTTTCACTCCGTTCGCATTCGCGCCCGGCGTATTAAACACAACGATTCCTTTCTCCGTGCAGTCGGCAAGCGGAATATTATTCACGCCGGCGCCGGCACGTGCAATGGCTTCCAGGGTTTCCGGAAGCTCCAGCTCGTGCATGGAAGCACTGCGCACGAGGACGGCATCTGCTCCGGCGAGTTCATCCGTGAGTTCATACTCCGGTGTAAAATTCGAGGTTCCCGTCTCGGAGATCGGATTGAGGCAGCATACTTTTCGCATTTTCTTTACTCCTTTAAATATTTCCTGATACGACAAAAGCGGCGGACATCGATCCCGCCGCCCCATCGCGTCCGCCTCCGTAGGCGGACGCCAATGCATATCATAACATATCTTTCCGATTTGACAAGAATAACTTTTCCGGCTGCATCTCACCGTCCCGCTGCATCGTCTCTTTACAGTGTCGGGAACAGTTCACGGCTCGCCCGGTTGATCTCCTCCACCGTTGCTTCATATACGCCCGGATAGGTGCTCATCGGCAGGCCCTGGGATGCGCTGGGAATGAAATAATATTTCCCGCAGTTTTTGCATGCCTCGAATACACGGTCATGGGAAGGCTCCCGCCACGGCGAGCATTTCGGCATCGTGCGATATGCACAGGATGAAGACGGAAACTGGTGGACTCTCTGGCGTCTCACCGCGGAAGGCACCCGGGAGGAGCTGATCGATTTTAACCTTTTCCCACAGACCTTCACGGATTTTACCGCCGCAAACGCCTTCTGCTGCTCCGGTGAAGCGGTCTTTTCCAAAAGCCTGATGGTCAATCTGCGCACCGGCGGCGGGCATATCAGCATGACCGACGATCTGCTTCGCGTCCGCAGCGGCAGTACAATAAAAGAGGAGCCCGTCCGCGATGTCATGCACCGCAGTGAGCTCCTGCAATCTCTTTTCGGGATCATTCTTCCCCGATGCTGTCCGTCCGAATAATGAATTTCACTTTTCCGTTCATTCCGTCGGCAAGACCCGAGAAGGTTTCGTACCCTCTTCCTGCCAGTACCAGTGCATCCAGCCGGTCTGCGAAAAGAGTGATATCATCAGAAAACAGCTGTGTGATCTTATCGATGCCTTCCTCCCTGAACTCCTCCATGCCGTCCTTAAGCCTGCCGGATCCGTCCAGAAGCTCATCCGCGCCGTCGGCGAGCTTTTTGGTTCCGTCGGCAAGATCCTGCGCGCCGTCATTCAGTTCCTTAGAGTGGCTTTCCAGCTCACCGAGTCCGTCGGCGAGCTTTTTGGCACCGTCATCCAGTTCCCCGGCGCCTTCTTCCAGATCACCGGCACCTCCGGACAGTGTTCCAGCTCCGTCGGCGAGTTCCTTCAGGCCGCTGCTTAAGGAAAGAGTACCCTCATAGAGCTGTCCGGACCCGTCCGCAAGCTGACCGGTACCGTCCGCAAGCTGACCGGCTCCGTTGAACAAAGCTCCGGCTCCGCCTGCAAGTCTTCCGATCCCTTCCGTAAGTTCCGGCGTCTTTTCCTTCAGCTGACCGCTGCCGTCAGCCAGTTTTGCGGTTCCGTCTTTCAGAGCTTCGAGACCGTCATCCA
>CACZZH010000072.1 GCA_902785635.1 uncultured Lachnospiraceae bacterium
AAGGTACGTACGTCATAGGCGTATGATAAACGGGTCCTGGTGGACGTTGTAGGCTCGATGGCACGAAAATAGGATTTTGCAAATCTGGGCATCGTTTTAAGAACTTCACGGAGCTGCAGGATATTCTGAATGTCTTTCTGGTCGTGATAGGTCTGAGCGCGCTGCGATATATCATGAATCGTCTGATCAACACTGCGAAGGTCTGTAATCGATTCGTCGGAGGAATCGGTTTGCTTTGAACGTGAAGAAGTATCTGTCATGGTGATATAAAGGTCCTTTCAATATAAAAATAAAAAAGGTTTCTGATGCATTATGATCAGAAACCTTTGTATAAGTCTGATGGAAACACAAAACATCATGCCTGAATTATACCACAGGTATCGGAAAACAGGCAACATCTATTTGATAAACATGTGTTTCACGTATAGATGGGTCAATACCCCGCAGCGGAATGCTTTTCAGTGTTCTGCCTGATCGTTCTTACGTTCCCAGTGCAGCAAAAGAGTCAGCGCAACACGCAGTACAATGATGCCGCCTACAATTGCGATCTCTTCCAGGTCACGGACAATGATCGTACGAAGGATCTCACCGCAAAGCATAAATGTCAATCCCATTTCAAGACCATGGCCAAGATGAATACGGGTCTTTGGATCCTTTCTTATGTAGCTGAACAGCCCATGGATACCGGAAATGATGACTACGCAAACTCCGACACATTCGAACAGCAGAATCGCAAGATTTGCGACATTTCTCAGTACATGTTCAAGAACTTCCATGATCTCTAGCATATAGTTTTCTCCTTCAATAAAACAATGTCAATAATCTGTGAAATAATTACCTGCCTGGTCAACGGTCAGGTATTTATGTATCGGCATGCAGCCAGGGCCGCAACTGCACCATCTGAGGCAGCTGTTGTAACCTGCCGTACCTGTTTGCTCCGACAGTCTCCTGCCACAAAAATACCCGGAGTGCGTGTGGTGCAGGTCTCATCGGAATCAAAATATCCCCAATCATTCAGAGAGGCCACATTGGTAAAGGACTTGTTCTCCGGAATCAGCCCGACAGCTACAAACATTCCGTCACAGGCGATCTCCTGCTCCGGCTGTTCGTGTGCCGGAACAAGGGTATCGATTGAGAACGGATCGCGGCTGGCGCTGAAGTCACCCGGTCCATGTCCGCCAATGCGGATAAATACGCCCTTAAGCTGCCCTTCTTCCACATGAAGCCGTGTGATCTTCACCTGGGTGTATTTTTTCACATTCGGCTTTGCAAACAGCACTTCCTGCAGCCGGCTCTCGCCGGTAAAGGAAGGCAGATCCTGGAGCATGATCACTTCTTTGCACTTTTCAGAGAGAAGGATCGCCTCCTGGAGTGCGGAATTTCCCCCGCCGGCCACACACACGGTTTTACCGGAGTAGAAATCACCGTCACATACAGCACAGAAAGAGATGCCTTCCCCGATCAGATCCTGTTCACCTTCGAGTCCGAGAAGACGGTGTTTCACACCTGTGGCGAGAATAACAGCCCTGCCTTCGAATACACTTCCCTCTTCTGTCCGTACTACCTTGTGCTCTTCCAGCGATTCGACGGAGATCACATTTTCAAATTCGATCTCTGCTCCCTGAGCGAGGATCTGATCCAGCATACTGTCAGCGAATTCATTGCCGCTCAGAGAAAGCGTTCCGGGAATGTTTTCCACCCGCGGAGAATGCGTGATCTGCCCTCCGAATCCATTCTTTTCTATGACCAGCGCACTCTTTCCGTTGCGTGCGGCATAAAGTGCTGCCGTCATTCCGGCGGGGCCGCCGCCGACTATTATGATATCATACATGATCGGGTCATCCTTTCCTCTGCCAAGGCACATTTGCTGTGCCATAAAGGGATGCATGCTTTGTTTATGCTTCGGTCTTTCCGGCAGCTGCCTTCAGCCATCCCTTTATGTCGGACACGCCGCGGTATTTTTCAAAAGTGTCACCATGTACAAGGACAAGGGTCGGAGCCTGCTTTACACCGTACTGTGCCACCTGCTCACGGCTCTCGTTTGCATTGAGGGCGGTGTACCGGATGCCTGCACGGTCAAGAAGGGCTCCTGCAGCCTTGCAGTTCGGGCAGGTAGGTGTCTTAAACAGAAGAATCGCGGAAGTCTTTGCCGCCTCTGCCTGAGGAGCCGGTCCGGAGACTTTTACGGCTTCTTCCTGCGGTGCGGTCTCCTGCATCGTGGGTGCAGCGGCACCCTGAATCACCGCTCCCTCCGCGGGTATGGCGTGACGCTCTTTCCTGCGAAGATACGAACGGCCGATGTCATAGACCTTACGATCCTTGAATTCCTGCGCCTTACCGTCGTTCCAGTTCTGGACCGGACGGTAATAACCCGTAATGCGGCTGTATACCTCCGTCTTCTGTCCGCATACAGGGCAGGTATACTGCTCGCCGGTCAGATAACCGTGATCGCGGCATACAGAGTATGTCGGGGACATGGTGTAATACGGAAGCTTGTAGTTTTCCGCGATCTTGCGCACCAGTGTGGCTGCTGCTCTCCAGTCGGGGAGCTTCTCGCCGAGGAACGCGTGGAACACCGTACCGGAGGTATAGAGGGTCTGCAGCTCATCCTGGATATCCAGGGCGGAGAATACATCCTCCGTGAAGCCGACCGGCAGATGCGAAGAATTTGTATAATACGGTGTGCCGTTCATGTTCGCGGTAATGATGTCCGGATAGAGTTCCTTGTCATGCTTGGCAAAGCGGTAAGTCGTGGACTCTGCCGGGGTCGCCTCCAGATTGTAGAGGTCGCCGTACTGCTCCTGATAATCGGAGAGGCGCTCACGCATATGATTGAGTACATCGATCGTGAAGCGCTGCACTCTCTCATCGGTAAGATCCGCCTTCAGCCATTTTGCATTCAGACCGGCTTCGTTCATGCCGATCAGACCGATGGTGGAGAAATGGTTGTTAAAGGTACCGAGATATCTCTTCGTATAAGGATAGAGTCCCTGTTCCAGAAGCTTGGTGATGACGGTACGCTTGGTCTTGAGACTGCGCGCGGAAATATCCATCAGGCGGTCCAGACGGGTATAGAAATCCTTTTCATCCTTTGCCAGGTAAGCGATCCGAGGCATGTTGATCGTGACAACACCGATGGAGCCGGTGGATTCACCGGAGCCGAAGAAACCGCCGGATTTCTTTCGAAGCTCGCGAAGATCCAGACGGAGCCTGCAGCACATGGAGCGCACATCGCTCGGTTCCATATCGGAATTGATGTAATTGGAGAAATACGGAGTGCCGTACTTTGCGGTCATTTCAAAGAGGAGTTTATTGTTCTCCGTCTCACCCCAGTCGAAATCCTTCGTAATGGAATAGGTGGGAATCGGATACTGGAATCCTCTTCCGTTGGCGTCGCCTTCGATCATGATCTCGATGAAGGCTTTGTTGACCATATCCATTTCCTTCTGGCAGTCGCCGTAAGTGAAATCAAGTTCTTTGCCTCCGACGATCGCCGGAAGATTCTTCAGGTCGTTCGGGACCACCCAGTCGAGAGTGATATTGGTAAACGGAGCCTGGGTACCCCATCTGCTGGGAGTATTCACGCCGTAGATAAAGGACTGTACACACTGCTTGACTTCCTTCTGACTCAGATCGTCGATCTTCACAAAGGGAGCAAGATAGGTGTCGAAGGATGAAAATGCCTGTGCACCGGCCCACTCATTCTGCATGATGCCGAGGAAATTGACCATCTGATTGCACAGCGTGGAAAGATGGTTTGCCGGTGAAGAAGTGATCTTCCCGGGAACACCGCCGAGACCTTCCTGAATCAGCTGTTTCAGACTCCATCCCGCACAGTAGCCTGTGAGCATGGAAAGATCATGCAGATGGATCGCAGCGGTGCGGTGAGCCTCGGCGATCTCATCATCATAGACCTCACTGAGCCAGTAATTGGCCGTGATCGCGCCGGAATTGGAAAGAATGAGACCGCCTACCGAATAGGTAACGGTGGAATTCTCCTTTACGCGCCAGTCATTGATCTTCAGATAGTTGTTTACAAGGTCCTTGTAATTCAGGAGTGCGGCATTGATATTGCGGACCTTTTCGCGCTGCCGCCTGTAAAGGATATACGCCTTTGCCACATCCGCGTAACCGGCTTCGGACAGGACCTTTTCCGCGCTGTCCTGAATCTCTTCCACGGAGATCTTTCCGTCTTTGATCTTCGACTCGAAATCCGATGTGATATGAAGGGCGATCAGTTCAATGACGCTTGGATGGTACTGCTTGTCCAATGCCTGAAATGCCTTTGTGATCGCCACGCTGATCTTGTTGATATTGAAATCGGCAATTTTACCGTCCCGTTTTACTACCTGGTACATAGAAAAACTCCCTCCGTTGATACATTTGTATAACCGGTTGCAGCCCGGTCGTTTTCCTGCGTTTTCCCCCTCAGGAATTCCGCACAATAAACAATGTACCACCGAAAAGAGTCTGTGTCAATATATGGTAGAAGAAAAGAATTGAATTATCTATATCTTGTGTTAATAAGTTGTTAAAGATTTTTTACGAAGCCTTTCACAGAAAGATATCTGACGAAAGCCTCCATTTCCATGCAATTTCCCGGTCACAGATCCATTCCGCGAATGGAAACTTGCTGCACATACGGCTTCACAAGCGCTTCATACCGCAGCATCCTGTCTTTTGAAGGAGCGTGAAGTCCGGCGAAAGGTACTTCTTCACGGTCGGTGAACGACTGAAGAAAATATGCCTTTGCCCCCTGAATCATCCGGCCGATCTGTTCAAGATCTGCTTCCTCATGAAACTCATTCACAACAGTTGTGCGAAACTCATAATCCGTTTCTCCGCCCAGAAGGATCGCAATACTCTCACGGATCTTATTAAGATCCAGTGCATCTTCCGGGATTCCGCATGTCAGGGCATACTTTTGGGGACTGTTTTTGACATCCATGGCGATATAGTCAGTCAGATGGTCCTGTATGATCCTGCCGAGAATATCCGGATGAAGCCCGTTCGTATCGAGCTTTGTCAGGAAGCCTTCTTCCCGGATCTGCCGCAGAAACTCCGGGAGATCACGGTGCAGACAGGGTTCTCCTCCCGTAACAGCGACTCCGTCCAGAAGACCTTTGCGTTTCGAAAGAAAGCGCAGGAATTCATCTGACTCCATCAGAACGGGAGTACGGGCACAGGCCAGATCGTAATTGTGACAGAAGGGACACCTCAGGTCACATCCTCCGAGAAAGACTGTACATGCGACATGCCCCGGAAAGTCGAGGAGCGTCATTTTCTGCAGACCATAGATTTTCATACTACTGCTCTCCCTGGTTTCTTATTCTTCATCGCGCAATACCCGTGACTTCAGTCATGGGATGAGTCGTGATCTCAGGAGATCCCTGCGAGGATATGCATGTTCCGGAGCGCCCCGTCAGCGATGCTGTCGTTCACGGAGTAGGCATGCTTTTCCAGATCACCGCACACTGCTTTGGTCAGATCCTGTTCCATAAGGACATCGATCACATCCGCTGCGATGCCCTCGATCACATTGTATTTTTCTTCAGCGTTTTCCCCGTCGTTGTCGGATGTGATGAGATACTCGAGCAGCTCTGCGAGCAGAGAAAGCTCCGGGAGGGACCGCATTCTGCGGAAGCTCCATTTATAATATGGCTGATAGACCCGGTTCAGCAGAAAAACGGCTTCCATTGTGCTCTTTACAAAGTGGAATACAGCCATCTGTGCCGCACCGCTCTCCCCGTGGAGCAGACATCGCTGATAATTGTACTGACCGGACTGCGCCATGAGAAGCAGATGCGCAGCAAGTTTTTTCCTTCTGATGTCTTCCGGATAAAAGGAGATCCGTTTCCGGATGGATGTGATCTCGCCGTAATTGTCCGTAAAGATCTCTCCTTCTGCTGCTTCGGCGAGAGACTGCGAAGGAACGGTCAGCCATTGTGAAACGGAGAGATCGCCGCCCACAGTGCCGGTCTTCTCCATAAAGAACTCTGCCGTCCGGATGACGCCGTGACGGGCGCCTCCCACGGGCTGGATCATGGAGCGGCTAAATCCCATAAACTCACGCGGCAGAGCTGCATAGGCGCGCTCAAGACGGAATGCCGTCCTCCGGTCTACAATATCCTCCCCGGGCAGAAAAATGGCAAATCCCGGTTCAAAATCATGGTCCCGGGATATTTCATCATCATAGCCGAAACACTCAGAGCCTGCACCTGCCAGACCGGCTGCGATAAAAGGCATAAGTTCGGGAAAGTCCTTCTCCAGCATGGGTCTGCCAAATTCTTCATAATAAGCTCTGGAAAGCGCCAGTCCTTTTATTTCCATATTGTGTTACTCCGTGCCTGCCCGCTGCCGGGCGTAGATCGCTTCTGCCTGCCCTGTCAGTTCTTCAGCTGCCATAAAATAGCCGTAATAAGAAAAGACAGGGGCGCATTTTTCACATACGAAGGCATAATATCCGTCCCTGGGTGCATTCGCGTTCTCAAGAAGCGAAAGCGCCTGATCGAGCAGGGAAAAGATCTCAGACTCCTTCTCTTCCATTCCGTACTGCGCTTCCAGCACATCTGCCATATTCAGACAGGTGATCGCCTGTTCGAGAGCGCCTCCCGGGACTTTGTCCATCATGGCGATGGCTTTTTCGAAAAGTGAGTATGCCTCCCGGTAATCTTCTTTCGCCATGAGATTCAGAGCCATATTGTTATAGAGACCGCCGAGAAGCTGTGCTCCGGTCTCCTCTCTTGCTTCATAGATCGCGCGGGCTTTTTCAAAAAGGGAAGAAGCCTCGTCATATTCACCGAAGGCGTGTAAGGCAGTGGCTGCATTTACGTAGGTCGTACCGGCGCTCACTGTGCCGTCAAAATCCAGCAGGTCCAGAAGGCGGAGCGCCTCCCGGACATATTTCAGGGCATTTGTACGGTCTGCCGTTTTCCGGTAATGACCGATCAGTTCGTTGCAGACCAGAAGCTCCCCGCGCAGATCTTTTCCGGCTCTGGCCTCTTCCAGCCAGTACAGAAGATGCCGGCAGGCACCCGCATAATCCCGGCGGCTCATGTATTCATCCATCTTCTGCAGGATGCGCTGCTGCGGTACTGCCTGTATCGTCTCACCGGTCCACTCCCGCGGGTCACCCAGCAGGCATCGGGGCTCATTATAATCTTCCTTATTCAGGAAATGTCCGTAGGAAACGGTTCCGGACTCATCCGATAAATCTAAGGATCTTTTCGGCATCCTCATATCCTTCCTTATACATAAATTCCATGGCATCGCGGTCCTTCGTGAGGGTGTGCATGCCGCTGATATCCTTCGGAGCTACGATCAGAAGCTTTCCGCGTTTTTCATAGCTTTTGGCCAGATCGAGCTGGCGGTTATAGATAAGAGCCCTGTTTGCCAGCTTAAATGCAGCCCTGGGGTACCGCTTTGTGAGAAGATTTGCCAGTCTCCTGTCATTTGTGCTGCGGCGGTACTCATCCCGGGGACGCGTCAGGATCAAAACTGCCTTGTCGCAACCGCTTCGAAACGCGCGGTTGACCGGGATCGGATCACTGATTCCGCCGTCATAATAGGGAACTCCGTTGATGACATAAGGCTGGTTGACGACCGGTACACAGGAAGAGGCCTTGATGGGATCATAATGATCCTGCCTCATATCCTCCATCGTAAAGTAAGAGGGCTTTCCGGTGCGGGCATCCGTTGTCACGATCTCCATGCGTTTGCCGGAGGAGATCATTGCCGGATAATCGAGAGGATACTCTCCCGTTGAATTGGAAAGGGTTCCGTAAATGTAATCGAGATTGATATAGGAACGTGTGCGGAGCATATTTCCAAATCCCATATATTCTTTCCGGAAGGCATAGTCCGCATAATAACGGTGATTCCTTCCGCGCTGATGTGCTATGTAGGAGCTGATATTGGCAGCCCCCGCTGAAACGCCGAAGCATGCGTCAAAACAGATATCATGGTCTATACAGTAATCGAAGACTCCTGCGCCGTAGATCCCGCGCATGCCTCCGCCTACATCAATTACTCCGAGCATTTGTGTATGATCCTTTCTAAATCAGCATTATATGTGAATTTGCTCCATTGTCTCTGAAAGAATAGCCTCCGGATCTGCCCCGATCAGGTCGAGCCCTTCTGCAGAGATCAGCTGCGTGTCATGGATCCCGTAAAAGATCTCGCACTGTGCCTTGATATATCCGTATCCGTATTCTGCGGAATAGATGGGACCGCCGGCAGTTGTAACATAGTACAGTTTTCCGGCACGGCAAAGTCCGTAGGGCTCTCCTTCCGGCGTATACCCGAAAGTGACCCCGAGAACATTGATCTGTTCGATATACTCCTTAAGGGAAGCAGGGAAAGAGAGATCCCAGAAAGGGGCAGCGATCACGATCACGTCGGCAGCAGCGAACTGCCTTGCAGGGGCAAAAACATCTGCAGAATGATCATCCGCTGCCGCTGCCTGATCGCGCATGTTCAGGAACTGCTGATCCATGTGCGGGAAACGCACCTTTTCCAGCTCGATCCTCTCCACATTGCCGTCCAGTTTTGAGAGAAGATATTCCGCCAGGCGCCGTGTCCTGGACTGTTCACGGACACAGGCATCGATCATCAGAATCTTTTGTTTATTTTCAGACATGACCGCTGACCTCCTTTATTTTTGGACACTCTCTTTTGCCCAGTTCTGGATCTCTTCCTTTCGCTGCTGCGTCTCACAGCCTTTGACGGAAAGACCGGGAAGGATTCTGCAGCCGCGGCAGAGCAGTCCTAAAGCTCTCTCACTTGATCCCATGCCGCTCCCTTCGTTTGTACAGAACGGAATGACCGTTTTTCCTTTCAGCGGGCTCTTCTCGAGAAGATTGTACATGACCATGGGCAGGGTGCCCCACCAGTTCGGATATCCGATAAAGATAATATCATAGGAATCAAGGTCTTCCGGCCATTTCCGAAGCTGCGGACGCGCATGCTCCCGCAGTTCCTTCTTTGCCGCTTCAATGCAGTCCAGGTATTTTTCAGGATAGTCTTTTTCGGTCTCCACCCGGAAGATGTCGCCGCCGACCGCTTCCTGTATATATTCAGCTGCGATCTTCGTGTTCCCTTCTGCCAGTGTGCGGATCTCTCCGTTCCAGTAGTTTTCACCGTCTCTCGAATAATAAATGGTAAGAATCTTTTTCATAACTTCCTCCGAATAACGAACTGATCTGTTTTCGACTGCGGCGCCAGATGTCTTCCTTAAGTATAACATGTCCTTAAGTATAACATCATTCAAGAAAAAAAGCTATGCGGCTTAACGGACATTCTGTGTCCGCCAGACGCATAGCAAATATGAAAATACAGATGATCGATTCCTTAAAGATCAGGCTCCTGCCCAGGTGAGGCCATACATGACTTCCATCGCTTTCCGGATCTCGTTCTTCAATGCCGCGCAGGCACTGGCTTCATCCTGAAAATGCATAACGCCGACTTTTTCTTTGTGGTCACTGAAAAACACATCCCATCCCTCTCTGGTAGATTCCATGCAGATCCGATGATTGTGCTTCCCGCCGATCTTGTAAAGCCGGGACGGAACCAGATGTTCTTCAAAATACTGTTTCAATTCCCTACCTGTCATTGTGTATCGCCTCCCCAAAACCGCTTGATGTGGTTTTTAAAACTACATCTAATGTAGCACAGGTTCCGCACATATGCAAGAAGCAGAAAATCAGATTTTCAAATAAGATGCGCAAACTTCGTTCTGAATATTATTTTCCCGTACTTCCCAGTGTCAGAACTGCGGTCTGCGGTTTCAGATCATCCGGAAGCGTCAGATAGTTGCGATTGTACCGGATGGCGCTGCTGCATTTTTTCAGATAATGATCAACAGGCGCGATGACCATCATCCCGTAGCTTCGGCCATTTTGTTTAAAACGGTAATGCATCGGCACGACTACTGTAGGAGCGAGTTCTTCCATAAGTTTATGTACCAGTTCCGGTTTCATGGTAAAAAACCCGCCTACCGGGACGAGGCAGACATCCAGACCACGAAGCTGTTCTTTCTGTTCCGGGGAAGGCATACACCCGATGTCTCCCATATGGGCGATCCGGTAAGTGCCGTCATCGATGATACGGATCGTATTTGGGCCTCGTTTTCGGCCCTGTGCTTCATCATGCCAGGATTCGAGCTGTGTGATCGTGAAAGGAGATGTCTTCTGGTCCCGGTCCGGGCGAAGCGTCACACAGGAGACTGCGTTGTGATCGTCATGCTGATGACTGCAAAGCACCTGGTCCGCGTCGACCCGGAGCGGGCCGTAGCCGCTTACAGTACCGTCGGCATAGGGGTCGAGGACGATGCGGTAGCCGTCCTTTTCGATGAGAAAACAGCTGTGTCCGAGCCAGCAAAGGGTGGTTCCTTCTTTCTGCATGGGAGTTCCTCCTTTTTTCAGTCAGTTTGTAACCTGCGCTTTCTTCGATCAGTAGTTTATCAGTACTTCCGGAAGGTCCGCACTGCCCTGCGGGCGATCTTGTATGCCGGTCCTTCCAGCGTTTTTCTGGCTTCCTGCAGCTCTTTTCGGATCTCGATATGCTGCGGGCAGTGCTTTTCACACCTGCCGCAGCCGATGCAGTTCGATGCCCCTGTAGCTGTCTGACGAAGCGCGGTGCACATGAAATAATCTTTCCAGCCGCTGATCCTGCCTTCCGTATAATAGCGATTATAGGCGGCAAAGGTTCCGGGGATATCTACACCGTGCGGACATGGCATGCAGTATGCGCATCCTGTGCAGCCCACTTTCATTTTTTCATTGATATACTGGACGACACGCGTCAGCATTGCCCTGTCCCGTTTGGTGAGCATGCCCGGCCGGGCTTTGGAAGCTTCTTCCACGTTTTCGATCACCATTTCTTCCGTATTCATTCCGGACAGGACAACGGTCACTTGCGGCTGATCCCACAGCCAGCGGAAAGCCCAGGCAGCCGGTGAAGCATTCAGCATCGGATCTGCTTCCCCGTATTTTGCGGCATATCTGCGAAACAGTTCCTGTGCCTTCCGGGGGAGATTTTTGACCAGTTTACCGCCGCGCAGGGGTTCCATGATGATGACCGGCAGCCCTTTTTCATGAGCATACAGAAGTCCGCGTCTGCCGGCCTGGGAGTGTTCATCCATATAGTTGTACTGGATCTGGCAAAAGTCCCAGTCGTATGCGTCGATCAGCTGTATAAACATTTCTGTATTTCCGTGATAGGAAAAGCCCACCTGACGGATCGCGCCGCTCTTCTTTTTCTCCTCCAGCCATTCCAGAACACCGTATTCGATCAGCCGTTTCCAGGCATTGATGTCTGTCAGCATATGCATCAGATAATAATCAATGTGATCTGTCTTCAGGCGGCGCAGCTGCTCCTGGAAATAATTTTCCAGACTATCTCTGCTGCGAACAAGATAATGCGGCAGCTTTGTGGCAATATATACCTTGTCCCGGATGTGATTTCTGGACAGGATCTCACCGACGGCAGCCTCGCTGCCGGGATAAACATAGGCAGTGTCATAATAGTTCACACCGTTCTCATAAGCCGCAAGAATCTGTTTTTCTGCTTTCTCCAGATCGATCTTTCCTGCGGTCTGCGCAAAACGCATACAGCCAAAGCCAAGGATGGAAAGCTTATTGCCGTGCCGGTCTTCCCTGTAATTCATAAATGGGACCTCCCTTATGGAAACATACTCCAAAAAATGACTTCCGGAATCTTGTCAAAAGTGTTCTTCCTTCTGCAGGCATGATGGTGTAAGATAAAAGTATCTGCTATGGAATACAATCATATTTTACCTGATTCTGTTTTCCAATGCAACGAAAGCTGAATGTACTTAAAGGAGAGATAATGGGAAAGCGTTCTGTAAAAGAAAACAAGAATATATATCAGATCAGCAGAGAAGAAGCGGCGCTTACAAGGGAGAGGGCTGCGGAACAGATGGAATGCATCTCCTCCGACCGCATAGAAAAGATCGAGAGCGGAAAATCACTTCCGCATCCGGATGAGATCCTGATCATGGCGGATTCCTACAGAAAACCCAACCTGAGCAACTACTACTGCTCCCATGAATGTCCCATCGGCCGCCTTTATGTTCCGCCGGTGGAAATGAGGGATCTTCCGTCGATCGTCCTGGAAATGCTTGCCCTGTTGAATTCTGTGAGCAGAGACAGGGACAGGCTGATCGAGATCGCTTCAAACGGACGCATTAATGATGACGAGTATGAGGATTTTTCTTCCATTCATAACCGGCTGGAAAAACTGGCGCTGACGGTAAACGAACTGCGGGTATGGCTGGACGGGATGATCATGGAAGGGAAAGTAGATAAGACTGCTCTTGAGAAGTGGAAACAACTCGAGCAGTCTCATCTGTGATTCTTATCAAATGCGATAATTATTTTATTTTACTTTTGCATTCTTTACGGTGCTCCAGGGACCATAGCTGTTCCTGGAGTCTGTCTTTTTATAGGAACGCATCCGAACATAATAATTTTTGGATGAATTCAGTTTGTCGATCGTACAGGTCAGGGTCTTGGAATCAGTCAGCTGCTTCTTTTTCACATTTCCCGAAAAAGATTTATTTGTGCAGTACTCAAGCTGATAACCGTCTGCCTGGGAATCACTTTTCCATGTGACAGTCAATGTTCCGGCCGAAGTGCTCTTTATAGAGGATACGGTGACCTTTTTCAGAGTGATCCGGAATGTCGCACTGCCCGTATATCCTTTGTAGTCGCCTTTTCCTTTTACGGTGACGGTTGCGGTACCGACATTTTTATTTCGGGAATAGGAAATGGTATAACCGGAGGCCGGTACGGCTTTTCCGGATACAGTGACTTTCACGGAAGGCTTGCGCTCGGAACCGTTGTACTCATAGCTGGCAACGGAAAGTTTCACCGTAAACTTCTTTGATGTGGTCTTACCGCCGGCTGCGGAAGTAGTTCCGGATTCTTTCTTTGTTCCGGATCCTTTTTTTGTCCCGGTACCGGAAGAGGAACCGGACTTCGCGTCCTTTTTTACAATATGAAAGGAAACGGTACGGGTCCCTTTATAGGAACCTTTTCCGGTGATCTTTACCTTTGCCGTGCCGGTCTTAATGTTATCGGTGTAGGACAGTGAAAAATCACTGCCCCGTTTTAAAGTCTTCCCATTGTATGTAAGTTTCGGTACAGGCTTGATCTCTTTGCCTGTATATTCCCTGTCTTCGATCTTACTGACCGTCACATCTTTAATGGGAATCTCTCCTGCTACTCCCAGAAGCTCCAGTACTTCCTGAAGCAGCCCGGATGTATCGGATGAACCCTGGGCAGAGGAAGAGGCGGAGGAGGACTGTTCTTTGTCACCAAGAAGGGTGAGCAGGTCGGATAAACCAGAAAGAGAGGACGTGTCAAACAGTCCTCTCTCAGCAGCGACCGCATTACTGCAGTGCACTGCACAAAGAAGCAGCGCACCCGCAAATGCGATAATCAGGCTCTTATTAATCTTCCACATAGATCTCGCCATCATCTTCATAGATCTCGCCATCATCTTCATAAACTTCATCAGCGGCATTTGAATCATCGTAGATCACTTCATCACCGCTGTCGGCATTCGGATCATCCTCGATCACAACGACAGTCTCTTCACCGGTAGATGTGTCAGCACCGGTATTTTCTTCCGGAGCAGTGGTATCCGCAGGTACTTCCTCCTGGGCGGGAGCTTCGGCCTGTGCAGGAGCTTCCGTCTGTGCAGGTGCTTCTGTCTGAGCGGGTGCCTCCGTCTGGGCGGGTGCCTCCGTCTGAACGGGAGCCTCCGTCTGAACGGGAGCTTCCGTCTGCACAGGAGCTTCGGTCTGTCTCGGAGCTTCCGTCTGCTGCGGTGCAGTATAATTGTTGTAATTATTATTCGTAGTAGTATTCTGCGGAGTATAAGTCTGAGTATTGGTGTAAGTCCGCTGAGGAGCAGGCTCTACATATTCTTCCTCTTCCACCTGCTCTTCTTCCTCAGAGGTTTCTTCGGAAGGAGCATTTACAAGTGACCACTGATCATACTCTTCGAAAGTCATGGCCATCGGATAGAACCGGCGTACAGCCACCTTATCCGCCATGATATAACCTACTTCACCATCTTCGGTCAGAACAGTGATCCAGTCGCTGTACGGATCGAGAACTTCGATCTCATCACCCTTTTTCAGAAGGCCGATCTCTTCATCTTCCTTGGACGGACCCCGGCGGATCTTGACCCTTTTGACGGTCGGAGTTGCACTCATGTAAACAACGTCCGCAGCGATCGCTGCTGCTTCTTCTCCGGTGGAGATGGAATATTTGCTGATGTAGCCGTAGATCTCACCGGACTGTACCTCATACCAGCCGTCTTCCGTTTCACTGTAGATCTCAACGCAGCCGTAAGGCTTCAGGATACCGGAAAGATCGCTCTCCTTGTAGGGCTCAATATGGATCCCTTCGATATCGCCGGTGTTGGAGAAACCTACCTCATATTCGCTTCTTTCGAATATATCGCGGGTATCAAATGCCGGTTCAGTCTCTTTCTCAGAAGCCTTTTCCTCTGCCGGTGCAGCCGTTTCACTCTCCTGTTCCTTCGGAGCTTCGGCGGCAGGTGCTTCTGTTTCCTGTGCTGCAGCTGTTTCCGCAGTGGCCTCAGGCTGCTGCGGTTCAACAGTAATGACAGTCTCCTTTACAAATGACGGATCCTGCTCTTTGTAAATATCGTTCTGAAGATCTTCTCCATCGTATCCCTGGGCTGCTGCCGCTGCCAGTTCTTCAAATGAAATAATATCTTCAAGTTCGGTCTCTTCTGCAAAAGCTGACGTACAAACGCCTGTTACGGCCAGCATTGTACACATGCAAAGCACACCAAGTTGTGCTGCCTGACGTCTCATCTTGTAATTATCTCCTTTCTGATTCTGTATATATCACGAATTATTTAGGATACTAAAAAATAAAGCATAGTTATTATAGCACAGTTTCACAGAAATGTAATAGAAATATTTCTAAATGTTAAAAAAAACTAATTTGAAGTTCAAAAAGCCTGCGGGTTTCCCCGCAGGCTCACAATTCAGAACAAATGACAAAAGGTGTTATCCTTTGTTTTTGGTGTTTATTCGTATTATACGATACCCTGTGCTTTCATTGCTTCGGCAACTTTCAGGAAACCGGCAATATTCGCACCTGCAACATAATCGCCCTCTTTTCCGTATTTGCGCGCTGCATCATCAATGTTATGGTAGATATTCACCATGATCTGCTGAAGCTTTGCGTCAACCTCATCGAAGGTCCAGCTCAGGCGTTCAGAGTTCTGGCTCATTTCCAGAGCGGAGGTGGCTACACCGCCGGCATTGGATGCCTTGCCCGGGCAGAACAGGATACCGCTGCTCTGCAGATATTCGGTCGCTTCAAGCGTTGTGGGCATGTTTGCACCTTCCATGACTGCAAAGCAGCCGTTTGCAACCAGAGTCTTTGCATCCTCGAGGCCAAGCTCATTCTGGGTAGCGCACGGAAGAGCGATATCACATTTCACAGTCCAGACACCTTTGCCTTCATGGTACTGTGCGGAGGGTCTTGCAGCTGCATATTCGGTAAGACGGGCTCTCTTCACCTGCTTAACGTCGATCAGTGTATCCATATCGATTCCGTCCGGATCGTAGATCCATCCGGTGGAGTCAGAACAGGTGACCGGCTTGGCACCAAGCTGCCATGCCTTCTGAATAGCGTACTGTGCCACATTGCCTGCACCGGATACAGCAATGGTCTTGCCCTTGATATCTTTGCCGTTGCATTTAAGCATCTCTTCCACAAGATAGAGCAGACCGTAACCGGTAGCCTCAGTTCTTGCAAGGGATCCGCCATAGGTAAGTCCCTTACCGGTGAGCACGCCTTCATACAGATTGCGGAGTCTCTTGTACTGCCCGTACATGTAACCGATCTCACGTCCGCCTACGCCGATGTCTCCTGCAGGAACGTCGGTGTCTGCACCGATATGACGCTGCAGTTCGGTCATAAAGCTCTGACAGAATTTCATGATCTCACGATCTGATTTTCCCTTGGGATCGAAATCGCTTCCGCCCTTGCCGCCGCCGATCGGGAGGCCTGTAAGGCTGTTCTTGAAGATCTGTTCAAATCCCAGGAATTTGATGATGCTCAGGTTTACGGAAGGATGGAAACGAAGCCCGCCCTTATACGGACCAATGGCGCTGTTGAACTGTACGCGGTATCCGTTGTTGACCTGTACCTGACCCTGATCATCTACCCACGGAACACGGAACATGATGATCCTCTCCGGAGTCGTGAGGCGTTCCAGAAGAGCATCTCTTCTGTACTCTTCCTCATTTGCTTCGATCACGACACGAAGGGATTCCAGGACTTCCTTTACAGCCTGAAGGAATTCCGGCTGATCCGCATTCTGTTTCTGTACTCTTGCCAGAGCTTCATCTACATATGACATGGTATTTCCTCCTTACACATCTTTTTGTAAAATCCTCATAATTATAATAAAGATGCGTGTGTAATGCAATATTTCAGTAAAAAACTTTATTTTATTAAGTATTCATGCATAAGCATGAAAGAACAGGGGCCGCAGGAGCATCAGTCGGCGAGCATCTGATCAAAATCTCCCATCGCATACCAGAGGGTCTCGTAATGCATGAACTGCAGAGTGTTTGCATCCCACAGATATTTCAGACTTGCCGGGAACTCATCGTCTGCTTCCCAGTACTGGAAACGCATGGGAAGAAACGGAAACACGGGAACGACATAGTCCAGATCGGCGGTGGTCCTTTCGGACGGAATGCCGCCCATAGCCATCAGGTTTTTTTTCATGCATTCCAGTGAGGGAGGCGTCGTAAAACGATTCCGATCGCCGGTGAGGCTGCCTTCATGTCCGGCCCCGATGATCCCGCCAAGGCTGCTTATAGACTCCCATCTGCCCGAAAGAGAAGGAACGAAGGAACTGTATGTAAGAACGTCATAGATCGTCAGAGAGGCACCGAATGTACCCTCACGCATACCCCATCGGGACTTTTCAGGAAGGAACACTTTCCCGTCTGCCTTCCGGATCGAACAGGTCTTTCCGAAATAAGGAAGATACACTGCCTGGTCATCGCTCTCCAGATCCCATTTCCGTGCAATCTGAGCAAGGTCGTATTTCATGAAGAGAATTCTTGCCTGTTCTTCCATGACCGCATAATTTGAGCTCATAGATCTTCTCCGAAAAAAAGGGCTCCGCAGAAAGGATTCTGCATGATGGAGCCCTGAATTTTAAGTTATGGTATCATTCTGACATCCGGGCAGCTGCCTCTACTACATGCCCTACCAGTACAGAAGTTGTAACACTGCCCACACCGCCGGGAACCGGAGTGATGGCATCTACGATCGGCTCTACTGCTGCGAAATCCACATCACCGCAGAGCTTGCCCTCTTCGTTCATATTAATGCCTACATCGATAATGATCTGACCGGGACGGACATATTCAGCGCCGACCACACCTGCACGGCCTGCTGCAACTATGATGATATCCGCTTCCCTTGTAACGGAAGGCATATCCACCGTTCTGGTGTGGCAGACGGTGACGGTAGCATTTTTCTTGATCAGCATCATGGCTGCAGGTTTTCCGACGACCAGAGAACGTCCGATCACAGTTGCCTTTTTGCCGGTACAGTCGATGTTGTAGAAATCAAGAATTTCCATACATGCCTGTGGTGTGCAGGGCGGGAATCCGATCTTCTTACCGGTAAATACGCCGGACATGGAACCGTCCGTCATACAGTCAACGTCTTTTGCAGGATCCAGCGCATTTTCGATAACTGCCTGGTTGAGATGTTTCGGCAGCGGGCGGAAAAGGAGAACGCCGTGGATCTTGTCATTTTTGTTCACATCATCGATCACTTTCAGAAGTTCTTCCTGGGAAACATCTTCGGGAAGAACGATCTTTTCACATGCAACGCCCAGTGTTTCGCAGCGTTTGGTAGCACCTCTTTCATAAGACAGATCACTGGGATTTTCTCCCACCCGGATAATGCCGAGGGTCGGCTGGATGCCTTTTTCCTGCAGTCCGGCGACCTGAGCTTTGATACGTTCATTTAAAGAAGCGGTAACTTCTTTGCCAAGTAACTGTTTAGCCATTTCTACTCCCTTTCTAAACCTCAGTTTTTCAGTCTGTCATAAACCATCTGGAAGATCTCATCCGCCATCGGGGGATATTTCTCGAGCATGGCAAGCGCTTTTTCATTCAGTTCCTTAGCGTATTCACGGTCAGCCATGGATTTTGTATTGATAAATACATTCAGACTGGCTCCCTGAAGAGCTGCTTTGCAGAATACAGCACCGACACCGGCATCACTGATCGCAAGGGCAGAACCCTTTGCGGCAAATTCCTTGATCAGATCCAGCGCTTCACAGCATTTTTCCATGATCTCCATGGGAACTGCGCAGGCATCTTTCAGGACGATCGCCATGACTCTGGCTTTCTCGGCTTTCTCTTCTTCGGTTTCCTTCGGCAGGCCATAAGCCTTCGCAAGAGGCTCAAATACTTCCGCATCCTTTTCCACGAGGGCAAGAAGATCCTTCTGAAGCTGATCGCATTTTGCTTTGAGCTGATACATCTCCTCTTCCACATCGGCATACTTCTTTTTTCCGACGGTAAGGCTTCCTACCATATTGCCAAGCGCTGTACCGACTGCTCCTACAAGGGCGCTTGCGCCGCCGCCGCCCGGAACAGGGGCTTTGGAGCCCAGTACTTCCACAAATTCATTGCAGGGAACTGTTGAAAAACCCATAATCATACATCCTTTCTTTCAGTTCATTTATTTTCAGATCATCTTCAGATCATCGCAGGACTGTTTTGAGTGCATTCAGGACAACTTCACTTACAACTACCAGGTCTTCCGCATGAAAAGCAGCGGCAAAATTGTCGCTGAACAGGATCTGGGCGGAAGGCGGAAAGTCTTCGTCTCCCTGCCAGAGCAGGAATTTGACGGTATAGCCCGGAAAAACAGTGATCGCAAAACCTGCGTCGGAGTCCGGGATCGGCTTTGCACCGAGAAGTTTCATTCCGCGACGGAATTCATCGATCCGTTTACCGTAACTGAATGCCATACGCGAAAGACATCTTCCGGAGAACTGACGGTAATAGACTTCTCCCCATGGCACTTCCCGGTAAGTCAGATCTTTACCTGTCGACGGCAGCGCAGATCCTTCCAGCAGATAGCGGACCACAAGAATCTTTGCCTGGTTCGTATCCAGCAGAGGAGAAGGTCCGGATATACCATCAGCAGCTTTTATTGTAAATTCCGGCCAGGAAATATCATACTCTCTTTCCAGAAAGGTGATCCGGAAGGACTGCAGATCCTCATTATATGCCGTCTGGCTCTTCTGGCTCATCTGGTGCGGATCGGTATTCCTGTATGCATCCATGTAATGTTCCAGCGGGATCATTTCTTTGTTATTTACGGTTTCCGGCACCTTTTTAATCCTCCTTGCCTATTTCATCGTAAGAGACGGGAACAGATCTGCATCTGTATGCGGAATAAAGCAGCTTGCTACAAATTCGTCCATATATCCGGGTTCATTTGAAAGCTCCAGATAGGTCATGTTCTGTGCGATCTGATTTACCTTTTCTTCTGCCTGAGTGGAGATCATCATCAGATAGGCTCCGGACAGGGAAGAATTCCCGATATAATGGAACTTCTCGATCGGAATATCCGGGAACATGCCGATATTGATGGCGTTGCGCATATTAATGCCGCTTCCGATTCCGCCGGCAACATATACATCGTCTATGATATCCACAGGGAAGTCCAATGATCCGAGCATCGTACGGATCGCTGAGAAAATCGCGCCTTTCGCCCGCATGAAGTTATCGATATCTGCTTCTGTGATCTCTACATCCTTTACGGAGGCTGCTTCATCCCGGAAAGCGATCACATAACTTCCCATGCCGTATTTATCGTGACGTACGCGCTCTCCCTCGCGGACAAACTTTCCTTTCGGATTTATGATTCCGCAGCGGAAAAGTTCGCTGATCAGGTCTATGATTCCGGAACCGCACACGCCTACCGGTTTCTGTCCCTTATCACCGATCACTTTGCAGTGAGGCTTCATGGTATCTTTGTCGATCTCGACCGCTTCGATCGCTCCGTCTGTCGCACGCATACCGCAGCTGATGTCGCCGCCTTCGAAAGCCGGACCTGCCGAGCAGGCGCAGCTCATCATGAATTCACTGTTGCCGAATACGAGTTCTCCGTTCGTACCAAGATCAATAAAGAGACTCATGGTTTCCCGGTGCCAGATGCCGCTTGCGAAGGTTCCGGCAGTGATATCTCCGCCTACATAGCTTCCGATGTTCGGGGCAAAGATCACAAGAGCATTCGGGAATGTCGGCAGTCCGAGATCCCTTGCATAAACATCCCTTATCCCATAGAAAGAAGGAATATACGGTTCCATGCGGATCGGATCGGCATAAACACCCAGCAGCAGATGATTCATAGTCGTATTGCTGGCGATGCACAGACGCATGATACGTCGGGAGGAAAGGCCGGCTGCTTTGCTCATCTGAAGGATCAGCGGATTCAGGGTCTCTTTTATGATGGCATCCTGAAGTTTCTGCCGTCCGCCAGGTTTTTCCGATTCGATGATCCGGTTGATCACATCCGCTCCGTAGCGGATCTGCCCGTTTCCGGTGGAAGCCTTTGCCAGAATCTTGCCCGTAAGCATATCTACTTCGATGGCAGCCACGGTGGTCGTCCCGATATCGATGGCTACTCCCGGCACGACCAGAGGCTCATCCTTGCCGAAAATCCCCATGATCTCCACGACATCATCGTAGCTTCTGGTCACAACGGTGACGTCATAATTATATTCGCGGAGCAGTGCGGAAAGATGCTTCACTACACGGAACGGGATCTTCGGACGATCGCAAGCTTTGACTGCCTGAACAGCCCGGATCAGACGCTCGTTATCGGGCATCGTATCTTCCAGAGTCGGAACATCCATGGTCACACGGATCATGTCAAGATCATTGGCCATAAGGATTCCGGCATTTTTCACATCTTTGCGCGTTTCTTCAAAGATCCGGATCTCTTCGGGAGAATCCAGATCCGCAACTTTCATTCTGCTCTTATAAGCCGAGGCGATATCTGGCACGATCACCTCGACATCGGACATTACTTTACTTACACAGGACAACCTCCAGCCCTGTGCAAATTCCTCATCACTGATGTGAATGGTCTTCGGGGAATCAAGAGAGCCATTCACAAGCTGTACTTTGCATTTCCCGCAAGCTGCATTTCCGGAACAAGGTGCGTCGATCGCAACATTTGCCTCTCTGGCAATTTCGAGAAGATTGCTGCCTTCCTGTGCAAAGGAGACAACATCCTCACTGCTGTCAAAATGAAACGTTACTTTAAACATACAAGCCCTCTCCCTGATGACAGACTGTCATCTGTTTTACGGAAATACAAGGAAAAGCTGACCTGCAAAGTCCGAAAGCCCGAACAGTTTGCAGGACAGCTTTCCATATTTGGGTTTTAAGCCGGGCCCCGGAAGGCCGGCGTTAAGTTACAGTTCAACAGATCAGATCTCAAGATAAGAATCTGCATAAAGCGTGTTGTTCTTGATCACGTCACAGGATTTAATGGTTTCCATCAGACGAAGGTCGTTCGGATTTACGATGGCAGAGGTAAGGCCCTGCATCATAGCCATGGCTACCATAGCGGAATCCATGATCGGACGGATATGTTTGGGCATGCCGTTGGAGTTATTGGAAAGACCGCCGGTGGAATTCAGGCCCTGCTCAGAGATCTGGCCGATGAATTCAAGGATCTCCATCTGCTTGTCCTGCATTCCCTTGGTGACAAGGAACAGCGGATCAAACCAGAGATCTTCACCTTCCATACCGTGCTCCATACCTCTCTCAAGCATGGTCATGAGATATCCCATACGCTCATCATTATCCTTGGCAATACCTTCGCCGTTGCACAGTGCGATTACGATTGCATCGTTGGCCGCTGCCAGATCAATGTATTCGATTCTTCCTGCAGCATCCGCGGAGTTTACGATCGGTTTTCCTTTTGCACGATTGTAAACAGAGATACCGGCTTCGATGGCTGCTTTGTTGGCAGTATCCAGTGCAAGCGGAACATTGTCGAAGTTGCTCTGCAGAAGTTCTACACACCATTTCATCAGTTCTACGCCGTCGCTCTCAGCCGGTCCGATATTAACATCCAGGTAAAAAGCGCCTGCATCCAGCTGCTGTTTTGCTCTTGCGAGAATCGGTTCCGGATCTCTCTCAGTAAACGCTTTGTTTACCGCAGGAGCGGTCGTGGAAAGTCTCTCACCGATCGTAATAAATTTAGCCATGGTTGAATCTCCTTTTCTTTTATTTGAATTCCCGCCCTGTCCGGGCAGGAACACTATACCTTACTGTATTACTGCATATCTTTCAGGAACTTCACCAGCTGCACTGCTTCTCTGGGAGCAACGATGATCTCCCAGCCCGGAAGCTTCGCTTCCAGTTCACCCTTCAGAACGGCGACCTTACCGGGGATGCAGAGCTTACGGCATTTGATCTTGCCTTCGATATCTGCTTCCTGGAAATACTTCGCGATCGAAGAGGAGGAGAATTTACCGGCTGCCCAGGAGGTCAGAACGGAAAGTCCGCCTGCATCGTTGATGATCAGGTTGCAGGGAACGCCGGAGCGCTCCAGTTCACCGGATACTACGAAGTAGGTAAGAGCAAAGTCAACGGTGGTCAGGCAGATGGAGTTCTCATCGGCACCATTGATCTGGTAGATGCCCGGCTGAACCTTCATGGGCTTCTGAGGATCGGTGAACAGGTTCTGGCGCAGACCATACAGCGGATTTGCCTCTGCATAGGTCATCTGATCCATTACGACCACGGAACCGTACTTAACGGTGAACAGAGCTGCAAGAGCTGCCTGCAGATGCAGATCACCGGAAGCGATCTTGGAAAGATTCACGATGGAAGGATAACCGCAGGTACGGTCATTATCCTTGATAGCAGCT
>CACZZH010000073.1 GCA_902785635.1 uncultured Lachnospiraceae bacterium
CGCCGGCGCAGGAAGGCAGGAAGCGGAACCGGGCGTCTACCGATCGGGAAAAGGAAAAAATCTTCGCCGGCACAGGAAGGCAGGAAGCGGAACCGGGCGTCTACCGATCGAAAAAAGGAAAAAATCTTCGCCGGCGCAGGAAGGCAGGAAGCGGAACCGGGCGTCTACCGATCGGGAAAAGGAAAAAATCTTCGCCGGCACAGGAAGACAGAAAGCGGAAGCGGGCGTCTACCGATCAAGGAAAGGAAAAAATCTTCGCCGGCTGAAAATCTTCGCCGGCGCAGGAAGGCAAAAAGCGAAACAGGGTCATGTTTCGGCGGTTCGCAACTTTTTTACCGGGAACAGGACAGAATAATGTATTAGAATACAGACATGACGAAGAGATGAAAGGCACGCACAGCAAAAATAAATATACGCCACCATTTACTGTATAAAAACGTGCCTTGTTCTTTTCGTTTATATTACACTTCCACTTTGAAAACATTGAAAACACGGAAACCTTTGAAAACCTGCCTGGCACCTTGCGGACCTTTGCAGTTTTCACTTTAAACACTAAGGGAAAGGAGGGAATCACATGCTGAGATTTCTGAAAGATCTGATGAACCGGACTTACACGGAGAATGGCGCGGTGACGCTGCGCAGCACAGGCTCTGAATGTCTGGATCTGTTTGCAACCATCGGGGCTCTGCGTACACAGAGCGACCGGGAGATCGAAGACCGCTTTCTGCGCGCTTATGCTGAAAACCCGGATCTGGCCATGAAGATTCTCTTCTACGCCCGTGACGTCCGGGGCGGCCTGGGAGAGCGGGCGGTATTCCGCACACTGATCCGCTGGCTGGCTGAAAATGAGAAGGCATCTCTGGTTCGCAATATGCCTTTTATCGCGGAGTACGGCCGTTTCGATGACCTGCTCTGTGTGCTGAACACTCCGGCGCATCAAGAGGCAATGGAGGTGCTGCGAGATCAGTTTCAGGCAGATATGCGCGCCCTGGAACGCGGAGGCGATGAGCCGGTGTCCCTGCTTGGAAAGTGGCTGCCTTCCGTGAACGCTTCCAATGAGGAGACCGTCCGGACAGCGAAGCAGATCGCCCGCGAATTTGGCATGACGCAGGCGCAGTACCGCAAGGCGCTGACGGCTCTTCGCGCCCGGATCCGCATCATTGAAAATGATCTGCGTGAGCGGGATTATACCTTCGATTATGCAAAGCAGCCTTCCGGCGCGATGTTCAAGTATCGCAGGGCTTTCCTGCGAAACGATGAAGAGCGGTACCGGGATTTCATGGATCAGGCAGCTTCCGGCACGGCGGTGCTCCATACCGGAACGCTGATGCCCTATGAGATCGTGACTGCTGCGTATCGGGCGAATGAGGATGAGCGCAGAGCTCTGGATGTGACCTGGAATGCACTGGAAGATTTTACCGGAGATGAAAATGCGCTTGTCGTGGCGGATGGTTCAGGATCGATGTATTCCGGTCGTCCCCAGGCGGCATCAGTCGCCCAGTCGCTTGCAATCTATTTCGCGCAGCATAACCGCGGCATATTTCATGACCACTTCATCACTTTCTCGATGACTCCCCAGCTGATCGAGATCAAGGGAAAGGATATTGTGGAGAAGGTGCGGTACTGCCGGTCCTTCAATGAGATCGCCAACACGAACATCCAGGCTGTGTTCGAACTGATCCTGCAGGCTGCGCGGATGCATCGGGTGCGTCGGGAGGAGATGCCTTCTACGTTGTACATTATTTCGGACATGGAGTTCGATTATTGTGCAAAGGATGCGTCCCTGACCAACTTCGAGTATGCGAAGAACCTGTACCGGCGATATGGTTACCGGCTGCCGAAGGTCGTGTTCTGGAATGTCCAGTCCCGCCGTCAGCAGCAGCCCGTGAAGATGAATGAACAGGGCGTGGCCCTGGTCTCCGGCTGCTCACCGAGAATCTTCTCACAGGTGATGAGCGGTGAGACTGATCCTTACACATACATGATGACGGTCCTTGGTGATGAACGTTACCAACGGATCCGGGCAGTATAAATCACGAGAAGAACCACGAAAAGAACAACGAGAAGAACCACGGGGATATTTTCCCCGTGGTTCTCTGTGATTCTGCACGGCGCATCATGCAGGGACAGGGGACTGGACTGGGACAGGGGACGGTTCTCCTGTCCTACCCCTGTTGAACCGTCGCCTGTCCCGTCATGGAGCCATGGAACCTGTCCTCATGGTCCGGCACATTTCCTCGATCCAGTCCCGGCGTTTTAATGTCGCCAGCCAGTCTGACGGAATCCGGTCATAGCCGTAGAAGAGGCCGGCCAGTCCGCCGGTGACGGCGCCTACGGTGTCCGTATCCTCACCGAGGTTGACCGCGGTAAGGAGCGCCTGCTCAAAGCGGTCTGTCCGGATCAGGCACCACACAGCCGCCTCCAGTGTATCCACGACGTATCCGCTGCTTTTGATCCGGGCTGCAGCCGTCTCGGCGAAGCTGTCCAGATCGCGCAGGCGGCGGTAATAGTGCAGATTGTCTTTGTCGGCCAGGAATCCTTCGTAGAAGGCGAAGCCCCGGTCCAGACCTGTCTGCATCCTCTCACGCAGCGTGCCCTCTCCCCAGAGAATCTGGTCCGCCATGAAGAAGTAAAGGCCGCAGGCGATATTCGAACGGATGTGGGCATGCGTCAGCGAGCCGACGGAATGGATCGCGGTAACTGCCTCGCGCTCCGACATCTCTTTGCTGTGAAGCTTTTCACTGCAGTAGACGCAGGCGGGCATGATCCTCATCAGGCTTCCGTTTCCGTTATTCCATTCTTCATCACCGCCGCATCTGCGGACCTTGCGGTTTCTTCGGTAACGGTTTATTGCATTATAGGTGCCGTTGCCGATATCATAGGAATACCCATAGGGCGTGAATTCCCCATTGAAGAGCCACTTCATAAAGTTTTCCATAATGTCATCCAGGCGGATCTCCCCGCAGCGGCGGATACTTTCAAGCAGAGCGATCGTAAGGCTGCTGTCATCGGTCCAGGAACCCTCAGGCAGATCAAATGTGCCATATCCTCGCATTCCCTTGATCGGATGTCTGGCGACTTCTTCTCTCGATTCAAACTGCACCGGGCAGCCAAGGGCATCTCCGGTCACAACTCCCATCACAGCATTTAACCAGATATTCGTATTTCGTGTCATTCAGAACACCCCCTTATAATAACGATATATTGATCCGCAGGAGGAACCATCCCTAGCAAAAACCGCAAGGAGTTTTCTTACAGATGGCATGTATATGATCCCTGGGCAAGTATATAGAGACCACCTGCCTTTCAGCCATGCTCCCTGGAGGCTCCCGGGGCAGAGAAAAACGAAGATATACAGGTAAAAGCAGTTTTTTCGTCTCTTTTTACCCGTACCACCCGCCTTCCGGGCCTGCTCGCAAGCAAGTATGCTCGCAAGCAAGTATGTTCGCAAGCAAGTATGCTCTCAAGCAAGTATGTTCTCAAACATACCTGCCCGCGACCAGGCATATTTACGGAAGGGATGTATATACCGGCTGTCAATAGAGATCACTGCGGATCAATGTATGACAGTATAATAGCATGGGAAAAATAAAAAAAGTCGCCCGGGAAACGACTATCCAAAATAGTTGTTTCTGCGGTATACTGTTCCCTGAAACGCAGTGATAATTATCCGGAGCTGCGAGGAACAAGCATGTGTGAAGCGGCAGCTGTGAGGAAAAAATGTGCTGCGCGGTTAGGGTATGAGGAAGAGTGACGGAATGAATCAATATGTTGCAGCTGTTCTCGGCGGAGGCTTCTGCTGGGGCTTTATGGGTTTTTTTACCAGGAATCTCGCACAGGTCGGGATCGATTCAAACGGGGCGATCGTTGTACGCTGCGGGATCGCGGCGGTCTGCTTCGGGATTCTGATACTGTGTACGAACCCGCGTGCTTTCAGGGTCAGATGGAAAGATCTGTGGTGCTTCATCGGGACGGGGCTTCTGAGCCTTCTGTTTTTCACATTCTGCTATTTCCATGCGATCAACATGATGAGCCTTTCCACCGCAGCCATTCTGCTCTACACGGCTCCCACGATCGTGATGCTGCTGTCGGCGGTCCTGTTTCATGAGAAGATCACATGGATCAAAGCTGCGGCAGTCGTGCTTGCATTTGCGGGCTGCTGCCTTGTATCCGGGATCGGTTCCGGCGCTGCTCTGACGGCGAAGGGACTGGCATTCGGGCTCGGAGCAGGATTTGGTTACGCACTTTATACCATTTTCTCCAGATATGCGCTCCAGAGGGGATACAGCAGTCTGGCGATCAATTTCTATTCCTGCCTGTTCGCTGCTGTAGGAGCCGCGCTCATCTGGAAGCCGCAGGGACTGCCCGGACTGATGACAGCCTCCGTTCCTGCCATTCTCTGGTGCGTCGGGACGGGTGTGGTAAGCTGCTTTATCCCGTATTTGTTATACACTTATGGCCTGATTGGCCTGGAGAACGGAAGAGCCTCGGTCCTGGCGTCGGTCGAACCGGTGGTCGCGTCTCTGGTGGGTGTGTTCATCTTTCATGAAAAACTTACAGTGCCTGCAGCGACCGGGATCTTTCTGGTTCTGCTGGCGATCGTGCTGCTTAACCGGAAGACGGATGCTCCTTTACCTGCAAGGGATGAAGCTGCCCGCGACTGAGGTGAAACTTCTGAAGGATATCTGTATCTATCTATATTTATCTGCAGATACTTTTATCTATCCGCATTTGTCTGTACATACCTGTATTTATCTGTATATACCAAATTAATTCGTATTTATATGCTCTTGCCTGCATTTTGAGAAATCATAACAGATTTGTGTAAAATTTCTACTGGAAAAAGCATAAACCCGGATGGTATAGTGGAAACAGTTACAACCGGGAAGAAACCGGCAAAAGCCGGCACACAGCACGGTGGAAGTACGGCTTGCCGGACTGGAAACAGAGGAAAACGTAAACATCAGAAACAATAATTGAATAATTGACGGAAGGGAATCATCATGGTCATTAAAGCAGTCAAATTCAGAAAGAACGGCTTTTATTCCCAGCCATTCGCGTTCGGCGGAGAAGAAGGACCTGACAGGTTCGATCCGAATGTTCGTTATCGCGGCAGCCTGCAGAATTATCTGATCGATACCGGGGATGAGGTGATCCTGGTGGATACGGGGCTTCCTGCCGGGACTCCGGAGGAAAAGCCGGATGAGACCAGCGTTGCTTTTACGGGCAAGGACATTTGCACCTACATGGAAGCCTTTGCCGCATTGGGCTACAAACCGGAACAGGTGACAAAGATCCTGCTTACCCATAAGCATGCTGATCATTCCGGAGAACTGAAGTCCTTTCCGAACGCGAAGATCTATGTGAATGAAGATGAGATGAGCGCGGCTGAGCTTCAGGGAATCGATAATCTGGTACCTGTGAAGTTCACGAACGGTGCATACTATAATTTTCCGGCATGTCAGAAGATCGGTGAGGGCATTTATTATGTCAAAGCCAAGGGACATACCAACGGGAACAGCATTATCATCGTGGAAAACGAGGGCCTGTTCTTTATGATTCACGGCGACATTACCTATGTGGATGAAGCGCTGTACGCCAATAAGCTGTCTGTGGTGTATGATGATAAGGCTGCGGCGCGTGAAACGCTTGACCGTGTTCGTGAATTCATCCGGAATCATCCGACTGTGTACTGCGGTACGCATACTCCCCAGGGTTATGAGAACCTGGAAGCGAAGCGCGTGATGGATCTGGATCATCCGGTCGGGACGATCTTTGAGGAATACGATTTTTCAAATCAGGAAGAAACCGGAAAGTATGTCTGCTCCATCTGCGGTTATGTGTATGACCCTGCAGAGCATGACGGCACTGCTTTTGAGGATCTCCCGGAAGACTGGAAATGCCCGCGCTGCAGGCAGCCGAAAGAAAAATTCAATAAAGCATAGAAAAAATGCAGATCCTGCACGATGAAACAACAGGAAATATAATATAAAGAGACGGAGACCTTTGATTTTGACAGCTGACAGAATTAAGGTCTCCGTTTTTTATGATCCCGGACTGCAGGTGGCGCTTGACAAACATACGACCCTCTATATTAAATGATGTTGAGATAAAAGTGATCATTATGCCTTGAAAGGAGGACGCCCCAATGCCGAAAGAATCAAATGAATTTTTTGAAAAAAGGTTCCGCAGGTCGGATATGATTCGCTGTGCTCTCTGTCACAACGCTCCATGTACAGCAAGCTGCGAAGAGCTTGACCCGGCGATGCTGCTGCGGAGTATCTGGTTTGACAATGAAAAAGCTGCCGCTTCGAGTCTTCCGGAAGAGGCGTGTCCCTGTGTGAACTGCAGTGCTCCCTGCGAAGCAGCATGTGTGCGTCCGCATGAAGTGCCGATCCGGAAACTTGTAATGGGTCTGCATGACGAGGTCAGACCGTATCTGGAAGTGCCGAGGCAGGAAGATACCAGCCGCCTCCGGACACAACTTTGCGGGATTCCTCTGGAGAACCCGTTCCTGCTGTCCTCCTCGGTGGTGGCAAGCACCTATGACATGTGCGCCAGAGCTTTCGAAGCAGGCTGGGCCGGGGCCTCTTTTAAGACGATCTGCTCCTTTGACATCCATGAAGCATCGCCGCGCTTCTCGGCGATCACCGGAGACAGCGGCAGCATTATAGGCTTCAAGAATATCGAACAGCTCTCGGATCACAGCGTAGCCGAAAACATGAAGATCTTCCGGGATCTGAAGAAAAATTATCCGACGAAATTCATCCTTGCCTCCATCATGGGCCAGAATGATGCAGAGTGGGAAGAACTGGCCAGGCTCTGTGAGGAGAACGGCGCGGATGCCATCGAGCTGAACTTCTCATGTCCGAACATGGCGGACGAAGGTCTCGGCTCGGATATCGGCCAGGTTCCGGAGCTTGTGGAACGCTTCACGGCTGCTGCCAGACGGGGAACAAAGATCCCTATTCTTGCCAAGCTTACACCGAATGTTGCCAGGATGAGCGAAGCAGCGGAAGCTGCAAAGAGAGGCGGGGCAGACGGTATCGCTGCGATCAATACCATAAAAAGTATCATCGGGGTAAATCCGCACACCTATGTCTCTGCTCCGGCAGTCCATGGTATGTCTGCGGTGGGCGGATACAGCGGAAATGCGGTCAAACCCATTGCGCTGCGGTTTATTGCCGAGCTGGGACAGAATCCGGCGCTTTCCGGGATGCATCTGTCCGGCATGGGCGGGATCGAAAACTGGTCTGATGCCCTGGAGTTCCTTATGCTCGGAGCCGGGAGCCTGCAGGTGACGACAGCGGTCATGCAGTTCGGGTACCGAATCATTGACGATCTGATCGCCGGATTGAATCTTTATCTGGCGGAAAAAGGATTCAACAGTGTGGAAGAGGTAGTCGGTCTTGCACTTGAGACGATCAGCGAGACGACCGATGTCCTAGAAAGGGATACTGTGGTCTTCCCGAAGTTTGACAGGGAAAAGTGTATCGGCTGCGGCAGATGTGAGATCTCGTGCGCGGACGGAGGCCATCAGGCCATCACCCTGAATGAGGAGAGGAAGCCGGTGCTGAACGGAAAGAAGTGCGTGGGATGTCATCTCTGCGTGCTGGTATGTCCGCAGAAAGCGATCACATCGGCGAGGAAGCGGATCCGGAGGGAACCGGTCATAAAGGAGAAAGTTCAATAACTGAGAGTAGAAGGGCATTCCGGGAACGGGGTGCTCTTTTATATTTTTGTCTTTTATATTTCGGCTTTTATATTTCGAAAGAACGTTAAAAGACAGGAAAGAAAGGAAGTGATATAATTATCTTCAGGAGATCTGAAACCGGCGGTCTGCAGGCAGCTAAATGGCCAGGCAGCTATGCTGTAGTATATAGAAAATGACACGACCATGACGGAATCGAATATAGTTTTATCGCAATCCGAATATGAGCAGCTTCTGGAGGAGATCCGGGAACTGCAGGCCAGAATCGCGGAGCTGACCGCGCTGCGTGATGATCTGGTCTATCACGTGTGCCCGGCCCTGAGCGCTGAGTATGAGGAGAAGATCGTCTCCCTGGAGCGGGAGCTGATCGCGGCCAACATGTATCTGCGTGAAAAGCAGAGAATCATTGAGATCCTGCAGGCCCAGATGAATCAGCAGCAGAAACCTTCCTACGAGAAAGCAGAAACGAAGGCAAAAGAGGAATTCCGGAAATATGAGGATGACCTGAAGAAGAAGGCGGAGGAAGCGAGAAAGCGAAAGGAGAAGTGGGAGAAGGAGAATCAATGGTCTTCGCACGACCGGGAGGAGAAGAAAGCGGAAGAGGAAGCCCGGAAAAACAGAGCGAATTCCCGGAAGGACGGGGAGGACTGTGGAGACGGTACCGGCAAAAACGGGAAAGACCGGGGACAGGACCGGGGAGACGGTCAGGACGGTACCGGGAAGAATGGAAACGGACAGAACGAAGACGGCCAGGGCAAAAGCGGCCAGGATGAAGACGGTCAGGGCGGCACAGGACAGGACGGATGGGACGGCGACGCTCCGGGAGGAACGGAAAGATCTTCCCGGGAAACGCCCGGCCAGAAGATCAAAAAACTCTACCGCAAGATCGTGAAACGTCTTCACCCGGACATGCATCCCAATCCCACGGAGCATGAGAAGGAGCTGTTCAACCGTGCGACGGCAGCCTATGAAAAAGGAAACCTGGAGGAGATGGAACGGATCTGGGAAGAGCTTTCCGGTATGGATGCTCCGGAGGATCTGTTTGACGATACTGCGGAAGGAAGGGCAAAACTGCGTGAACTTCTGGAAAAACTGAAGCTGCGGATGCGCCTGCTTACGAGGGAGATCGAACACATCAAGTCAGAATTCCCCTATAAGATCAAGGCTTTCCTGGAGGATGAGGAGGCTGTGGAAGAGTGCCGCCGCGGTCTGCGCTCAAAGATCGATCAGGTCCGGGAAATGGACCGCCAGCTGGCAGAATTTATCGAGGAACTTAAGGAGAAGCTGAGGAAGGGGGAACGGGCATGACAGATGAGCGCGAGATTCATGGGCTTTCGGAAGAAGCCGGCGCTTCCTATGGGCTTTCGGAAGAAGGCAGCGCTTCCTATCAGCTTCCGGAAGAAGCCGGCGTTTCCTGTGGGCTTCCGGAAGAAGGCAGCGCTTCCTATGGGCTTCCGGAAGAAGCCGGTGTTTCCTGTGCGCTTCCAGCGGAAAGTCTGGGGTCCGCGAATCTGGCGGAGATCCTGCACACAGGGAACGGGATCGAATCCCCCTTCATGCGGGATATTTTTCTGGTCCGCCAGGTGATCGTGGGGACCCGTTTTCAGGGAGGATCCGACGAACTGGTGGAGGATCTGAAGCCGGGATGCAGAGTATCCTTTGTCCGGGAACCGGAGAACCGCTTCGACAGCAATGCCGTGATGGCGATCGACCCGAAGGGACGCAAACTCGGATACGTACCGAGGCATGAGAATTCGATCATCGGAGCTCTGCTGCAGGCAGGAAAGTTTATTTACGGGATCGTTCCGGATGAGCAGATCTCCGGCCGGGCTGTGGCGCCGGGTTATGAAAGAACACCTTACTCCATCTGGGTCGATCTGTATATGCGGGAGTTTGCGATGCCCGGGGATCTCTCTCAGATCCCCAGGCAGGGGTACCGCGGCTCCTACGCCGTTGCAGATCTTATTCCGTGGGATGATGAGGAAGGCAGGATCAGCAGTATTTTTGCCATCAAGGTGATCAACGGGGAAGAACGGGATGTTTTCCGCAGGGATATCGGCAGGAAGAATTCAAAGGAATACCGGGAGGCCATCGCCTCTTTCCGGGAATTCGCCGGCTATCTGCCCATCGTCAGCCACGACATTACGGAAGACCTGCTGCCGCAGCTGGAAGAAGCCTATGGGGTGCAACTGGGAATTCCTTTTTCCAATCAGGTGATCGATACGAAGCAGATGGCGGCGAATCATCTGCCCTGGATCAGGGACGCGTCGCTGGACAACCTGGCCCGGGAGCTTGGGATCGAGGTACACTGTGATACACGGGAAGAAGAGCGCTGCCGGATGATCTGGAAGCTGTACATCCGGATGGAACGGTCTGAACTGCTTCCCGGGAAGAAAGCAAAGATCTGACAGAATATGGCGAAGATCTGACAGAATATGGATAGAGGTGACGTGAGTTTATGAAGATGACATTTCGCTGGTACGGCTCAAAAGCCGATCCGATTCCATTGAGCTATATCAGACAGATTCCGGGCATGACCGGACTGATGGGCCTGCTGGACAAGCCTGCCGGAGCGGACTGGCCGGAAGAAGAATTCAAGGCGCTGGTGAAGGAAGTTCATCTGGCCGGGCTGGAACTGGAAGTGATCGAATCCGTGAACGTCCATGAGGATATCAAGCTTGGACTGCCTTCCAGGGAAGAGTATATTGCAAATTATATTTCCACCGTCCGCATGCTGGCGCGAAACGGTGTGAAAGTGATCATCTACAACTTCATGCCGGTATTCGACTGGCTGCGCACGGATCTGGCACGGATCATCCCTGAAGACGGCTCAAATTCCCTGTACTTTGACGAAAAGGATCTGGGAGAGATGGGCCCGCTTGAGATCGTGCGCCGGACGGCCGAGGACAGCAGGGGCTTTACGCTTCCAGGCTGGGAACCGGAGCGCCTGGCACTGCTTGAGACTACCCTGAAGCAGTATGAGGGCATGACGACAGATGATCTGCGGGCGAATTTCAAATATTTCCTGGATGCGGTGATCCCCGTGTGCGAAGAGACCGGGATCCGGATGGCCTGCCACCCGGACGATCCGGCATGGCCGATCTTCGGCCTCCCGCGCATTGCGCACAGCATCGAAGACTACGACAGGATCATCGCGCTGCATGACAGCCCGGCTAATACGGTCTGCCTGTGCACCGGGAGCCTGGGATCGAACCCGGACAATGACGTGGTCAGGGCCATACGTCATTTCGGAGAGATGGACCGGATCGGCGCGATGCATGTGCGGAACGTGAAGTATCTGGGGCACCATCATTTCCGCGAATCTGCACACTTAAGCAGCAGCGGTGATCTGGATATGTATGAGATCATGAGAGCCATTCATGACACCTGTCCCGACACTTATGTGCGGCCGGACCACGGACGCATGATCTGGGATGAGAAAGGACGCCCCGGCTACGGCCTGTATGACCGGGCGCTCGGCGCCGCCTATCTGAACGGCCTGTGGGAAGCGCTGGAGAAGAGCTGAACGGCCTGTGGGAAGCGCTGGAGAAGAGCTGAACGGTCTGCGGGAAGCGCGGGAGAAGAACGGAATAAACGTACTGCGGAAAGCGCCGTGGGAGAACGGAGCAAACGCCTGCGGGAAATGTCGCGGAAGAACGGAATAAACATCCTGCGGAAAGTGCCGGAGAGAAAAGGAATATAAGTATGGGAGAAGAACATGAGTCTGTATGCGATCGGAGACCTGCATTTACATTATCGATCTGTACTGAGAGCGCCGGGACAGCTGCATGACCGGGTATGGAAGAATCATGAGGAGAAATTCCGGAAGAACTGCGGAATGCTTCTGAGACAGGAGGATACGCTTGTGCTCGTGGGAGACCACAGCTGGGGGAAGAATCTTCAGGAATGTGAACCGGATCTGGAGTACATCTGTGACCTTCCCGGAAGAAAGATTCTGACCCGCGGCAATCATGACATGTTCTGGGATGCGAAAAAGACGGCGCAGCTGAATGAAATGTATCAGCCCAGACTGACATTTCTTCAGGACAGCTATGAAACATACCGGGATCATGCGCTGGTCGGAACGAAGGGATTTACCTTTGAAGGGCCGTTTTATCTGGACCGCCGGGGCCGCATCATCGGCTGGGATGAAGAGGCGCAGACACATGCCAGAAAGCTTGTGGAGCGGGAACTGCAGCGGCTGAGGAGATCCTTTGAGCTGGCAAAGGCAGACGGTTACCGGAAGTTTATCATGTTCCTGCACTATCCGCCGACCAGCATACTGGAGGAAAGAAGCGGGTTTACCGACATGGCACAGGAGTACGGAGCAGAGCAGGTCATCTACGCCCACTGCCACGGGGAGAGCCGCTTTCATGACAGTATTCAGGGCGAATATCATGGCATCCGCTATCAGCTGGTATCGGGTGATTACCTGAAGTGGAAACCGGTGAAGATCCTGGATTAAACCGCGCAGAGGAGCAGAGAAAACATGAATTTTGACATCTTTACATACCAGGACCCGGAAGCGGATACTGTCCTGATTCAGATGGTGGATGATCATGATATGGAAGTGATCGAAAAGGAAGCGGAATATATACGCGAGCTGTCCGGGGGACAGAAGTTTTTTCTGAAGGCAGTGAAGGTAAACAGCTGGAATAAAGACCTGGCACCGTGGCCTGCGCCGCCGGTATTTGGAAATGAAAGTTTCGGAGACGGTGCACAGCAGACGCTGGAGTTCCTCCTGAAAAACGTGGTTCCGTGTCCGGAGGCTGCCCAGCCGGAGGAGAATGCGCCGGAGAAGGCCCTAAGGATCTTCATCGGAGGATACTCGCTCGCGGGTCTTTTCGCACTCTGGGCGGCGTATCAGACGGATGTGTTCAGCGGCGCTGCGGCGGCATCTCCCTCCATCTGGTTCCCGGGTTTTACAGACTATATGCGGGAAAACGAATTTCGGGCCGATGCTGCCTATTTAAGTCTCGGAGACAGGGAGGAACGGACCCGGAATCCGATGATGGCGCAGGTGGGAAACGCGATCCGGAACGGATACAGGATCCTGAAGGATGGCGGAGCGGACTGTATTCTGGAATGGAATAAGGGAAATCATTTCAAGGATCCGGATCTGCGCACAGCGAAAGCATTTGCATGGCTGATGAACCGGAGAAACCACGGCCATTTCAATTGAAAAATTGAATATTTCTTCGATGGAATCCCCAAGCACTTCATTGATGAAGTAGCCGAAGGTACGGTAGGATGGAGCCTCGTGCCCCATAAGGTACATAAACCGGAGACTGACCCTGCACTGGTCCTCCAGTTCCCGTAGTGGAATGTAGCCATTCGTCATAAATCCGAACAGTACTGTTTTCAGCATGCTGACCGGGTCATATCTGAGTCTTCCCGTATAGTGCTTCCGGATGTTTTTCAGATATTTCTCCAGGTCGATCTCTCCCATGAATCGGTCAAATGTCAGCACCGGATCACAGACGTCCAGATAGTCCTGAATAAGTATTGGCAAAACTGCCTGTTTCCCGGTAAGATCTTCGAGCGCCTTGTGCGCTCGAAGCCGCGTGCTGCGCGGCTTCCGAAGGAAGCCTTCATCTGCGCAGCACTGCGATCCGCCG
>CACZZH010000074.1 GCA_902785635.1 uncultured Lachnospiraceae bacterium
TGTAACACATGACCAGACCGAGGCTATGACGCTTGGTACCAGAATCGTTGTTATGAAAGACGGCGTGGTACAGCAGGTGGATACTCCGCAGAATCTGTATAACGAGCCGGGCAACGTATTCGTAGCAGGATTCATCGGCTCTCCGCAGATGAACATGGTAGAAGCGAAAGTCAATGCTTCCGGCAATGATGTAGTTCTTGAATTTGAAGGAAACAAAGTGAAGCTTCCGGCTGCAAAGGCTAAGAAACTGATCGACGGCGGTTATGCAGGAAAGACCGTTATCATGGGTATCCGTCCGGAAGATCTGTATGATGAAGCAGAGAAAGTTGCCGGATCCGAAGCTGTGATCACCGCAAACATCGAAGTATACGAGCTGCTCGGTGCAGAAGTTTATCTGTATTTCACCATTGGCGGAAAGAACTTCACCGCAAGAGTAAATCCGCGTACGGAAGCAAGAACCGGCGATACCGTGAAATTTGCTCTGGACGTAGATAAGATCCATGTATTCGACAAGGATACAGAACTCACCATCACGAACTGATCGGAAGCATCCGGAAATTACATATCGTAAATCAGTATCTTCATTATAAGGAGGGGGCCGGATCGGTCCCCTCTTTTTCGTCTCACAGGAAATTTTTTCAGGCAGACAAACGTGGAAGGTTAAGGAGGAGTATATATGATCTCAAATCAGGTTATCACCAAGACAATAGAAGATCTGCACAGTATCACCAGAATCGATTTTTTTGTATACGATCCGGACGGAGTGCAGATCGCGGGGACTTCCACGGAAGAAACGATAGACAGGGAAGCCGTACGGCTCTTCTCCACCTCCCCTGCCGACAGTCAGGAGATACAGGGGCATCATTTTTTTAAAGTAGAGGATGACGGGAAAGTTGCTTTTATCCTGATCAGTAAGGGTAAAGGTGAGGATGTATACATGATGGGAAAAGTCGCGGTAGCATCATTGCAGGCTCTGATGGTCGCCTATCAGGAACAGCTTAACCGGAATACCTTTTTCCAGAATCTTCTGCTGGATAATCTGCTCCTGGTGGATATCTATAACAAAGCACGTAAGCTTCACATCGATGCACAGGTGAAGCGTCTGGTTTATATTATTGAGACAGGCAATGACAAGGATTCCGCTGCAATGGAGGTACTGAAGGGTCTGTTTGCCGGAAACAGCAGGGATTTTATCACAGCTGTGGATGAGACAAGCCTGATCTATGTGCAGGAAGTTTCGGACGGAGATGAAGATTATCAGAATGCGATGGCTACAGCAGCCATGATCTGCGATATGATGGATACGGAAGCGGTCCCGAATGTTCGGGTCGCTTTCGGTACGATCGTAGATGAGATCTCTTATGTATCCCAGTCCTACAAGGAAGCCAGAATGGCCCTTAACGTCGGAAAGATCTTCTATACACAGAAGAGGATCCATGCCTACAGTGCCCTGGGTATCGGCCGTCTGATCTATCAGCTGCCGGTGAACCTGTGTGAGATGTTTATGACGGAGATCTTCACACAGCAAAGGCCGGATGAATTTGATGATGAAACACTTACCACGATCAATTCTTTCTTTGAAAACAATCTGAATGTCTCTGAGACTGCCAGACAGCTTTTCGTACACCGCAATACGCTGGTATACCGTCTTGAAAAGCTTCAGAAGAGTACGGGGCTGGATATCCGCAACTTCGAGGATGCCCTTACGTTTAAAATTGCCCTTATGGTCGTAAGTTATATGAAATATATGGGGAACGAAGCGTCCTGAACATGCTTTGTATACATATATTTGAATTTGCCTATTGACGAAAACCGAAAACTGCGTTATGTTGTTACACAGTTTCGCATATAGTTATGCGCAATATACAGTTCTCTTATTCAGAGTGGTGGAGATACATAGGATCTGTGAAGCCACGGCAACCCCGAAAGATATCAGAAGATATCCGAGGAAGGTGCCAGCCTGAGCGATTATACGTCGAACAATAAGGGGATTTTTCATTTGCTTGAAAGGTCCGCTTAATGCGGACTTTTTTCTTTGTCTCATAGGAAATTCTGTCGGATCTTCTGTTGATCGGGCATGAACTGCAGACCGGGAAAGAGACATTCGAAGAAGAAAGGAGTATTGGTATTTATGGAGAAGTTTTTGTTTACATCCGAATCAGTGACGGAAGGACATCCGGATAAAATGTGTGATCAGATCTCTGATGCGATTCTGGACGCTATCATGGAGAAGGATCCGAACAGCCGCGTTGCCTGTGAGACAGCGACGACTACCGGTATGGTTGTGGTTATGGGAGAGATCACGACCAATGCATATGTGGATATTCAGAAGATCGTTCGTGACACGGTACGGGAGATCGGATACAACCGCGGAAAATTCGGTTTTGACGCAGATACCTGCGCTGTGATCACAGCCATCGACGAGCAGTCGGCGGATATCGCTCTGGGTGTGGACAAGGCACTGGAGGCCAAAGAAAATAAGATGAGCGACGATGAGATCGAAGCGATCGGCGCCGGAGACCAGGGAATGATGTTCGGATATGCCACAAATGAGACGGAAGAATATATGCCGTTTGCGATCTCAATGGCACATAAGCTGGCAAGGCGGCTTACAAAGGTGCGCAAGGACGGAACTCTGAAATACCTTCGTCCGGACGGAAAGACACAGGTGACGGTGGAATATCATGACGGAAAACCGGCAAGACTGGACGCTGTGGTGCTTTCCACACAGCATGATCCGGATGTGACACAGGAACAGATCCATAAAGATATCCGCAAATATGTGTTTGATGAAGTCCTTCCGCAGGAAATGATCGATGCGGATACAAAGTTCTTTATCAATCCCACAGGCCGTTTTGTCATTGGCGGACCGCACGGCGACAGCGGACTGACAGGCCGAAAGATCATTGTGGATACATACGGCGGAGCCGCAAGGCACGGCGGCGGAGCTTTCTCCGGAAAGGACTGTACAAAGGTAGACCGAAGTGCAGCTTATGCAGCACGGTATGTTGCAAAGAATATTGTGGCTGCAGGTCTGGCGGACCGCTGTGAGATCCAGCTTTCCTATGCCATTGGCGTAGCGCAGCCTACGTCCATCATGGCGGATACCTTTGGTACCGGAAAGGTGTCCGATGAAAAGCTGACCCAGATCATCCGCGAGAACTTTGACCTTCGTCCGGCAGGAATCATCCGTATGCTGGATCTTCGCAGGCCGATCTACAGGCAGACCGCAGCCTACGGACATTTCGGAAGAAATGATCTGGATCTTCCGTGGGAGAAGCTGGATAAAGTCGAAGCGCTCAGAAAATATCTGTAAGAAGTGAGGACCCGTTTGCGGGTCCTTCTTTTTATCTTTGACCTGTATCCGGTAATATAGTAAGATTATAACAAATGACAGAGCGATCTGCCGTTTATGAAAAAAAGCTCCGCCAGGATGCACACGGATTTCCCGGGGAATAATACATAGTACAGAAAGGCAGGCATAATAATCTTATGGAAGAGAAAATCGTTCAGCCGAAAAAGAAAAAAACGACAGTATGTATTGTAGGGCATAAGAATCCGGATACGGATTCCATCTGTTCGGCAATTTCCTATGCATATTTGAAAAATAAGATCGATCCGGAGCATAATTACATCCCCTGCAGAGCCGGAGAACCGAATTCGGAAACGATGTTTGTGCTGGAGCAGTTCCATGCAGAAATACCGGCTTATCTGATCAATATCGGAACCAGGGTAAAGGATATGGAGATCCGGGAAGTGCCGGGCGAAGGCCGCAAGATCTCTGTAAAGGAAGCCTGGGAGATCATGAGGGAGCTGAATGTTTTTACGCTTCCGATCACCGATAAAAAAGGAAGTCTGGAAGGTCTGATCACCATCAATGATATCGCGAAATCCTATATGGAAGAATATGACAGCGCTATTGTTTCCAAAGCGAAAACTCCTTACCGCAACATTCTGAAAACGCTGGAGGGGCAGATGATCGTCGGAGACGAAAATGCCTGTTTTGAAAAGGGTAAAGTGGTGGTGGCCGCTGCCAATCCGGATGTGATGGAAAACTATATTGACGAGCATGATATGGTCATTCTCGGAAACCGGTATGAAGGGCAGCTGTGTGCGATCGAAATGAACGCCGGCTGTATTGTGGTGTGCCTGGGCGCTACAGTATCGAAGACGATCCAGCATATGGCGCAGGATCACGGGTGTACGATCATTGTATCGCCGCTGGATACATATACGGTATCCAGACTGATCAACCAGAGCATGCCGGTGGAATTTTTCATGCGCAGCGAAGGACTGGTCACGTTCCATCGGACGGATTACACGGAGGAGATCATGGAGATCATGTCCCATAAGCGGTATCGTGATTTCCCGATCCTGGACAAGAACGGAAAATACATTGGTATGATCTCCCGCAGAAACCTGCTTGGCGTGCGCAAGCGTTCGATCATCCTTGTGGATCATAATGAGGCGTCGCAGGCTGTTGATAACATTGAAGATTCGCAGATTCTGGAGATCATCGATCATCATCGCCTGGGTTCACTGGAAACGATCAATCCGGTGTATTTCCGCAATCAGCCGGTGGGCTGCACGGCAACGATCGTATACCAGATGTATCATGAGAACAACGTGGAGATTCCGAAGGAGATCGCAGGACTTCTGTGCAGTGCGATCCTCTCGGATACGCTGATGTTCCGGTCACCGACCTGTACCCCGGTGGACCGTGCGGCAGCAGAGGACCTGGCAGACCTGGCCGGGATCAACTGCGTAGAATATGCAAAGAAGATGTTTGCAGCCGGAAGCAATCTGAAGGATTCCTCACCGGAGGAGATCTTCTATCAGGACTTCAAGAAGTTCGAGGTTGGCGGAAGGACACTGGGTATCGGCCAGATCAATTCCATGAGCGAAGATGAGCTGGAAGAGCTGCGTCAGCGCATGGTGCCGTTCCTGGAGGAGACCTACAACAGCCGCGGGCTGGATATGATCGTATTCATGCTTACCAACATCATTGAAGAATCTACGACCATGCTCTGCTACGGCGAACACGCCGCCCAGATCGTCGAGGACGCTTTTCCGCCTGCAAAGGTCGAGAACAATGTAGCTTTGGTGAAATCGGTCGTTTCCCGTAAGAAGCAGGTGGTTCCGGCATTGATCGCCGCGATCAACCGCAGTGAGAGCGCGATGCTGTAACATTAAAAAACCGGAGGTAAAATATGGGAAAACAGGTGTGGCGGAGCGGAAATATGCTTTATCCGCTGCCGGCTGTGATGGTATCGTGCGCAAGGCCGGGAGAAAAGCCTAATATTATCACGGTCGCCTGGACAGGTACGGTGTGCAGTTCTCCTGCGATGGTCTCTATCAGCGTGCGTCCGGAGCGGTATTCCTACGGGATTCTCCGGGATACGGGTGAATTTGTGATCAATCTCACCACGGAAAAGCTGATCCGCGCTGCCGACTGGTGCGGTGTACGGTCCGGACGGGATGAGGACAAGTTTGCTGCCATGCATCTGACGCCTGCTCCCGCGTCGAAGGTATCCGCTCCATTGATCGCTGAAAGCCCGGTGAATATCGAATGCAGGGTAAGCCAGGTCATAGAGCTGGGTTCGCATCACATGTTTCTGGCAGAAGTGGAAGCGGTGGATGCAGATGAAGAATATCTCGACGAGAAGGGAAGATTTGATCTGGCAAAGGCACATCCGGCAGTTTATTCACATGGGGAATATTATGCGCTGGGAAAACAGCTCGGAAGTTTTGGCTACAGCGTCCGGAAGAAGGACCGAAGCAGAAAAAGGGTTTAAAAAAGGGGGTCAGCCCCCTTTTTTTAAACCCTTTTCGCAACAAAGAGCGTTCCGACATGCTTCCGGTCCATGACATCGTAAAGAATGGCGGGATCCTTACCGTTTACTACCAGCGTGTCGATTCCGGCAGAAGTCGCCAGATCTGCTGCCTGGACCTTCGTGCGCATTCCACCGGTACCGCGCCTGGAACCAGCGCCGCCTGCCAGATGGTAGACGCTTTCATCGATCGTCTCGATGCGGCTGATCAGCTGTGCATTTTTGTAGAGACGGGGATCACGGTCATAGAAGCCGTCGATATCCGAAAGAATGATCAGCCAGTCAGCCTTGCTGAGCACCGCCACGACAGCGGAGAGCACGTCGTTGTCACTGAACAGCTTCTCTTCGGATTCGATCTCTGTGTAGCTGACGGAATCATTCTCATTGACGATGGGAATGATTCCCTGCTCCAGGAGCGTTTCGAGTGTGTTGCCGAGATTTTCTTTTTTCTCCTCCTGGAGGATATCGTCTGCATTGAAAAGGATCTGAGCAACCGTTTTATTGTAATAGCCAAAGAACTTATCATACAGGAACATATTTTCACACTGTCCCACAGCTGCGGCTGCCTGCTTCATACGGATATCCTGCGGCTTCTCGGAAAGTTTCATCTTATTGGCGCCTACCGCGATCGCACCGGAGGAGACCAGAATGATCTCGCTGCCCTGGTTCTGCAGGTCGGAAAGGACCATGGCCAGTTTTTCCATACGACGAAGGTTGCTGTTGCCCAGCTCATTCGTAAGAGTAGAGGTTCCAACTTTTACAACAATTCTTGTCTTTTTTCTCATATTCATTTTTCCTTTTCCTCTGCCTGATCCGCTCTGTGCGCGGACATAACTGATAATAGAATAAAAAGGAGGATTTGTCCAGACAGAATCCTGCAGGAGGAAACTATGCACATTCTGTGGATAAGTTGTTGACAACATTTTATATTTAAAACTTTACAAATACTGTGTAGGTGATATAATAATGTTCATCGGAGAGAACTGGTAAGAACATGTATGTTCAATATATTACTCTGGTGCTGCTCACCACCGGTGCAGCACTTGCAGATCTTCGGGGCGGAAAGGTGCCGAACAGCATGATCGCCTCCGGCCTTCTGTGCGGAGCTGCCGGCAGTGTTTTTGACCGAGGGCTTTCCGGATTATTGCTGTGTGCCTGGGGAGCAGCGCTGCCTTTGCTGCTGCTTGCTCCTCTCTGGTATTTTCATATGATCGGCGCGGGGGATATAAAGCTGCTGTCAATGGCAGGTGCTTTCTGCGGTCCCGAAGCCTCATTTCGAATTCTTATTTATACTTTTCTTATCGGCGGTATTTTCAGTTTTGTACTGCTGATTCGGCGGGGAACATTTCATTCCCGGTTTCATTATTTTCTGAGTTATTTAAAAAGCCTTGACGGTAAAAAGGTACCTTCCTATCTGGACGGTGTAAGTGAGGACGGAAGATTCTGTTTTGCACTGCCGGTCCTGTTCGGCGTTCTCTGGGAAACGCTTCCCGTTTTTGCAGGAATCCTGCCATTTTGAAGCGTTGATATCTGTGATATCTCTATACGCCCGAACTGATTTGATCAAATGAAAACTGTGCTGACTTAAGGAGATGTAATGAAAAAAGAAAAACTGCTGATCTGCGATCATGATCCGTATTATCTTGAGCATCTTACCGATTATCTCAACCGGCAGCCGGATTTTCCCTGGGAAGTGATTCCCTTCACCAGAACAGATGCGCTTCTGGAATATCAGGAAAAGGGAAGAAACTGGCCTGTACTGATGGATGAATCTATGACGGATCCGGTGAATGAACCGGTGGCATCCCGGGCGGGCCAAGAGGCTTCCGGAACCCGGACGGATGTGATCTATCTGAGAGAAGATGAGGGAGTTGGAGGAATCTGCCGGTATCAGTCCTGTGAGGATCTGAAGCGCTGCATTCTGGAATGCCTGCAGCGCAGGAATCCGGGAGATCATGAAGATTTCCGGGAATTGTCCGCAGTCCGGGAAGGCAGGACAGAACGGCCGGATAACTGTGCATGGTACGGAATCTATTCACCGGTCAATCGCTGCGGAAAGACGATCTTTGCTGTGACGCTGGGGATGATTCTTGCAGAGCACAGATCGGTACTTTATGTAAATATGGAAAATTATCACGGACTGGACAATGCGATCGGGAGGGAAGGCCGGAATGATCTTGCAGACCTGATCTATCAGTATCGCATGGAGGGAAGGAGCGGTGTGGAAAAGATCCTTGGCAATACACTGACACAGTGGGGAAGGCTGGACTGCCTGAATCCTGCCTTCAGTGCATATGACCTGAATGATGTGGATATACAGGAGTGGCTGCAGCTGCTGGAGCAGATCATCACGGAAGGAGATTATAAGGCGGTCGTGCTGGATGTCGGATCGCAGATCCGGGAAGTTTTCTCCCTTTTGAAAGAATGTGATCTTCTGTTTGTTCCGGTCCTGAATGACCGGATCTCAAAGGGAAAGCTGCAGCAGTTTGAGGAGAATCTGACTGCGATGCAGATGCAGACTGTAACAGACCGGATCCGGAAAGTCGTGGTGCCGAGGCTTCGAAACGACGGTGAACTTACGGGTTTTCCTGAACAGCTGCCGAGGGGGAGAATAGGAAGCTATGTCCGGCAGATCGTGGAGACAGAGCATCTTATAGAGTCCGGGATGCAGGATGAAGCAGAGTGGAAAAAGTGATGCATGTATATGGGAAAAGTAAAGCCTGTATATGGGAAAAGTAATGCCGGTATATGGGAAAATGATGCCGGTATCAGAAAAAACGGAGAAAAATGGGAGAGGAAGAAAGAAATCTGTATCTGAAGGAGCGTCTTCTGCAGAGAATGGAACATTACAGAGATGTATCCGATGAGGAGATCCTGACTCTGATCGATGATGTGCTTACAGAGAACAGCCGGGATCACTATATGCGGCTGCCCGAGCGGGCTGCCCTGCGGCAGGAACTTTTCAATTCCGTACGAAGGCTGGATATTCTCCAGGAGCTGATCGATGATAATTCGGTCACAGAGATCATGGTAAACGGTACAGACGGAATCTATGTGGAGCAGAGCGGGGCGATCCGCCGCTGGAAGAAGAGGTTTACGGATCCGGAGAAGGTGAAGGATATCGTCCAGCAGATCGCGGCAGGGTGCAACCGGGTAGCAAATGAGGCAGCTGCGATCGTGGATGCGAGACTTCCGGGGGGAGAAAGGGTAAACGCGGTAATGCCGCCGATCGCTTTGAACGGACCGATCATAACGATCCGGCGTTTTCCGGATCAGCCGATCTCAATGGAACAGCTGATCATGTGGGGCAGCATCAGCCGGGAGGCAGCCGGAATGCTTCAGAAATGTGTCCGGGCAGGCTATAACATTTTTATTTCCGGGGGTACCGGATCGGGAAAGACGACCTTTTTGAACGCACTTTCCGATTCCATTCCGAAGGATGAGCGAATCGTAACGATTGAAGACAATGCCGAGCTGCAGATACAGGGAGCACAGAATCTTGTCCGTCTTGAAGCGCGGAGGGCGAATGAAGAGGGCGAGGGCGAGATCACGATCCGCGATCTGATCCGTGCGAGCCTTCGCATGCGTCCTGACCGGATCATTGTCGGTGAGGTCCGGGGCGGGGAGACGCTGGATATGCTGCAGAGCCTCAATACGGGCCATGACGGAAGCCTGAGTACGGGTCATGGAAACAGTCCTAGAGATATGCTCTCCAGACTTGAAGTAATGACGCTTATGGCGATGGATCTGCCGATCAGTGCTGTTCGCAGGCAGATCGCTTCCGGTATTGACCTCATGGTACACCTTGGCAGGCTGCGGGACCGGACGAGAAAAGTGCTGGAGATCCTGGAGATCGACGGATATGACCTGGGCAGTGGGGAGATCATGACACATACGATCTACAGGTTTCAGGAAGAAGGAGAAGATGAGAAAGGGAAGATCCTCGGAAAAATGGAGCGCTGCGGGACGATCCGGCACACGGGAAAACTTGAGAGGGCAGGCATTGCCCTTGCAGAACTATTCTGCGGGGAGGACGCGACATAAACTTCCGGATTATGGGATATATGTACTTTCTGTTTCGGAGAAGCTGCGGATCACCGGAGAATACGTACTGTTGGATCTTGCTGTAAGCACGCTGTTTTACCGGTCCGTGATCGTCTTTTTGCTGTTTCTTCCGGGAATGGCGCTGTATGTGCGTAAGAGAAAAAGTGACCTGAAGAAACAGCGGGAAGGACGGATGCGGCAGGAATTCCTTGATGGCATGCAGTTTGCCGGGACTGCGCTGCAGTCCGGATATGCGATGGAAAATGCTTTTTCGGAAGCCCTGACGGAACTGCGGAAGATCTATGATGAGGACTCCTTTATTATCAGGGAATTTGGTTATATTGCGCTGCAGATTCGTATGAATGTTCCGGTCGAGAAACTTCTGATGGATCTGGGGAGGAGAAGCCATATCGACGATATTCGAAATTTTGCCGATGTATTTCTTACTGCCCGGAAGACTGGAGGAGACATGATCGCGATCGTACGGACAACGATCGCTGACATGCGTCAGAAGGACGAGACGAGGCTGGAGATCGAGACGGTTCTGGCCGGAAAAAAGATGGAGCAGAATATTATGAGCGTTATTCCGCTTGCGATCCTGGTCTTTGTCAGCATTACAGATCCGCAGTTCCTGGCAGGCATGTATCATACGCCGGAAGGGATTCTGATCATGACAGCATGTCTTTGCCTGTATGGCGCTGCATGGGTGTGGGGAAGGAAGATCATGGATATATCATAAGAGGGTGAGATGGAAAGAAGGGAAAGACCTGCAAATGGCCACAGGACTTCCGGCAGGAAAGAAGCCGGGAAGAAGGAGAACCCTAATCGAAAAGGGGTCGTGAAAAAGAAAGACCTTATGTGGAAAGGGGACGGAAAAAAGGAGGATTTTATCCGGAAAATCGCGTCAGGAATCGTCGACCGTTTCGGAATGGAAAAAATGACCGGGTCTTCCGGAAACAGAAATGCGGATATTATGGCGCTCGCGGGGGGCAGAAAAGAAGCGGTCCGGGAATACCATATTGAAAAGGTCCGTAATTTTCTGATCCTGTCTGTGTTTGCACTGGTTGCTGCAGCTTTCATTCTGATCATTTCCTTTACTGAAGACAGATCCGTACCGGAAGGTAAGATCGCACGCCCGGGTTATGGAGAAGGGTCCAGCACGGAGGAATTGGAAGTAAAGATCGATGATTATGGATCTGTTTCAGATGATTCGGACGAGATTCTGCGAAAAGGTACGATTCTTTCCATGGAAATACAGGACCGAAAGTATACAGACGAACAGAAGAAGCTTCTTCTGGAGAAAGCGGAAGAGGAACTGAGGGAGGTCTTTCTCGGCGAGAATCCTTCACAGGATGCCGTGACACAGAAGGTAAACCTCCCGACGGTCCTGGCGGGCGGAGCCGTACATGTGGAATGGACAGCGATGCCATACGGAATCCTGGGAGAGGACGGGACCCCGGAGGAGGGGATTCCCGAAGAAGGCACGATCGTGACGATGGAAGCAGAACTGAGCGTGCAGGGACTGCACCGGGTCACGACAGCCGCCATAAAGGTGTTCCCTCCTCAAATGACTGCCAGGGAGGAGGCACATGATGTGCTGACAAAGGAGGCAGACAGGATCAATGCCGGGAGCAAAAATGAAGACTACTATCTTCTGCCGCAGCAGATCGGAGGAAAGCGGCTTATCTGGATGTATCCATACAATACGGATCTGCCGGTCCTGGCGATCATCCTTTTATCCATTCCTTTTCTGGTCAGTGCTCTTGCGGACCAGCGTGTACATGAAGCCGCGCAGAGGCGCAGGGACCAGCTGGAACTGGACTATCCGGACCTGCTCTGGAAGATGACCCTGCTGATCGGTGCCGGGATGAACTTAAGCAGTGCCTTTTCAAGAGTTGCTGAGGATTATCGGAAAGAGATCCGCATAAAGAATGCTGAAGTTCAAAACAGGAAGCGGATTCTGAAATTCTGGGACAAAAAACAAATAGATAATAAACGATATGTATATGAAGAAATGCTGATCACCTGTCATGAGATCAGGGATGGTCTGTCTGAGGGAAAAGCATATGAACAGTTCGGACACAGATGCGGACTTCCGAGGTATATCCGACTGGGATCCGTTCTGTCGCAGAACCTCCGGAAAGGATCAAAAGGTCTGACGGAGCTTTTGGAACAGGAAGCGCTTTCCGCATCACGGGAAAGACAGTCACAGGCGCGTAAACTGGGCGAGAAAGCCGGTACGAAGCTGCTGCTGCCTATGGTCATGATGCTTTGCATAGTTTTTGTGATACTTGTAGTACCTGCTTTTATGTCAATGTAAGGAGGAAAGATTATGTGGAAAGAATTTTTGCTGGAAGAAGACGGCGTGGGAGTGATCGAGATCATTCTGGTGCTTGTGGGAATACACACTACCCCACAACCTATAGTTTTATGTTAATTGTTTTTGAAAAGTAGACATAGGAGGGGGATATAGAAACACAATACATATTTACCAAGGAGGAATCTGTATTGTGTAGATGGTATGAAAGAAGTAATGACCTGGGACATACAAAAGCGGGACAACCTATATGAATCACGCGGGATTACACTTGATGAGATTATTAGAAAGGGGAGGTACCATTGATGGGAAATAAAGGAATAGCAATATCAGATGCACTTAAGGATGCCAAGGAGATGGAGAAAATAATGTTCTATCTGCATCAGAATTCATATAAGGTTACGCCGGCACATGGCGTGATGCTTTCGGACAGGCTCCTTCAGCTTACAGTTCAAATTGTGGACAGCCTGGAGGGTGCCATGATTGGAGAAGCGGCCAATGAAGGGTAAGACAAAGAAGAAAATCATAAGAGCCTTCAAAGCCGGGTATCTCAACGGCGTGTATTGGACGTGTCACTCTCTTCCATTTGTCGATGATCAGACTAGGGAAAAGATCGTCATGTGGTTTGAGGATATGAGTGCAGATGCCCTGGTCCGCAGATATGGCGGAGAAGAATTCGAAAAGCTGACAAATAGCAATATCCTTAAATGATAGGGGGAAGATGTGTGTTAAGGATACCTGTTTATATTCTGGCCAGCGGACCAAATGGCGGCCAGATTCACCTGGTAAAAATCGAATCTGTTTATGCTAAGAGTAATACGAAACTGAACTGCCCGGAAGCAATTTATGAGTTTGCCAGGAAGCACCTGTATGCCAATTCGCCTGCTGAGGAAATCGTGTACATGATCGGTATCAATGCAAAATGCCTGCCGCTTGCCGTTTCGGAGATATCTCATGGAAGCATTGACAGGGCGCTGGTCGGAGTACGGGAGATCATGATCAGGGCTCTTCTTATGGGAGCATCTGAGTTTATTCTTGTCCATAACCATGTGTCGGGGGACGCCGAACCATCCTGTGAAGATGTCTGTCTTACCTGGCGTA
>CACZZH010000075.1 GCA_902785635.1 uncultured Lachnospiraceae bacterium
TGCTGACTGTCTATGACAAAAGCACGGGATCCTTCACAGGGGAAAGAATCGTACTGTGCGCAGTTACTGCGTTTTTTATATTGACCTCTTTGATTCTGATGCGCTGTTTTCTGAAAGAAAAAGGTCCGGGTATGTATTCATACTTTTCGATCTATTCGTCGGGCTTTGGCGTATTCTCGGGAATCTGTGGAGTGGTAATGGCAAGCGTCACGATCTTCCATTTCATGGATCCGATGCAGTTCAGCATGATGGAAGTGTATCGGATGATCTCAGGCGCAGCGTATCACTTCATTCTATGGACAGGACCTTGCATCCTGATCTTCTCCCTGCTCCTGGCGGTCAGCAATGTAGAACTGCTCCGGCATGAAGCTTTTCGTCTGCAGAATGTGCTTGGAATCCTTGCGGCGCTGGTGATCACAGGGGGAGCAGCGCTGGGAGTGATTCTGCAGATGAGGGATTTCTCAGGAAGCATCCAGGCCATGAGGGTGCATGAAACGATCAATAATCTGTACTGTACAGTGTACGCCTACTGTGAGTGCATGCTGCTGGGTTCCGTGGTATGCGGAATCCGGGCAGCCCTTCATAAGCCGGAAATGGATCAGGACTATATTATCATTCTCGGATGCAGGTTCCGGAGGGATGGTTCGCTGACACCGCTGCTGCGGGCACGGTGTGACGCCGCCCTGGATTTCCGGAGAAAACAGCTGGAACAGACCGGAAAGGAAGCCATTCTGGTTCCGTCCGGCGGACAGGGCCCGGATGAGAGCATGCCGGAAGCGCAGGCGATGGGAAGATATCTGCTGGAGTGTGAAGTGCCTGAAAGCTCGATCCGCAGGGAGGACCGCTCCCGCAATACCTATCAGAACATGGAGTTTTCCAAAAAGATCATTGAAGCGGAGAACCCGGATGCAAAGGTGCTGTTTGCAACCTCCGAATATCATGTCTTCCGCAGCGGGGTATGGGCAGGACTTGCCGGGCTGAAGGCAGAGGGGGTCGGAGCCAGGACGAAATGGTGGTTCTGGCCGAACGCTTTCATGCGTGAATGTCTCGGCCTGCTGCGCAGCCGGATCCGGCAGGAGGCAGTCGGGCTGGTGGTCATGGCAGCGTTTTTCGGCCTGCTTACGGTGCTGCTGATCTGATCGATCTCGAAAAGGAGCTGAATGCGATGAAATATGGCTATTTTGATGAGCAAAACAAAGAGTATGTGATCACACGCCCGAATACACCCGCTCCCTGGGCGAATTACCTGGGATCGCCGGAATACGGGGCTTTGATCTCAAATAATGCCGGCGGGTACAGCTTCGTGAAGTCGGGGGCAAACGGCAGGATTCTTCGTTATCAGTTTGACGGATCGGACCGGCCGGGCCGGTATATCTATCTGAGAGACGATGCGGACGGGGACCTCTGGTCGGCATCCTGGCAGCCGGTGGGGAAACCGCTGGAGGAATATTCCTGCGAATGCCGGCACGGGCTGGGATATACCCGTATGAGTTCGTCCTATGGCGGGATCTGTACGGATACGGTGTGGTATGTGCCGATGGGTTGTGACTGGGAGGTATGGCATGTATGTGTGCGCAATGCTTCCGAACGGGAAAGACAGCTGACGGTCACCGGCTATGCTGAGTTTACCAATAACAGCAATTATGAGCAGGATCTTGTGAATCTGCAGTATTCCAGATACATCTCCCGCACCTTTTTCCGGGAGAACCGCGTGATACAGCGTATTCATGGAAACCTGGACGAAGCAGGCTGTGATACTGCCGGCCGGGACGGAATGGAAGAACGCTTCTTCGGGCTGGCCGGCTCCCGGGTCGATTCCTGGTGCGGTGATAAAGAAGAATTTCTGGGCAGATATCATGATTACCGAGACCCGCAGGGGGTCATCCGCGGGAATCTCGGCAATACAGGCTGCTACAATGAATATCCCTGCGGAGCGCTTTCCTCGAAGATCACGCTGGCAGCCGGCGGGGAGATCCGTCTGACATTTGTTCTCGGAATGAGATCCGATGATGATGCTGCCGGGATCCTGCGCCGTTATGAAAAGGCAGGCAGGACCGGGGAGGAGCTTGAGCATCTGCGCAGTTACTGGGAGGAGAAGCTGTCGCATTTCAGGGTAAAGACGCCCTGTCCGCAGTTTGATGTCATGATCAACACATGGAACGCCTACAACTGCTTCATGACGTTTATCTGGTCCCGTGCAGCGTCCTTTACGTACTGCGGGCTGCGCAATGGATATGGATACCGCGATACCGTGCAGGATATTCAGGGGGTGATCCATCTGGCTCCGGAGATGGCGGCGGACAAGATCCGGTTTATGCTTTCTGCCCAGGTGGATAACGGCGGCGGACTGCCGCTGGTGAAATTCACCCATGATCCGGGACATGAGGATACGCCCGATGACGCTTCTTATGTGAAAGCGACCGGCCATCCGGCGTATCGGGCAGATGATGCGCTGTGGCTGTTTCCGACCATATATAAGTATATTGCGGAGACGGGAAACACAGCATTTCTGGAGGAAGTGATTCCCTATGCCAACCGGGGTGAGGCAACTGTATACGGGCATCTTAAGCAGGCTGTGCGTTTCTCCATGGATCACCTCGGACCGCACGGAATGCCGGCGGGACTGTATGTGGACTGGAATGACTGCCTGAGACTGGGCAAAAACGGGGAATCCACCTTTGTTGCTTTCCAGTTCTATTATGCCATGAGCATCCTGCGGATCTTTGCGAAGATGAAGAAGGATGACACTTTTATCTCATATATGGATGAGGAACAGGAAAAGCTTCGCCGGATCCTGGAGAAGGAATGCTGGAATGAAGACCGGTTTATCCGCGGCTTCACCGAGGAGGGGGCGGTGATCGGCGGGAGAGATGCGCAGGAAGCAAACCTGTGGCTGAATCCTCAGAGCTGGGCGGTGATCAGCGGCTTTGCGGATGAGAAGCAGGCCCGGAGCGCGATGAAGAATGTATATGACCGTCTGAATACGCAGTATGGTGCGGTCCTGATGGATCCGCCTTATCATAAAGATGCATTTCCCGGAGCGCTGGCTGTGATCTATAATGCAGGCACAAAGGAAAATGCAGGGATCTTTTCCCAGTCGCAGGGGTGGCTTGTGCTGGCGGAGGCACTTCTCGGCCATGGAGACCGGGCATTTGCCTACTGGAGCGAAAATGCTCCGTCCATGCAGAATGAGAATGCACAGATCCGGCGGATGGAGCCCTATTGTTATGGCCAGTTTACCGAAGGGAAAGCAAGTCCGCATTTCGGGCGTTCTCATGTACACTGGCTCACGGGTACTGCATCGACGATGATGGTGGGATGCATAGAAGGAATCCTGGGAATGCGTCCGGATCCGGAGGGAATCACTATAGCTCCGGCCATACCGTCTGACTGGAGTCATCTTGAGATCACGAAGGATTTCCGGGGCAAAAAGCTGCATATCCGTGTTGAGAACCCGGATCACAGACAAAGCGGCTGCCAAAGTATGCGTGTCAACGGGAAAGAATGGAAGGGGGACCGCATCCCTGCCGACGTGCTGGAGGAAGAGAACGAGGTCGTGCTGATACTCTGATTCTGTTCCCGAAAAACAGGTTGACATGCCTGCAGTTCTTTTGCTAAAACTATAATAAGCCAGTCTGTACGAACGGGCATCGGCCGGAATCAGGGGACCGGCTGGATGAATCCGGCAGAGCGGCAAAGTATAAATAATGATCAATAATAAGGGGAGGAATTGAATATGAAATTAAGAACAGCCTTTCTCGGGGCGTTATTTTGCGCTGCACTGGCAGGAACATCCGTCCAGGCGGAAACGGTGATCAGTACGATGAATTTTCGTGCAGCGCCGTCTATGATCGGACAGGTGATCGGATCCGTTCCGAAGGGATCTGTAGTGACGGTCCTTGGAACTCAGGACGGATGGGATTATATTTCCCTTAACGGCCAGACGGGATGGATTCACGGCGGCAATCTTACGACCGGCACATTTGTCGATACCACACAGCCGGCTGCATCCTATACTGCAGGCGCGCAGTCTTCTGTCACGGCAACCGTGCTTTACGGCATGAATTTCCGTGCCGCACCCGGAATGGACGGCATGATCATGAACACGGTGCCGGCAGGCAGCACAGTCCAGTACATCGGCACAGCCAACGGCTGGGACAAGATCGTATACAACGGTGTGACGGGCTGGATCGCCGGCGGACGCATCACGACACAGAATACGCAGCAGGCGCCGGCTTCCTACGCAGGAGATGCCAACTACACCTATGAGAACTATCTTTCCATGCAGAATCAGAATGCGTCTGCTTACGGTGCAGGAACGGTGAGCGGTACGATGAACTTCCGCGCAGCTCCCGGAATGACAGGAACGGTTATGGGGATCGTTCCTGTAGGCTCCAAGGTGCAGTATATCACCAGTTCCAACGGATGGGATCAGGTGGTCTATCAGGGAACGACCGGTTGGATCAAGAGCGGTTATTACAACGGCTGATCAGTGCCGGCTATATAAGTCATCACACAGGGGCAGATCTATGCCCCTGTTTTTAAACAATGCGAGGAAATATTATGAATTACACAGAAGGATCCCTTCCACTAAAAATGATCAGAACCTTTTCTAAGGATTTTCAGGGAGACCGGGCAGCCAGGATCGCATCAAACGCCTCCGTAAAGGCAGGCTTTCTGGAGGCAGCTGCTGATTATGCGGCGCTGCAGAAACAGGCGCATACTTTTTCAGTCAGCCTGAAGCAGGGAGCCATAACAAATCAGAAAAGCAGCGGCCGGTGCTGGCTGTTTTCTGCACTGAATACGCTGCGCTATGAGATGATGCACCGCTATGATCTGGAGAACTTCGAACTGTCCCAGAATTATCTGTTCTTCTATGATAAGCTGGAGCGGAGCAACTATTTCCTTGAAAACATCCTGAAGCTGCTGAATGAACCTCTGGAAGGAAGGCTGATGCATTTCCTTCTGCGGGATCCGGTGGGGGATGGCGGCCAGTGGGATATGTTCGCCAATCTTGTGCGCAAGTACGGCGTCGTTCCAAAGGAAGTGTATCCGGACGGAGCAAATTCCGTCAAATCAGCCCCCTTCAACCGGTATCTCGCCATGTATCTTCGCGAATGCGCTGCATCTCTCCGGGCAGAGGGACGTAGAGGAAGCAGCATGGAAGCACTGCGGGCAAAAAAGGAGGAAATGATAAAGGAAGTGTACCGGATCCTGTGCATCGCATTGGGAGAACCTCCGGCGTCCTTTGATTTTACGATGACGGACCGGGAGGGAAAGGTCTATAAAGATTTTGCACTGACCGGGAGAACTTTTTATGAGCGTTATATTCCCGTGAATATCGATGATTATGTGAGCCTGATCAATGCGCCGACGAAGGATAAGCCATTCGGGAAAACCTACACGGTGAAATATCTCGGAAACGTTGCGGAGGGAAAACCGGTCACTTATCTGAATCTGCCGATGGATAAGATCCGTGAGGCGGCCGTGGCGCAGCTTCTGGACGGACATCCGGTATGGTTCGGATCCGACTGCATGGAGTTTGCGCTGCGGGATGAGGCTGTGTTCGACCGGGCAAGTACGAATGTTGAGCAGATGCTCGGCATTGCGTACCGGTTCTCCAAGGGTGACCGCCTGGATTACGGTGAGAGCGCCATGGATCATGCCATGACTTTCATGGGGGTCAATCTTGATGAGAAGGGCAGGCCCAACCGCTGGCGTATCGAGAACAGCTGGGGAAAGGATTCCGGTCCGAACGGCGGTTATTATACCGCATCGGATGAGTGGTTCGGGGAGTTTGTGTATCAGGTGGTAGTAAACCGGCAGTATCTGGACGCGGAAACAGTGCGGATGCTCAAGCAGGAAAAGATCGCCCTGGAACCCTGGGATCCCATGGGAACCCTGGCGTGATCAGGAAGGAACACCGAAGATGACCGAAATGCAGCAACAGCGAAATGCGCCGGGAAAACTGATCCTTGCGGCCACGCCTATCGGCAATCTCGAAGATATCACCTTCCGGGTGGTCAGAGCAATGAAGGAAGCAGATCTGATCGCTGCGGAAGATACCAGGAACAGTATCCGGCTGCTCAACCATTTTGATATACACACACCGCTCACCAGTTACCATGAATACAACAAGATCGATAAGGCTTATGAACTGATCGGGCAGATCCGGCAGGGAAAAACAGTGGTTCTGGTCACGGACGCAGGTACGCCGGGCATATCGGACCCGGGTGAAGATCTGGTGCGGATCGCCTACGAGGAAGGAGTGGAGGTCACATCCCTTCCCGGCGCATGTGCATGCATCACTGCCCTGACACTTTCCGGCCTTCCGACGAGGCGTTTCTGCTTCGAGGCTTTCCTCCCGCATAACAAAAAGGAACGGCAGGCCGTGCTGGAGGAACTGAAAAACGAGACACGGACCATCATTCTCTATGAAGCACCGCATCATCTGTGCGGAACCCTGGAGGAACTTCTGGGTGCATTGGGAGATCGCAGGATCACCCTTTGCAGGGAACTGACAAAGATCTATGAGGAAGCCTGGCAGACGACGCTGGAGGAAGCGCTCCGGACCTATAAGTCAGAACGGTCTCCCAGGGGTGAATATGTGATCGTGATCGAAGGCCGGAGCAGGGAAAAAGTGCAGGAGCAGAAGGCGCTCGAGTGGGAAGAAATGAATCTGGAGGAGCATATGCAGCTCTATCTGGACCGGGGGATGGATCGCAAAGCGGCCATGAAATGCGTCGCGAAAGACCGGGGGATCACTAAGCGGGACGTTTATCAGCGGCTGCTCGGGCAATAACGATGTCTGAGTCGTGTGTGCAGACTTTTGGCGCTGTAATCATATCATTTACGGAAAGTGAGGAGGATAAAAATGCCGGAGAGCAGAAAACAAAGGAAGATCAAAGCCGGAACAATTAACACAAGCGCCAGCAAAGCTGCTGCTGCTGCCCTGGCTGTTGTCCTGGCATCAGGAGCCTGGGCGGGAAGCTGTTTTGCACAGGACAGTGAAGATCCCTATCCCTCCATACCGCACATGACCTATGAGGAATATCCGGAGGTGGACGGATCTCTTGCATGTGTTCCGCTGATGGAGGCTCTGATCAGGCAGGTAACAGGATGCAGTGAGGCACAGGCTGAGGAATCCCTGATCAATTTCAGCAACACGAATCCTTCTTACGAAAGGCTGAAGATGGGAGAGGCAGAACTGATCCTTTCCTATGAGGCTTCCGAAGAGTACAAAAAACGGCTCGACCAGCTGGAAGGACTGGAGCTGTCACCGGTAGGGAAGGATGCCCTGGTGTTTCTTGCAAATGAAGCCAACCCGGTGGATGGCCTGACCCGGGGACAGATCCATGACATCTATACAGGTACGATCACAAACTGGAAAGAGGTGGGGGGAGAAGATCTTCCCATCCGGGCTTTTCAGAGAAGAGAGGCTTCCGGAAGCCAGACGCTGATGCGTCTGCTGCTGATGGGAGACGAGGAGATACCGGAAAAGCAGATGGTGAGGATCGAGGGGATGGAAGGTCTGATCGATGCACTTCTGGAATATGATAATTCCGCAAACGCACTGGGATATTCCGTATACTATTACGCTTCCTCCATGTACCATCAGGACGGCCTGAAGTTCCTGGCGGTCGACGGGATAAAGCCTGTCAATGATACGATCCGCTCCGGACAGTATCCGCTTACGAATCCGTTTTACGTCGGTATCGGAGAGCATTCCGGAGAAAACGCGCACATGCTTGCCGACTGGCTTCTTTCGGAGGAAGGACAGCGCTTTGTCGAAGATCAGGGTTATGTGGCAGCCGGAGAGAACTGAAAGGGAGGAAATGAAAATGCTCCGAAAAGGATTATTGTTCATTAGTACAGGCATTCTCCTGGCTTTAACACTGCCGGCGGCTGCTGCGCCGCTGTGGGAGGAGGATGCACTGATCGGGCTGCCGTCCGGAGACTTTAATGATTCTCTCATGGATACCTATACCCTGTTTGACCGGGACGGAACCCAGGTGGGGACGACCGTCGGAAGATGTGATGTCGGACAGTTCTGGGGATATCTTCCGGAGGGAGTGCTGCACCGATATGTACTGGATAAAGAATGGTTTATCCAGAATACACAGAATCTGGAGACACTGCTGCATTACAGGGAAGGAGAGTGCGTTTCCTGGGTCGGCACAAAGTATTACTGTGTTTACCGCTTCGAAGATCATACAGTGGAAGTCTGTGATAAGAACGGTGAACTGCTGGAGCAGCGGCATCCCTCCGTTTTTGCGGATGCGGATGCATCCGGTCCGGAGCAGCTGGTGATGCTTGGAACGGAAAGCGAAGCCGGACTGCTGATCCATATCCGCAGGAGGACAGACCAGGGTTCGGAGCATCTTTACAGCTTTCTGCGAAAGGATGACGGCACCTGGGCAGACACGGAGGATCCGGACTTTCCGGAGATTCTGACAAAAGAATGCGAGCATACTCTTGGAAAATACTATCTGTTTTATGACAGTGAGACCAGCCTGTACGATCTGTATACGGATCAGGGCATACTGATCATGAACGATCTGTCCTGCAGTTATTCCATGGATCGCTTTGATCCTATGAGGATCGTGCAGACGGATTCCTCTCCTTCTGAGGTGCGTTATGTGATCCTGACGGATGAAAGCACCGGTGAAGGCAGAGTATTTGACACGCTGCTGGAGGAACAGGGCCGGATCGACGGGATACAGCTGAACACCTGGGGGGACTGGGCGGTCGGCCTTCCCTGTGAGGACCTGGGTGGAAAGATCTGTACCGCTTTTTATCCCTACTGCTCGCGTTCACAGGTGCCCGGCGCTTATGAAAACGGAGTGTATTATCTGAGTATCGGGGGCAGAGACGTATCCTTTTCCCTTCCGGAGGGAGAGAAACTGGTCTCTTTGAATGAACGGTATGTACAGACCGGACTTTCCGATGAGGGAGGAAATACCACCGGGTACCGGCTGTATTCCCTGGAAGATCTGGAAAACGGGATCTTCAATGTGAAAATGGATGATCTGACCAGTGAGATGGAGCTGTGCAGCGGCTCCTGCCTGCTGAGCGGATTCGGATATCCGCGTACCGAGAGTACGATCTATGACGGGAATCTGACCCCGGTGCTGACAACAAAGGGATGGGTGCGCCCTGCCCTGGACGGGACCTACTATCTGCGCAGAGGTCCCTGGCACGGGTTTATTGACGGAAACGGAAACTGGCTGATCCGGGAGAACTATGCGGATGAATAAGCTGTTGCTTTTTATACGTATCTGTGAATGCCGGGCAGGAATGCAGTCCTATATTGTTTTGGCTGCGATGCCTGAATCCTCTTGCTTTTCTATCCTCAGGTATGATAATATTATTGCAGAAGTATGTCATTTATGAAACACCCCAAAACGCGCGTTTACGATTACACAGGAGGCACATTATGAAAAAGCTATGCTATGCATTCGCGCTTACCGGAGCCATAGCAGGTCTTGCTGTTACAGCCAACGCGGCAGGCGCGGTATCATCCATTATGGATTCTTACGAAAAAAACGCTGAGAACAGTTACACTGTTGACTATCTTGAAGAGGATCCCTATCTGGTCAACATTTATGAGGGCTACGGGTTCGCGAAAGACTACAGCAGTGCAAGAGGTCATGCATATGTTCTGGAGGATGTAAGTAATACCGAACGTCCGCATGCGCTTGCGAACTGTCTGACCTGCAAAACAGCTGATTTCACGAAACTTGTCAATGATCTGGGTGAGGATGCCTATTCTCTGGATTTTGAGGAGACATTTGCCGATATGCACGACAATGTCGGCTGCTACTCCTGCCATGAGGATAAGGTTGCAGACGGCACCCTGGTCATTACACATGACTATACTGCCGCTGCCATCGGAGATGAGATGGGCGATACCATTGCTCCGGCGATCGCAGTCTGCGGCCAGTGCCACACGGAGTACTATTTCAAGCCTGAGAACAAGGCGACCAACGTTCCTTATCAGGATATCGCCAGCATGGATCCGGCAGCTGAGCTTGCCTACTATGATGAGATGGGCTTTGCGGACTGGACGCAGGAAAGCACAGGCACACCGTTGCTGAAGGTTCAGCATCCGGAGATCGAGACGGTTCTGGGTGAAGGCAGCATCCATGCAAAGATGGGTCTCTCCTGCGCTGACTGTCATATGGAAAAAGGCGCTGCCGAAGACGGCACCGAGTATCCGAGCCACTATCTCCAGAGTCCTCTTGCAAGCGAAGCACTTCTTGAGACCTGTGCACAGTGTCATAAAGATACGGATATGGCCGAAAAGGTTCACACACTGCAGGCAGAGATCACTGCAAGAGAAAAAGAAGTCGGTCAGGAACTCTCCGATCTGAAGGACAAACTGGCAGAAGCTGTTGCCGGCGGAGAATACTCCGAAGAAGAACTCGACGCGATCCGTGGTCTTCACAGGACCGCCCAGTGGTTTTTCGATTATGATTATGTTGAGAACAGTGAAGGCGCTCACAACTCCACGCTCGCAAAGAGATGCCTGGATACCGCTGAAGAGACCATTCAGGAAGCCATGGGCCTGTTCAAATCATAATCACGAACTCACACACTTCAACCCAGTCGGGGAGTCCCCCGCCTCTACAGGCGGTGGGTTATAACAAATTAAACTCAGGGGCGGGTGACAATCCCCGACTGAGTTAAAGCCTCCGGCGGATCGCAGCCGCGCTCGGTGGAAGGGGCTTTGGCCCGAGCGCGGCGCGGCAAGAACGCCAGAGGCGTTCTTGAATTGAATCTGACATCAAGAGAGTCGCCTGTCTTTTCGGCGGCTCTCTTTAAGTTAAAGCAGGAGCTCATCTTGACATGAAAAAATTTACCCGTTTCTTCTTTTCCATGAAATTTGCCCTGATCCTGCTGGGCATTCTGATCATTGCCTGCGTAGCGGGAAGCGTGATCCCACAGGGGGAGATCGCGTCTTATTACATGTCTGAGTATGGACAGAGCGGCGGCGGAGCCATCCTGGCGATCGGACTGGATGATGTCTTCCACTGCCCCTGGTTCGTGGCCCTGACGGTGGTCCTTTGCCTGAACCTGATCGGCTGCAATATTATCCGTTTCCCCTCGCTTCTGCGCAGGACACGCAACGGTTTCACACCCGAAAAATACCTGAGTTCCGAGCTTTCCGGAAAGCGCGTTGAACTGTTTAGAAGCCGCGACCCGGAAACGCTCTTTTCAAAATGCGGGTTCCGTAAGCTTGTAAAGGGACAGACCTCAGACGGCCGTTCCTATATCTACGGGGTAAAGAATAAAGCCGGAATCTGGGGCGCCTGGCTTTGCCACCTGGGCATGCTGATCGTGATCACCGGTTTTGGCCTCGGCCAGATGAAGCAGGTCAAATATGCAGTTTACGGAATTCCCGGCCAGACGAAGCCTGTCGAAGATACACAGTACGAACTGACCATCGATGATTTCGAGGTCACCCTGCGCGACGATGATACGGTTGAGCAGTATACAGCATCGATCACGATGCGCGACACAAAAACCGGGGAAGAAGCAAGCGGACAGACCAGCGTCAATCATCCGTGTACACTGCTTGGCATGCGCTGTTACCAGAACTCTACAGGCTGGGCCGCCACCGTGCAGATCTGGAAAGACGATGAACTGATCCAGGAAGATGTATTATGCGCCGGAGAATATGTAAATGTTGAGGACAAGGAAGGCCTGACTGTTATGTTCTCCGCCTTCTATCCTGATTATATAAGGGACAAAGACGGGATGCCAATGACAGCAAGCTCCCGGATGAATAATCCTGCTTACCTGTACCGTCTGTATTATCAGAACGAGATCCTGGGCATGAATGTGCTGGAAGGAAAAGAGGCAATCACGGTAGACGCTTATACGATCATTTTCAAGGATCCTCAGAGCTATACTCTCATTCAGATCAAGCGGGATCCCTATACCTGGCTTGCCGCCATCGGTGCCGTCATCATGATGGCTGCCCTGATCCTGGCCTTTTATCTCCGGACAGCTGAAGTATATGCTTCGCGTTCAGATGACGGAAGCTGGCCGGTCTCGGGTTACAGCCGAAAAGGCGGAGCGGATTTTGTGGATATGCTGCAGGAAAAACACAAGGAATTGGAAGGAGGAAATGTTTCCGATGAGCAGTGAACAGTTTCTGAATGTAGAGAACACCTTATTTACGATCGCCATGGCAGGATATCTGATCGCTATGGTACTGTATGCTCTCTTCTTTGCACTGAAAAAAGAAAAACCGGGCAAATGGGCAGGCATCATCACGACCCTGGCCTTTGCGGTCCATACCGCCGCACTGATCGTCCGCAGTATCGGAGCAGGCCGCCTTCCGCTCTCCAACCAGTATGAATTCGCCACCAGTTTCGCCTGGGGTATTTGTTCCTGCTACCTGATCTTCCTCTGGAGATATCACTTCCGTGCACTCGGAGCGTTTGTTTTGCCCGTGGTCTTCCTGATCATCGGCTATGCCGCCATGCAGAGCAAAGAAGTCAGGGAACTGATGCCGGCTCTTCGCAGCAACTGGCTTGCGATCCATGTGTCCTCCGCGATCATCTCCTATGGTGCCTTCGGGGTTTCCTTTGCGGTATCCCTCATGTTCCTGATCCGCCGGAAAATGCCTGACAGCGCATTCTGGCAGGAACACATTCCGGATGAAAAGCGGCTTGACCTGATCAGCTACAGGGCAGTCTCCCTCGGCTTCCTGTTCCTCACTTTCGTCATTATCTCCGGCGCTATCTGGGCTGAGCATGCCTGGGGCAGTTACTGGTCCTGGGATCCCAAGGAAACCTGGGCGCTGATCACCTGGTTCATTTATGCCATCTATCTGCACCTGCGCATCTCAAAAGGATGGAAAGGAAAAAGCGCGGCGCTGTTTGCAGTCATCGGCTTCATCTGCGTCATCTTCACTTATATTGGCGTTAATACGCTTCTGCCGGGCGTACACAGCTATGCATGATTCATGCGTACTGCTCGGTATACGGCGGTTTCAATAACTGACGCAAACAGACTGATACGCAATGGCTAAATCAAAAGCCAGGGCGTATCAGTTTTTCTTTTGACAAAGCATGTTTCACCGCTGTCCTGTCGGCCGTTTAAAACTGCCTGCGGAAAAACACATATGTTTTTCCGCAGCCCGAATTTCACACATACGGACAGCATGCGCACCATCGGGGGCAGGGATTATTACCGCGAAACCCGGACCCACTCCGCCGAGC
>CACZZH010000076.1 GCA_902785635.1 uncultured Lachnospiraceae bacterium
ATACCTGCCGGTACAGATGAGGCGGAGTGGGTTGAAGAAGAGATTACGGAAGAAGATGTAAATGCCGATCTGTTTTCAGAGAATGTTTCCCTGGAATTACATGCAGAGGGAGAAACCGTCACAGTATTTCCGGATGATCCGGACGGAAAAAGCAATGATGAACTGTTTGAAGAATATGTAAATTCCGTATTGGACCCTGCATCTGTGCTTGCGCGGGACGGAAAACGGAAAGCTTCAAACAGGACCGGTATCGACCTGACCGGACAGAATGCTCTTGTATATCAGGTTCTGAAAGAGAAGATCACACAGGTTGCTGATGGTCAGCTTACATCTACGCAGTTCGGGATAACGTTGGAGGATCTGGGCATTTCTCCGAATAAAAAATGGTCTGCAGCAGAACTGGGAGTAAGTGCGGTCGTAGTAAACGGAGAAATCACGAATGAAGCTATGGATGCCTTAATGGGGAAGACGGTCACATACAATCTGCGTGAGGTGCTCTCAAAGCTGCTGGTAGACTGTCCGTACGAACTGTACTGGTATGACAAAACCGATGGGACCAGTCAGTCGGGTTTCACCTTTAGTGCAACAGGTACTCAGGCAGCGGATGGCAGTGTAGAGTGGAAACTGTATTACACGTCCGGGAGGACGATCTCCATGTCGGTCGCAAAAGAGTATTCTGCCGGAGCGTATGTGGTTGACAGTTCGGTCGGTACGTCTGTCAATACAGCAAAAACAAATATAAATAATGTTCTTCAGACATACGGTTCCGCATCGGATCTTGGCAAGCTTGTCGGGTACAAAAATGAGATCTGCAGCATGGTATCCTATAATGATGCGGCAGCGGATGACAACAACCATATCCCTTACGGAAATCCGTGGCAGCTGATCTGGGTGTTCGATGGAGATCCTTCAACAACTGTCGTATGTGAAGGATATTCCAAGGCATTCCAGTATCTGTGTGATCGGACATCATTCGCAAGCGGCCAGATCTCCTGTTATCATGTTACCGGAACCATGAACGGAGGAACCGGTGCCGGAAATCATATGTGGAATATCGTCCATATGGATGACGGGAAGAATTATCTGGCAGATGTTACAAATTCGGACAGTGATACAGCCGGAGAGAATGGGGAGTTGTTTCTTGCGCCGTTTACATCCGGCAGTGTCGGGGCGGGATATGTGTTCCGGTGCGATGTAAATACAGATATTTTTTATCAATATGATGATGAAATGTTTTCTTTGTTTTCATCAGCGGATCTTACCATTTCCTCCACATCTTATGAAGAAGGTCATTCGCTTCCGGATCCTCTGGAGATCACACAGCATCCCAGGAATGTTACTGCAGTTGCCGGAGAAACAGTTGTCCTGACAGTGGCAGCGAACCGGAACGACGTCCAGTATCAGTGGGAGAGAAGTACGAACGGTATTAATTGGGAGAATTGTACTCTTGAAGGATCTGACACTGCTTCGATCACGTTTGTTGCAGATGAGACATATTACGGAATATATTTCCGATGTGTGGTGACCAGGGCGGAGGAGACAGTATATTCATATCCTGCAATTATCACTGTGAAGCATGTACACACAGAGGAGATCCTGCCCGCGGTGGCAGCGACCTGCACGCAGCCCGGTCTCACGGAAGGGAAGAAATGCGCCGTGTGCGGTGAGATCCTCGTTGCACAGAAAACCATACCGGCATCCGGCCATACCGAAGCAGTGCTGCCCGCAGTCGCGGCGACCTGCACCCAGCCGGGTCTCACGGAAGGGAAGAAATGTTCCGTATGCGGTGAGATCCTCGCTGCGCAGAAAACTATTCCGGCACTCGGCCATACCGAAGAAGTGCTGCCCGCAGTTGCAGCGACCTGCACGCAGCCGGGTCTTACAGCAGGAAAGAAGTGCTCGGTATGTGGTGAGATCATCACAGCACAGAATACAGTTGCAAAGGCCAACCATCAATGGTCTGCATGGAAGACTACGAAAAAAGCGACAGCACTGGCAGCTGGTGAGCAGGTCCGTACATGCAGTATATGCGGTGCAAAGAAAACACAGGCTGTCAGGAAACTGGCAGCAGTGCTGACCCTCAGCAAGACATCTGCGAAGGTCAAAAAGACGAAATCCGTCAGCATTAAGGTTACAACTGCTTATGGTGATACGGTTTCAGTGAAGACCTCGAATAAGAAAATTGCTGTCGCTTCATTTAGTAATGGCAAGCTTGTGATCAAGGCACTGAAAAAGGCCGGTACAGCGAATATCACAGTTACGACAGGCAGCGGTAAGAAGGCAACAGTCAAGGTTACTGTTCCCAAAGCCAGAACGAAAAAGATCTCCTGTAAGAAAGCCAGTGTCGTGAAAGGGAAAAAGGTAACGCTTAAACCGAAGGTGACTCCGACCTACAGTGATGACAAGATCACATATAAGAGCGCGAATAAAAAGATCGCCACGGTAAATTCCAAAGGTGTGGTGAAAGGCATTAAGAAGGGAACAACAACCATTACAGTTAAGAGCGGGAAAAAGAGTGTTATAGTAAAAGTTACCGTAAAATGAACGCCGTGAAATGTTTCAATCTGATCCGGGCAAAAGTGAACCTGCAGGAGGATAGTTATGGGAAAGAGATTGATGGCAGTGTTGTGTGCAGGAATGCTGCTTGTACAGAACTGCGCATATGCCGCAGAGCTTGAATTTGTTCCTGAAGAAGAGATCGGTGCGGTTTCGGAGACAGAATATACTACAGATGAAGAAACGGTTCCTCCGGACGGACCGGAAAGCGGATCTGTTTTGGATGAGGATGAGCCGGCGTTCGAAATGGAATGGTCGGACTTTGCAGAAGGCGAAGAAACTTCACCTGATATGGCAGCAGATTCGTTTGACGAAGTGTTTGAACCGGATCTTGAGATCTTTGAAGAAGCTGAAGATCCGACGGATTTGGATCTTGCACCGGGTTTCGAAATATTAGAAGACTTTGGAGAAGGAGATTCGTTCGGAGAAGCAGATACGTTTGAGGGGGAACTGCCTGACGAATCTGCCCGACTTGAAGAAGACTTCATTTCAGATGAGTTCGAGATACCTTCCGGTACAGATGAGAGCGGATGGGTTGAAGAAGAGATTACTAAAGAAGAGGCAAATGCCGATCTGCTTTCGGGGAATGTTTCTCTGGAATACTATGCCGAGGGAGAAACCATCACAGTCTATCCGGATGATCCGAATGGGAAAAGCAATGATGAACTGTTTGAAGAATATGTAAATTCCGTATTGGATCCTGCTTCTGTGCTTCCGGGAAATGGGAAACGGAAATCTTCAAACAGGACCGGCATCAGCCTGACCGGACAGAATGCGCTTGTATATCAGGCTCTGAAAGAGAAGATCACACAGGTTGCAGACGGCCAGCTTACATCTACGCAGTTCGAGATAACGCTTGAGGATCTGGGTATTGATCTGGAAGCCAAATGGTCTGCCTCAGACCTGGGAGTAAGTGCGGTCGTTGATGACGGAGGTATTACGGATGAAGCTGTCGATGCCTTGATGGAGATTACGATCACATACAGCCTGCGTGAAGTGCTCTCAAGACTGCTGGCAGACTGTCCGTACGAACTGTACTGGTATGACAAAACCCGGGGAACCAGTCAGTCAGGTCCCGGTTTTAGTGCAACAGGGTCTTATGCATCGGATGGCAGCATAGAGTGGAAACTGTATTTTACATCCGGGCTGACGATCTCCATGGCAGTCGCAGATGAGTATTCTGCCGGGGAGTATACGGTTGACAGTTCAGTGGGAACATCTGTCAATACTGCAAAAGCAAATATAGATACTGTTCTTCAGACATACGATTCCGCATCGGATCTCGAGAAACTTTTCGGGTACAAAGCAGCGATCTGCAGCATGGTATCGTATAATCATGCGGCAGCAGATGACGACAATACTCCTTACGGAAATCCGTGGCAGCTGATCTGGGTGTTCGATGGGGATGATTCAACGAATGTCGTATGTGAAGGATATTCCAAGGCATTTCAGTATCTGTGTGAGCGGACATCATTTGCAAGCAGCCAGATCTACTGCTGGCATGTTTCCGGAACCATGACCGGAGGAACCGGCGCCGGCCCTCATATGTGGAATATCGTCCATATGAATGATGGGAAGAATTATCTGGTGGATGTGACAAATTCGGACAGTGGTTCGGTCGGACAGGATGGGGAACTGTTCCTTGCACCGTTTACCTCCGGCAGCGTCGGGACGGGATATGTATTCCTGTGCGGTGTGAATTCAGAAATTCATTATCAGTATGACAATGACATGTATACTCTGTTTTCAACAGAGGACCTTACCATCTCCTCCACTCCTTATGATGAAAATGCTGTGCCGCAGCCGGATCCGCTGGAGATCACACAGCATCCCCAGGATGTCACTGCGACTGCCGGACAAACAGTAATCCTGACGGTGGCAGCGAACCTGCCCAACGTACAGTATCAGTGGCAGCGGAGTTCGGATGGTACCAATTGGGAAAGCTGCACTCTGGAAGGATCTGATACCGCTTCGGTCACGTTTGTTGCTGATGAGTCGTATTCCGGAATATATTTCCGATGTAAGGTGACCAGTGCGGAAGAGACAGTATATTCAGATCCTGCAATTATCACTGTTCAGCATGTACACACGGAGGAGATCCTGCCTGCGGTAGCAGCGACCTGCACGCAGCCTGGTCTCACGGAAGGGAAGAGATGCTCCGTATGCGGCGAGACCATTGTTGCGCAGGAAACTGTCGCGGCACTTGGACATACGGAAGAAATTTTGCCGGCGGTAGCAGCTACCTGCACGGAGCCTGGGAAAACAGCAGGAAAGAAGTGTGCTGTGTGCGGCGAGATCCTTGAAGCACAGGAAACCATCCCGGCACTCGGTCATGATTACGGCGATTGGATGGTTACGAAAGAACCGACAGAAGAAGAGGAAGGGGAAAAGAGGCGCACATGCACCCAGTGCGGCAATGAAGAAATAAGTGTCATTGGGAAACTTGATCATGTACATGTCGTGGTGACAGTTGCAGCAGTTGCACCGACGTGTGTGACAACCGGACTGACAGAAGGAAACCATTGCTCTGTGTGCGGCGAGATTCTCGTAGCCCAGGAAGTTGTTCCGGCTTTAGGCCATACAGAAGAAGAGATCCCGGCAGAAGCAGCGACCTGCACACAACCCGGAAAAACGGCAGGGAAGAAATGCTCCGTGTGCGATGAGATCCTTGTGGCGCAGCAGGTCGTACCTGCAGCAGGCCATACAGAAGTAGTGATTCCTGCAGAAGCAGCGACCTGTACACAGTCGGGACATACGGCAGGAAAGAAATGCTCCGTTTGCGGTGAGATCCTCGTGGCGCAGGAGGTCGTACCTGCAGCAGGTCATACAGAAGAGGTGATCCCGGCAGAAGCGGCGACCTGCACACAGCCGGGAAAAACGGAAGGTAAGAAATGCTCCGTTTGCGGTGAGATCACTGCAGCTCAGCAAGTTGTTCCTGCTCTCGGTCATGATTTCAGCACATGGACAGTTAAGAAGGAAGCGACAGAAGAAGCGGAAGGGGAACAGACCCGTACATGCAGCCGCTGCGGCAGTGTTGAAACAAGCATCATAGGGAAGCTAGCACATGTTCATGTCGCAGTGACAGATAAAGCAATCGCACCGACATGTGAGAAGACCGGACTGACAGAGGGAAGTCATTGTTCGAAATGCGGAGAAGTCCTTGCTGTACAGAAAACCATTCCGGCTCTGGGGCATAAAGAAGCAGTATTGCCTGCAGTAGCAGCGACCTGCACAAAAGAGGGGCTTACAGCAGGAAAGAAGTGCTCGGTATGCGGGAAGATCCTCATTGCGCAGAAAACGGTTGCCAGGACCGAACATAAATGGTCTGCATGGGCAACTACGAAAGAAGCTACAGCGCTCGCGGCTGGTGAGCAGATGTGTACATGTAGTGTATGCGGCGCAAAGAAGACTCAGGCTGTTGAGAAATTGCCGGCAGTACTGACCCTGAGCAAAACAGCTGTTAAGGTGAAAAAGACGAAGTCCGCCAGTATTGCGGTCACAATTGCTTCTGGTGATATCGTTTCTGTAAAGACTTCAAATAAGAATATTGCAGCCGCATCTTATAAAAATGGCAAGCTTCTTATCAAAGCACTGAAAAAGGCCGGTACAGCGAATATTACAGTTACGACAGCTGCCGGTAAGCAGGCAACTGTTAAAGTTACTGTTCCCAAAGCCAGGACGACAAAGATCTCCTGTAAGAAAGTCAGTGTCGCGAAAGGGAAAAAGGTAACGCTTAAACCGAAGGTGACTCCGACCTACAGTGATGACAAGATCACATATAAAAGTGCGAATAAAAAGATCGCCACCGTAACTTCCAAAGGCGTGGTGAAAGGCATTAGGAAGGGAACAACAACCATTACAGTAAAGAGCGGAAAAAAGAGTGTTATAGTAAAAGTTACCGTAAAATGAATACCTTGAAAAGGTGCGACATTAAAAGTGGGACAGGGGACGATCCTCTGTCCCATTTTCATTGGGACAGAGAACCGTCCCCTGCCATACCTGTCATGTTTTGTTACCATTGAAATTCTACTCTGGCGTTTCTCCCGCACAGATCACGAAGGCTGATCTGTGTTTCATCCGGAAGCGTGAGGATGTGGTCGGAGACGGTGCCGACCCGGTATATCAGGTGATTCATTTTCATTTCAAAGCCGGAGATGATCATGCTGCCATCATCTCCGTAGGTAAGCGTCTGTCCTTCTTCGAGTTGTGTCGGGACGCCTGCTCCAAATCCGTAATAGACGGTCTTTATACCATAGATTCCGTCGTCTCGAATTTCAAACCAGTCTGTCACGGAACTTTTGTTGACAGAGTGGATGAATTGTATTGAAAACAAATCTCCGACATTCATTTCATAAGAGGCATAAACTGTTCCGTCCGTCGGATCTTTGAGGACCAGTTTTTTTTCACTGAGGCCGTCAGCTTCAGACTCGTAAGCTTCTTTTCCATAAGCCTCGATCCGGAATAATGCAGGAGTTTTCCCGGAGATGGAAGCGGCAGTCATGACCGCAATGAGAAGCATCATGACTGCCGTATGGAATGCTGAAGGACGGTTCCGGTGATCACTCAATGGTAATCCCCTGTTCTTCATAATATTTCTTCGCTCCTGCGTGGAAGGGAACGCTCATCCCTTTTACAGCATCTTCCAGGGTGAGAGATTCAAATTTGGGATGTCCCTCTACGAGAGCATCTTTATTGTCGAAGAGAGCTTTCAGAAGTTCATATACTGCACTTTCGCTGACATTGTTGGAAGCAACCAGAGCAGCGCGGACGGATACGGTCGTCGTGTCTTCTGAAATGCCTTCGTACGTATCTGCGGGGATGACTGCTTCTGTATAGAAATTGTATTTCTCCTGCAGGGCAGCAATGTGTTCCTCATCGAGCTGAACTAAGGTGATGCCGGTCTCGGATGCCAGTTCTTCAACGGCTGTTGTAGGAGTACCTGCCACGATGAAAGCAGCATCAATGTTTCCTTCTTCCAGGTCACTTGCGGATTCTCCGAAAGGAGCATTCACCGGGGTGATATCTTCAAAAGAGAGGCCGTAAGCTTCAAGAATCTCTCTGGCATTGAATTCAACACCTGAGCCCGCATCACCTACAGACACCGTTTTTCCTTTGAGATCAGCGACGGATTTGATATTTTCATCATTTGTTATGATCTGAACCGTCTCATCATACAGGCCTGCGACTGCGGAGAAGTTCGAGTAGGGCTCCTCGTCTGCAAACAGGTCGGTTCCGGTGTAAGCATAATACATTACATCGTTCTGTACAGTGCCGAACTGTGCATCCCCTTCTTCGATCATTTCCAGGTTTGCACGGGAAGCGCCGCTGGACTCCACAGTCAGACTTGACTCTGTCAGAACCGGGTTCAGTACATCTGCCATTACACTTCCGATCGCATAGTAGGTTCCCATGGGTCCGCCGGTAACAAAGTACACATCATCCGCCATGACAGTCATGGTCCCGAAAGAAACAAGAACGAATGCACTGGAAATCAGTGCTGCAGCCAGTTTTTTGAACATTGGTTTACCTCTTTCTTTCTGTTTGTTGTGAATGGGTCGTTTGGTTGCCACGAAACAATTGATCGGCAAATTCGATTTAGAATTGCCGGATGTTAATATCATATTAGCATATGCACTATAAATCTTCAACATAATTTTACATTTATAACATATTAGTTTTTACATAAATGTGCATATGACCACACTAAATGTTGACAAACAAACATCCGGCATTGTACTCTAAAGGAAGGAGAAAACGAAAACTGAAATGAGAGCGGAAATGGAGACTGATATGAAGGTGAAAAATAAGACCGGGATGAAGTTGGAGTCAGCATTTGAGCCGGCGAAGAGAAAAAGAATGGGAGCATGGATGGGAGCAGGTGCATGTTCGCTGATACTGTGTACTGTACTTCTTTTTACTCCACAGATGACAATGGCGGAAGTTGCGGGAGAATCAGTATTCTTTCTTCCGGAGGCGGATGGGTTTAGTCAGGGGTATGTCGGGGACTGTATGCCATATTATGAAGATGGTGTTTACTATATCTATTATCTGAAAGATGAAGGCGATTCCTATCACCATGCCATCTATCTGACGACTACAACGGATTTTCTTACATATACGGAGTATGATGATCCGATTCTGGAAGCTTCTGATTCTCCTGCTCAGGATGAATGGATCGGTACTGGGTCAGTGGTAAAAGCGGATGGCAGCTATTATCTGTTTTACACCGGGCACACGGATTCGGATGCTTTTGAATATAGTGAAACGGTCATGCTTGCAAAAGGGGAGAATCTGACTTCCTTTGAGAAAGTGGCCGGATGGGAGATCACTCCGGATGATTCGCTCAATCAGAAACGGGATTTCCGTGATCCACAGGGCTATTATGATGAAGAGAAGGAACAGTTCATTTTTACGATCACCGCTTCGCAGGACGGGATCGCAAGAATCCTGAAATATACGGTCAGCAAGGATCTCTCGGAGATCACCTATGACGGAATCATTTTTACCGATCCCATCGGGAAAGTCTATAATCTGGAATGCAGCGATACATTCCGGATCGGAGATACGTGGTACCTTACCTACTCTGCACAGGACGATGTTCTGTGGTACGCCTCTTCTTCCGATCCGTACGGACCTTATTCCGAGTCGAAAGCCCTGGATGGGCCGCTCTTCTATGCAGCGAAGCATGTGGAGGACGGAGATAATACCTATATGGCAGGATGGGCAAGAAGATCCGGATCGGAAAGGGATACCCGCAAGGTGTCGGGATGGGGCGGAAACCTTGTTGTACAGAAGGTCGTACAGCAGCCGGATGGAAGTCTGATACTGGAGTGTGTGGATGCAGTTGCCGGACTATATGAGAGAAACGCTTCTCTGATATCTGAGTCAGGATCAGAGCTGGTGCTTGAATCCGATACAGAAAGAACATTTACGCAGCTGTGTGTCGCTCCGGAACGCTTTCTGCTGAAGGGATCTTTCCGGTTTGAAGGAGATGGCTGCTTCGGGCTGGCATTTGATTATGACGAAGGGGAAGAAGACTATAAGATGATCACCATTGATCCGGGAGAAGAGGAACTCCTTCTTCAGTTCCGGGGAGGAAAAGCAGAGGCTGCCCGGGTAACAGCTGACCTGAAAGCCGGGGAGACCTATCCATTCACATACATCCAGGAGGATTCAGTGGGCATATTTTATCTTGATGGGTTAACTGCATTTACCGTACGCATGTATGGGATCAGCGATAAACCGATGTACCTCTTCGCAAAAGGCAGTCAGGTAACATTTTCCGGTCTGGAGCTTCAAACGCGGTGAGGAGATCGCCTTTGGCCAAAAAAGGGGAATCTCTGCATAGGAAAACACAGGTTGCAATGAAATACCGGGGGCGGTTTATGCGTCCCCGGTATCGTGATTCTGTCATTATTATACTATACAGGTCTTTAAGCTGTCTTTTTCCGCTTTTCTTAATATTATATCATTCATTCAGGAACCAGTTATGATATACTTTAAAAGAAAGTACATTATGCGCTGCGGGCAGAGGAAAAAGACAGGGAGGATGAAGTATGAGCATATTATTCCGCATCACAAAAAGACATATCATTTTTCTTATTATTGCTGCAATGTCGATTTGCCTGTCTTTGCGGGCAAGTGCATGGGAAAAACCTTATGCGAAGCTTACGATCTATGCGTTCGGAGACGCAGGCGCAAAAGCAGCTTCGGGCAACCAGGGTCATACATGGCTCACAATTACGAACACATCCGGAAAAACGATCACCTTCCTTGATTATGAGATAAAGCCCGGACAAACGATCAGTGTATCGATCTGGCCGGATTCTTCTCCTAATACAGAGGGATATGGCGGCGTTTTCATCAATCTGGAAATGATCGTGGATAAGGGAATGAACGTCACGAGCTATTCCATGGACATCACGGAGGATCAGTTTAAGAAGATCGAAAAAGCGTCGCCGAAGGAGAGCTACTATCATGACGGTCAGAACAAGGGTACAGGTCTTAATATAACAGATGACCTCTGGCACAACTGTACGACCTACAGTACGAAAATGTGGAACCTTGTTGCGGACAAGAATCATAAGATCTCCAATGGAACGATCGGTGTAGACGTACCCGGAACAGTCGCTAAGAAGATCGCTAAATGGGATGGATCCAGGCAGCAGAAATACACCCCTTCCGAGACCGTTTACTGGGGAGATGTGGTCCATATCACAAAGGAAAAGAAGACGGTCCATCCTTATGACTATAAGGATCTGTACCGAAAGGAACTTGAGAATGGGACATTTAAATATACGGAAGGTAAAAATTCCGGAACTTTTAAGGCGAAGTATTTCCTTCTGGTGAACATTGATCAGAAGGGTGTACCGGAGCTGATCGTCGCTCCGGAACTGTATGCGATAGGGCATACTGGTTATATATACACTCTTCGAAACAGGAAGCTTTCATATTGCGGAAGCTACAGCCATAAGGGTTTCCGCTCATTTAAATATGTAAAGAAATACAAATCCGTGTATTATTCCTGGTGGACGAATGGCATCGGCGGTTCAGGGGCGCAGCTCCTGAAAATGGACAGCAACGGAAAGCTGAGGCCGTATAAGTTCTTCTATGAATGCTTCAAAAGCATGTATTCCACTAAGAAACTCTTTTATTATGGAAAAAGCGGAATTAAAGATTCGAAAAAAGTATCTCAGAAAAAGTTTAAAAAGCTGAACGTGAAATATCTTGGCAAAAAGCTTGGGAAGGTCAAAACATACGAATTCAACGCAAATACGAAAACGAACCGGAATAAATATCTGAAATAGGAGTAGATATGATAAGAAAGTGAGGATCCGATATGAAGTATGTATGCAGTATTTGTGGGTATGTGTTTGATGAAGAGAAAGAGGGAAAGCTGTTTGAGCAGCTGGATCGCTGTCCTGTGTGCGGGCAGCCTGCGTCGATGTTTCGGCCTTTGGAGGATGAACCTGCCCGGATGGCTGGTCACGGAGCTGAAGCGTCTGCGCCTGTTCCTGCTTCGGGAAACAGCATACAGGAACCGTCGTACAAGTGTTCCGCCGCACCGGGATATGATTCTGAATTGAAACGTGTGGATCCGGATGCCCGGTATATGGAGCAGATCCATGAGATGGCTGTGAGCGGGGAGAGCATTCATGCGGCTATGGGTACGCGGATGCCGCTTCCGAAATGGGAGGACATCCTTCTTCTCGGAGCACAGCTGGATCCGATGCCTCTGCTGGATGATGATCCGGTCAATATCCGTACGATCATCGGCAGACATGCGAAAAAGCCGATGGTGCTGGAAAGCCCGATCTACATCTCTCATATGTCTTTCGGCGCTCTTTCACGGGAGGCAAAGACTGCCCTTTCAAGAGGCAGCGCGATAGCGAAAACAGCTATGTGTAGCGGCGAGGGCGGCATTCTTCCCGAAGAAAAAGCTGCCGCCTATAAGTACATCTTTGAGTATATCCCGAACAAGTACAGTGTCACGGACGACAATCTTCGCAGTGCGGATGCCATTGAGATCAAGATCGGGCAGGGCACAAAGCCCGGTATGGGCGGGCATCTGCCCGGAGAAAAAGTCACGGCGGAGATTGCTGCGCTGCGGGGGAAAAAGCCAGGAGAGGACATCCAGAGCCCCAGCCGTTTCGCGGAAATCTGTTCCAAAGAGGATTTGAAGGCCATGGTCGCGATGCTCCGTGAGCGCTCGGAAGGCCGCCCGATCGGCATCAAGATCGCGGCCGGGCATATCGAGCAGGATCTGGAGCACTGTATCTATGCGGAACCGGACTTTGTTACCATCGATGGTCGCGGCGGCGCTACAGGCTCCAGCCCGCTCCTGCTTCGGGAGGCCACTTCCGTTCCGACGATCTATGCTTTGAGTCGTGCCCGAAAGTATCTTGACTCCGTGCAGTCCGATATTTCTCTGGTCATCACAGGCGGGCTGCGTGTATCGTCTGACTTCGCCAAGGCGTTGGCTATGGGTGCAGACGCCGTGGCCATTGCCAGCGCAGCCTTGATAGCCGCCGCATGCCAGCAGTATCGGATTTGCGGCACGGGAAACTGCCCAGTAGGAATCGCCACACAGAAGCCAGAACTTCGCGCCCGGTTGGATATAGATAAGGCGACGCAGCGAGTAGCAAACTTCCTGAACGTTTCCCTGAAGGAAATAAAGACCTTTGCCCGGATTACCGGGCACACCTCTGTCCACGATCTGAGCGTAACGGATCTCGTGACGCTGGATCGAGATATAGCAACGTACACAGATATCCCATTTGCTGGCGCTTCCCCTGCCGTAATCGGGGAGAGAATCCGAAAGAAAACCAATGAAGGAGGAAAAAACATGAAATTCGTATGTAAAATCTGTGGTTATGTCTATGAGGGCGAGGCCGCACCGGAACAGTGCCCTCAGTGCAAACAGCTCGGTGTAATGGAGCCGGTGCCTGTTAAGAAAAACCCCTACGCCGGAACCCGGACTGAAAAGAATCTGGAAGCCGCCTTTGCGGGGGAGTTCTTCCTGAAAACTGCCGACAATGAAAAGGAACATGCCAAACTCTGGTTCAAGGAACTGAACGGCATCGGCTCCACAGCGGAGAATCTGGCTGCCGCCGCTGACGGCGAAAACTATGAATGGACAGACATGTATGAAGGCTTTGCCAGGACCGCCGAAGAGGAAGGTTTCCCGGAGCTGGCTGAAAAATTCCGCGGCGTGGCTGCCATCGAGAAGCACCACGAGGAGCGGTACCGCGCTCTTCTGCATAACGTTGAAATGCAGGAAGTCTTCAAAAAGAGCAGCGTCAAGGTTTGGGAATGCCGCAACTGTGGCCATATCGTAGTGGGAGAAGCCGCACCGGAAATCTGCCCTGTCTGCGCCCATCCCCAGGCATACTTTGAGATCAACGCAGAGAATTATTAAGGCGATACACGCGATTATGAAAAAGGAGATGTAAAATGGAAATGAAGTTCTATCGCTGTTCCCATTGCGGGCAGATTATAGCGATCGTAAAAGAAACCGGCGTCCCTGTTGTCTGCTGCGGTGAACCCATGGCCGAAGTGATCCCAGGCACGACGGACGCCTCGCTCGAAAAACATGTGCCTGTTTTTACCGTTGAGGGAAACAAGGTCCATGTGAGTGTCGGGTCTGCAGCACACCCGATGCTTCCCGAGCATTATATCGAATGGGTCGCAATACAGACGAAATTATGCAACCAGCGTAAACAGCTGTCTCCCGGCGACGAGCCGAAAGCCTGTTTTTCCCTCTGCGACGGCGATGAGGTCAAAGCCGTATATGCATACTGCAATCTGCATTCTCTCTGGAAAGCTTGAATCAGTGACCGCCTGCCCCGCTGAATAAACAAGCCGGGCAGCGTCAGGTTCGTATTCCGCTCCGCATCTTCAACTGCGATCCTGTCAGGCGGATTGAAAACAGCACCAAACAGCAAGGCACTCTGCTGCGGCAGAGTGCCGTTTTTTTATAGTGGAAAAATCCGTGGTGATGGTGTATAATAAACTACTTAATTTTGCGGGTGTGACGGGAAGTTCAGGCAGGTTAGGATTTGTGGAGGTTCACCATGTGGCTTTTGTTTGGAGCTATCGCAATTGTTACGGCAATCCTCAAT
>CACZZH010000077.1 GCA_902785635.1 uncultured Lachnospiraceae bacterium
ACGCGCTTTGAGTGCATAAAGCACTCAAAGATCTAATCTCGTCAACTGCAAAAACAGGGGCAACCCCAGGATACGCCGCGTAATCCTGATGATTACACGGCTAGTCCTGAGCTGCAGCCAGGCTTTGAAAGCCTGGCTTCGGCCCCTGTTTTTTTGTTGTCTCGTTAAGAGATTTTGTGGACTGCAAGATACGACCGGCTGAGGGATTCTGCCCCGTCGGCCGCTTCCGACACTCAGCGCCTTATCTTTTCCGCAGATCATTTGCATTATTTTCAGGCAACATGTAAATCTGGCAAAATGAGCGGACCATGCAACCTGTCCACATGGCGCGTTCCTGCCCTGACAGGTCGCGCTATAAATAATCGCTGGTCCCGGCGGCGTACATGTCTGAGAGTGTATGACGGGTGGTTCATAAAGATAAATTCGGCATTCCAGGACTTTCTCTGGACTCTCAGCTCATACCGGAAACGCTATCTGTACAGGTATATTATCTTTTCTAGCGATTTTACCTGTATAATCAACTGTTCGAAGTCTTTTGCCGGGAGCGTGACCGGACTCGTGACCATACAGAAATCACAGAATATACATGGAAAAAAATCTGATATGATGTTTTTGCTTGTATACTGAGGACCTGAAATACAAAACTGCAATTGTTTAAGAAGGTTTTCATGAGAAGCTGCGGAAAACCCCATACAATTTCATACCCAGCTCTGCGTGGATGTCTCGACAGGTCTTCCTGTCCGGATGGATTCGTCAAGCATCAGATGCAGATAGGTGTCCTGCAATGCCTCGCGCAGCGGATAGATCTCTCCCTTCCCTTGTACATAGTCCGCCATGCCATCCAGAATGCGGGCCATTGCGATCTCATCATCGCTCAGACGGACATCTTCGTTTATATAAGGATTTCTGTACAGGATCTGTCCGTTCATCTTCAGAGAACGCAGACCGCAGCCTTCCAGATTTTCATACTCACCAAGGGCATCTCTTTCGATCTTTCCGGTCACCGGAAGGTCATCTTCTCCAAGATAAGCCACATCCAGATCTGCGATCTCCCCGGTCTCTCCCTGTATAAACAGATGTTTTTTGCGGAAGTAGTTGAAATACTGCTCATCGGAGAAATCATAAAAAGCCATCTGACCTGTCCCGAATACGATCTCTGCCCTCTTCCGAGTATCTTTTACAAGATTATCCGGACGCTCGGGATGCATTCCTTCCCGTCCGCAGTGGTAATGGACCGGGATCTTGTAGGAACGCGCATCGATCCGGCAGTTTTCAAAACCGATCCCAAGAGCATGGCGGATGATGCTCATCGCATGGTAATCATGCAGGATCCCCATGTGAACACACCAGATCTTTCCCAGCTGTCCTTTTCTGATCAGCGAAAGCACTGCCTGATAATAAGGTCTTTGGTGACACTGCTCCGTCACCTGGATCCTGGCATTATATTTCTGCTTCAGTGCGAAGCATTCGTTCAGTTCCCGCACGCCCATGCCCGGAGGTGTTTCGGAAAGGACAGGAATGCCGCGGCTCATCAGAGCTGCGTTGTACGAAAGTGCCTGCGATCCGGGGACCATGACTGCCACAAAGGTATAAGGCCTTTGCAGAAAACGGTCAAGGTCTGTATAGACTCTGCCGGGATACTCCTGTTCCATCTTCTCCCGGCTCTGCGTCGAATGGACCAGAATCCCGGCAACTTCCATCCGATGGGAGAATTCCCGGATGACCCGCATGTATCCGTGCGCACGCCATCCGGATCCTATGAATCCGACCTGAATTTTCATATTTTCCTCTTTCCGGCCCGGCTCAGACGAGCCTTTACAGTAACGGTATGCACGGGATGCTTTTTTCTCTCATAAGATATTCGTCGGAATTTGCTATGAGGCAAGAAAATCACGAAGCCAGTATCCGCTCTCTTTCACGGTCCTCTTTCCGGTAAGCCTGTCTACATGCACCAGTCCGAAGGGATGCAGATATCCGGTATTCCACTCAAAGCTGTCCAGAAACGACCAGATAAAGTACCCTTTCAGTCTGACTCCGAGCCGAATGGCCTCTGCACAGGCTCCGATATGTCTTTTCAGGTAATCGATCCTTGCCGGATCCCGGACTGTCCCGTCCTGCTGTACATTATCGATGCTGCTCAGCCCATTCTCCGTTACAAAGATGGCTTTCACATTGTACTCTTCCTGGAGCCTGCAAAGAAGCTGTGTCAGCCCCCATTCCGTTATCGGCCAGTTGTAGATGGTATTGGGAAAGGTATGCCTGCCCTGCCGGAAGAAGAGGGGCCACTCGTTTTCACATGCTGCCGTGCTGTCAATATTATAGTAATTTACTCCCAGGAAATCCACCGGAGCGGCAATCCGCTCCATATCTCCTTCTGCGACCTGAGGAAGAATGACTCCCTGCTGCTCGTACCATTCCCACATGTCCTGCGGATAGCATTTCCGGAAGACCGGGTCCAGGAACCAGCGGTTTGCATATCCGTCTTTGCGGACCGCCGCGCTCCGGTCGGCTTCACGATCGCTTTGCGGCTGCTTCGGGCTGAGATTCAGAGTAATTCCGATCTCTCCCTTTATTCCCCTGTTTCGGAACTGGTTCACTGCTTCCCCATGCGCGCAGAGCATATTGTGAGCTGCCAGCAGTGCTGTGGAGAAATCCCGGATCCCGGGTGCGAAGTTCCCGGTATAATATCCTTCAAAGCATGCGACCCAGGGTTCGTTGAAGGTGATCCACTTCTCCACCAGTCCGTCAAAACGCTGCATCACAGCCAGACAATACAGGCTATACCAGCGGATGATCTCGCGGTTGGCCCATCCCCCGCGGTCCTGTGCCCACTGGGGCAGATCCCAGTGATAGAGGGTCACGGCTGCAGCGATTCCCTGCTTCTTTAATTCCAGCAGTACCTGCTCATAAAACTGCAGACCTTTTTCGTTGATCCGGTATTCATCTTCCGGAAAGATGCGCGGCCACGCAAGCGACAGTCGAAATGCGGGAATCCCAAGATCCTTCATGCATTGAATATCTTCTCTCCAGCGATGATAAAAATCCGCTGCGGTATCCCCATTCTCATCTTCATAGATATTCCCGGGGATATGTGAAAAACGGTCCCAGATGCTCTCTCCGCGGCCGCCTTCTTTTACTGCTCCCTCGATCTGATAGGAAGCGCTGGATACGCCCCACATGAAATCTGCCGGAAACATATTCTTCATCTCTTCACCTGTACTTTCCGTTTCCCGGTATCCGGACTGCCGCCGAAAATGCCGGAAGCAAATCACCTTACCTTCAAAAACGCCCTGGCATCCAAGCCGCATTTGCCGGTGCAAACCACTTTCTTCTGATTGTGGCTGCGATCCGCCGCAGGCTTTAACACAGCTTCTCCATCATCAATGCATGTGCCTGACATTCCACTGAGGTACCCGGCCTGTCGAAGAACGGGGAGGATGCCGCCTGGGCGATGCGTCCGTCCGGAAGGATCTTTCCGCGGACATACGCGCTCATGGCGTCAGCCTTTTCTCTGAGCATCTCTTTCATGGAAGAATCCGCGTCCGCAAACAATCCGTCTCTCATCCCTGCATATACGGCACAGGCGATCATTGCCGGCGTCTCACTCTCCATATAGGTCGTCGGATCATCCATCACATCATGATAGCCTCCGTCCGTGCACTGCAGCGCAAGGATCCGATCCAGCAGATTCCGGTATTTTTCCTTCAAAGCATTCTTTTCTGCTTTCATCTCCCCGGGCAGAGCCCTCCAGGTCCGTTCCAGGCCGGTCAGGATCCATCCGTTCCCGACCGACCAGGCATTCCCATCCGGAAAAGAGGCTGTCTCCTCCTCCCAAATGTGGGCATATAAGCCGCTCTCTTTTCTGTAAAGACAATCCAGGATACCCGCCATCTGTACATATCCCTCTTCCGGATGTCCGGTGATCACAAGAGCATAAGGAAGAAAGGCTGCAGAATCAGCCCAGATCTGGGTAGTCCCCCTCATATGATAGAGAATTCCGTCCTTCGTCCGCTCCGCATCGCAGCGCAGATACTCTGCATTCCTATGCGCAGCGCGGACATATTCTTCATTTCCTGTCCGTTCACCCACCGCCAGGACCGCCGGGATGCAGAATGCGGAATCCGTCACGGCCGGCGTATCTTCCACATTGCAGAGCCTTCCGTCACTGCTCTGCCGGAGCACCATATCGTACACGATCATCTCCAGCAGTTCCTTCATTTCTGTCCCGCACTCAAGCAGTGCATAGGAGAGCATTCCCTGCTCCCAGCATTGGCGTGTCATGCACAAAGCCGCCTGAAGGACCTTCTGCATATTCTGATTCATATGTAGCCCTCAATCCTTTTTCTTTATGATTTCCAGTGATTTTCGATCTCCTCCCGGATCAGCTGCACATAACGTTTCCCCTTTTCGGGATTCCCGTCCAGCGTATACACATCCCGTGCAGTGATCTCCATGTGGCAGCCTCTTGCCGCCTCGAGGCTTTTACGGATATGCTTCCGGACCGCCTCCTCGTCCAATGGTCCGGGCAGGCCAAGAAGCGTTGCGGCAGGCTTGCGGTGATAGATCACCCGGCTTCCTCTCAGCCGTTCTCCCATGAACTCTTCGTTGCACCAGGGTGAGATGGACACCTTCCGCAGGTTTTTGAATTTGGAAATACAGTTGTCCCAAACCTGGTCCACCGGTTCACAGCATCCATAAGAAAGCAGTCCGAACAGATTCCCGATCTTCTCATAACAGGGGAAGACCAGTTCCTCAAAGGTCTTCGGATTGATACAGTTCGTCTCCTGGGAATCCATAAATCCCCACACATCATGGGTCGTCAGCGGCCGCCCTGCCGCTTCTTCGCTCGTCGGAAGTTCATGGTTATATGCAAAGGTCGCCTGTCCCACCCATTCATATTCCGCGGTCGGGAGAATCATTCCTTCCTTTTCCAGGAACTTGAAATAAGCCACAAAATCATCTCCCAGACGATCCATCATGATCTTATACTCTTCCGGATACTGGGCAATGTTGAGCATCATATTCTCCATTCCCATCAGGTGAACGATCTTCTGGGTGGGAACACTGTACAGGCAGTCCATCTTCATATACACCGGCAAAATGTCCCCGATGGCATCCCGGATCAGATCGGTCTTCTTTTCCGAAGTCTCTTTATCCACCCAGAACGTACTCGGCTTTAACTTATCCATCTCGTCCTCGAGGTCTTCCAGCACAGGTATAAAATGCATGGCAAACCCGGAGTCCTCATTTTCCTTCTTTCCGGTGATGAATTCCTGACGGATATCCAGATCAAACGCTTTGAAATCGGTATCATAATTCCATCCGAAACGGTCGGGCGTCACCCGGTCATCGTCAAACCAGGCCTGATTGATAAAGTTCTTATAGATCTCCCGCTCCACGAGCCGGGCAAATTCCCCCTCACAAGCCAGTGATGGGTCTACCAGTTCCGCATAAAGGCCCCAGGCATCCAGATGCACCAACGGGATCTCCCATTCCAGCGCATTGTGCTTATACCAGATCTCCTTCCTTTTCTGATTGATCTCCCGGTTCGCATAGTCAAGCTGCTTCCTGGCCAGCTCCCGCAATATTTCCCGGTCATGTTTATTGATCAACAGTTCCACTGCTGTATTCCTCCGTTTTCCATATATTTAATCAGAATTTATATCAGACGCAGGCCGTCTTTTCTGTTTTTCAGTATGACACAATCTGCACCTTTTCAATCCAAAAATATTCAAACATTTCAAATGAAAAACGGATGTCAGCTTTACAAGAAACGGCCTCCTGTCTTACAATAATGGAAACTCATGTATGACAGGAGGACATTCTTTGCAGTCTTTACTTATACAGGATAATAAAGCCTTCATGCAGCATCTGCTTGTAGCCGGTACCTTTGATGCTTTTGAACTGGTGAGCGCGCAGCTCGCCACTTTCTGTACCTTCTCTGTGGCCGGCGATTATATTCCGGGCTTTCTTCCACAGGAAGATGCCCTGCCTGCTGCAGCGTCCGCCGGTCCGGCAGATGTTCCCGATGCAGCGGCAAATAAAGCACCCGCCTCTCATACCTATACTCCATGGAGGCTGATTCGTCCGCACATGCTGGATCTGATCCGGGGAAAAAGCAAGCCTTCCTCCATGCGCATCGTTCTTCGGATGTCGAACGAGAATACACAGAAGGTGCTGCGCTCCTCCGGTGCCGATCTGAATGCCGGAGACGTGACCGGTCTTTATCTGAATATCACTTATCAATATACCGGGCAGGAAGAAACGATCACCTGCATCCCAGGCGTTTCTATCCGTGTTTTTACGCTGGACAAGCGGTTTGAGCACACCTGGGACGAAATGGTGGGTAAATTTCTGAAACAGTCCAGGATTCCCTTTCTTAATGCCTGAAAGGATCGATGTCCGAAATGACCTCATAACCGGGAAGCCCGGACCGCGCATTCCCGGACTGACCTGTTCTCTGTTCGTTAGCACTCAACTTGATTGAGTGCTGATTTTTTCTTGACTTTTCATTTCCCCGGTATTACAATGCTTTTTATGAAGAAAACAAAGACTGTTCCTTATCTGAACAGAATATAAAAAGCTAAAAGGAGTTGTTAATATGAGCACAAGAACAGGAAATCTCTCGATCAACAGCGAGAATCTTTTTCCGATCATCAAAAAATGGCTTTATTCCGATCACGACATTTTTGCACGTTGCGATCACAAAGCTGAAAAAGCTTTCCATGCTCAGCGAAAATGAGTATCCGGAAGGACACAATGACAGCATCAAAGTAGTGGTAGATCCCGAGAACAAGACGCTGAGCTTTACCGATACCGGTCTTGGAATGACTGCGGATGAGGTAGAGGAATACATTACGCAGATCGCTTTCTCCGGCGCTACTGCATTTCTTGAGAAGTACAAGGATCAGGGCGGCAAGGATGAGATCATCGGCCACTTTGGTCTGGGCTTCTATTCCGCATTCATGGTTGCGGATATGGTAGAGATCGATACGCTTTCCTATCAGAAAGACGCCAAACCGGTGCACTGGGAATGTGACGGCAGTTCCGAATACCAGATCGGTGACGGAACTCACAGCGAAGTCGGCACCACGATCACGCTGCATCTGAATGAGGACAGTCTCGAATTTGCCAATGAATACAGGATGCGTGAAGTGCTGCAGAAGTACTGCGGTTTCATGCCGGTCGAGATCTTCCTGTCTCAGGCAGGTGCCGCTCAGGAATATGAGACGATCGACGAAAAGGATCTTCGCGAAGATGATGTGATCGTGGAGCGCATTCACGAAGACGCAAAGACAGAAGAAAAAGAAAACGAAAACGGAGAGAAGGAAACGGTAGAGGTCTCCCCTGCTAAGGACACAGTCAAGATCAACAAGCGTCCGGTCTCCATCAGTGACATCCATCCTCTGTGGACCAAACATCCGAATGAGTGCACCAATGAAGAATACCGTGCGTTTTACCGCAAAGTCTTCATGGATTACAAGGAGCCGCTTTTCTGGATCCATCTGAACATGGATTATCCGTTTAACCTGAAGGGTATCCTGTACTTCCCGAAGATCAACATGGAATATGACAGCATCGAGGGTACGATCAAGCTGTACAACAACCAGGTGTTCATCGCCGACAATATCAAGGAAGTGATCCCGGAATTCCTGATGCTGCTTAAGGGCGTGATCGACTGCCCGGATCTTCCGCTTAACGTATCCCGAAGCGCTCTGCAGAACGACGGCTTTGTCAAAAAGATCGCCGATTATATCTCCAAGAAGGTCGCCGACAAGCTCTCCGGCATGTGCAAAACGGACCGTGAAAATTATGAGAAATACTGGGATGATATCAGTCCCTTCATCAAATTCGGCTGCCTGAAGGAAGCTAAATTCAGCGACCGTATGATGGATTATGTTCTCTACAAGGATATTGACGGCAAATTCTTCACAATGAAGGAATATCTTGAAGCCAATGCCGGCAAGGATGAAAATGCCGAAACGCAGGAAGCTAATACTTCCTCCAAAGAAGAACCGCTGGATGTAGAGGAAGATCCTGAAGAGACCGCAAAAGACAGTGAAGAAAAAGAGCCGGAGAAGACTGTGATCTTCTATGTGACAGATGAAGTACAGCAGAGCCAGTACATCCGCATGTTCCGTGAAGCGAAACAGAATGCGGTGATCCTCAAGCATAACATTGACTCCGCTTTCATCTCCCACGTCGAACAGAAAAATGAGACCGTCCGCTTTGAACGTATCGATGCAGATGTCAATCAGTCCACGAAGGAAGAGATTTCCGCCGAAGAGCTCAAGGACGCAACCGATAAACTCACCGCTCTCTTCCGCAAAGCACTCAGCAACGATAAGCTGGAAGTAAAGGTTGAAAAGCTGAAAGATGCTTCTGTCTCCTCTATGGTGACCATGTCCGAAGAGACCCGCCGTATGGAAGACATGATGCGCATGTACAATATGTACGGCATGGATCCTTCCATGTTCGCTGCTCCGCCTACACTGGTACTGAATGCCAACAATACTCTGGTTCAGTATCTGCTGGAGCATGAAGACGGAGAACATACAGATCTGATCTGCTGCCAGCTGTACGACCTTGCACTGCTGGCCAATAAACCGCTCACACCGGACCAGATGACGAAATTCATCGCGCGCAGCAACCAGATCATGGGACTGCTTGTGTGATGCATCTGATTTTCAGAGATCATTCAGATAACGGTTAGAGGATACCAAATACAGCTGACAGTTTCTGTTGTTGACGCCAACTCAGCCGGGCAGGCCATGGATTCTGTCCCCAATGGCCCGTTCGAACAGAGAAATCCGCTTGGTATGGTGCTTGTGGCTGTCCCTTTCGGGCTCCGATGGGCTATTCGAACAGAGAAATCCGCTTGATATGGTGTTTGTGGCTGTCCCTTCTGGGTTCCGATGGGCTATTCGAACAGAGAAATCCATTTGATATGGTGTTTGTGGCTGTTCCTTTGGCCAGGAGCATGAGTCACGGCTCCGGAACGCGCCATTGGGGCCAGGTTCCTTGGTCCACTCTTTTTGTCACACTTTCATGCTGCCTGATACAGCAGTTTCAATAAAGGACAAAGCAGAACAAACATTTCTGAAATAATGCAAATGACCTGTTGAAAAGATAAGGCGCTGACGAAATGCTGATCAAACAGCATTTCGTCAAGCGCTTTGTTGCCCCTGCAAGTCTTAGACAGGATGAGGGAACCTGCCCCCGAGACCGCCTCGTCCTCCTCATAATCTGCAGTGATGCGCGTCTGCGGAAAAACATATAGCATCAGCGCCGCCTTCGAAAATCCACTCACATCAGCAGTTCCACCAGTGCCTCTGAAAACTTATCCTGATCCACATCTCTCACCAGATATACATTGCGCAGAGGGAATTTGTTGTCGGTATCCCAGTCTGTAACCGTCTGTCCTTTTGTGAGTTTTCCTCTGGTCTCCACATTTACTCCGCATATGGTTCCGGAGAACAGCTGCGGCCATACGGCGAACAGTACCGGACAGGCGTCATGAACAGTACATGTATCTCCGAGACTGCCCTTCATGAAGATATTCACCATCTTCATGCTTACCTTGAAAAACGGAGCTGCTTTGGAGCGCCTCTTTTCCAGCTCGCGGACCTGTTCTCCCTTGACGACCGCTTTCATCGTCACATCCAGACCGCACATTACGATGGGAAGACCTGTCTGAAGAACAACCTGAGCCGCATGAGGATCCGCATAGATATTGAATTCTCCGGTGGCTGTAATGTTTCCTCCGATATCTGCTCCGCCCATCACAAGAATACGCCGGATCATGGACTTCAGCTGCGGATACTTCATGAATGCGATCGCTGCGTTCGTTTCGGGACCGGTCAGAATCAATTCCAACTCTCCGTCACATTCCAGCGCACAGCGATAAAGTGCATCCCATGCCTTCTCGCTTTCCTTCTGCGCGCTTGAAGTTTCCAGTATGATTCCGCTCAGACCATCTTCTCCATGTACATATGCAGCATAAACCGGTTCCTCGACCAGAGGCCGCGAGGCACCTGCATAGACCGGGATATCCGGTCTTCCGCACAGACTCAGCACATTTCTGGTATTCTCGAATGTCCGCTCCAGGGGTGCGTTCCCGCTGACTGCCGATACTCCCCTGATGCACAGTTTCCCTCTTTTTTCCAGTGCACAAGCTGCCATCAGGGCGACCGCGTCATCCACACCTGTATCCAGGTCGATCCATACCGGAATGGGAGTGTTTTTCTGCTCATATTCATATACGCTCATACCGGCACCTCTCTTCCATCATAAGTCCTGAGGGCATCGATCAGCAGATCTATGTATTTCTCCCGGTCGATTCCGAGCACACAGGTCACATTCTTTTCCGCGTCCGACCAGCTTCGGAAATCTGCAACGGTCTCTCCTCTTGTAAGTTCTCCCTGAAGTTCCACATCTACGTGCAGATCCTGCATTTGAAAGATCTCCGGGTGTGTAAGAGCAAGCACGGCACAGGGATCATGCACAGGTGCACCTGCGTACCCGATCTGCATCGGATACATATAAAAGAATTTCAGCCAGCCCAGTACAATGTCGGCCACCTGATTCCCAACCCCTTCGATCCGCGGAAAATCCTCAGGACAGATCAGGGCTTTCTCTGTCACGTCCAGCCCGCTCATGGTCATCGGAATGCCGGAATTGAATACGATCCAGGCTGCTTCAGGATCTTCCCATATATTAAACTCCGCTGCCGGGACCCAGTTCCCATGGGTCACGCCGCCTCCCATAATGGAGATCCGTCCGATGTTCTCTTTCACCTCTGGATGAATCAGCAGAAGCTGCGCTGTGTTCGTGAGAGGACCTGTGGAAATGATCGTCACGGGATCCTGACTTTCCCTGATCACCTTTGCCATCAGATCCGAAGCCGTCAGTTCCGACATTTCCTGATCCGGCTGGGGCATCTTCGGGCCGTCCAGTCCGCTCTCTCCATGCCAGTTACCGGCTGTTACCGGCGGATTGACCAGAGGCCTGACCGCTCCCTTTGCAAAAGGAGCATCGATTCCGAGAAGGGCACAGATCCTCCGGGCATTGAGGGTCGTCTTTTCAATCGTCTGATTTCCGGCAACAGATGTCACTGCGAGTATGTTCAGACGGGGATCTGCTTTTGCAAAGACCCATGCGATCGCATCATCATGTCCGGGATCGCCATCCAGAATTATCGGTAATCTTTTCATGTTTTCTCCCTGAAAAACAGATATCTGCCCATCAGCTATGAGCAGATATCTGTATCTTTTTTATTCATTGCTGCGCATTACATGCAAGCAAGTCCTACCTTCTGCCTTCTCTGAAGGCCGCATCAAAGCGGCCATAGTTCTTACTGAAGGGCATTATCGTGACGCTTTTTCTCATTGCGGCGCTGCAGCAGCGCGAATACGATCAATGCGAGAATCGTAACAATGTAGGGGATCGGCGCGACCAGGTTGGAATCGACACCTGTGGAGGAAACCTTGATTCCCAGTGCCTGGGCAAAGCCGAAGATCAATGCTGCGAACATGGATCCCAATGGCTCGCCGCCGCCCATGGACTGTGCTGCCAATGCGATGAAGCCTCGTCCGGCAACCATATCGAGTGACCATCCCATTGCATAATACATGGACATATATGCCCCGCCGAGACCTGCAAGTATACCTCCGATACCGATCGTAATGTAACGGATCTTATTCACGCTCACACCTACCGATGAAGCTGCGTTCGGATTTTCACCGACGGAGCGGATGTTCAATCCAAGGGGCGTCTTATACAGCAGAACTGCTGTCAGCCACACCAGAATGAACGCGAGATAGGTGAGGATCGAATGCCCGGAGATCACTTTTCCGATCACAGGTATGTCTTTGATCAGCGGAATGTTCAGGCTGGGAATCTGATGGATCTTGGTGATCAGACCCGTTGTGGAAGCATAGGACTGTCCTTCTGTAGCCTGAGTGATGACCTTTACCAGGAACAGGGTACCGCCGGAACCGATCATGTTGACTGCAGTACCGGTAAGGATGATATCGGTCTTCAGTTTGAATGCGAAGAAGCCCATCAAAAGCGCTTCTGCGCATCCCACGACCATGGCTGCAAGCACGCCGATCCACCACTGACCGGTCCAGTAAGCTGTCAGGGATCCGAACAGAGCGGACATCATCATGATACCTTCAAGACCGATATTGGATACGCCGCCTTTTTCACCGATCACGGCTGCAAGCGTAGCAAACAGGATCGGGGTGGCAATTCGGAAAATGGAAAAGAAGAAAGCAGTTGTAAAAATATTCATGCTTATTTGTCACTCCTTTCTCCGGATGCAGCCTTCGCTGCGAGTTCCTCCTGCGCACTGCGGATAACCAGTTTCTGACGGTAACCGGACAGGAACTGCTGAGCCGCGAAGAACAGGAAGATCACTGCCTGGATGATATCGATCAGCTGGGCAGGTACATTGGCATTCATGGACATCAGCGAACATCCCTTTGTCAGATATGACATGAAGAATGCCGCCAGCGGAACAAAGATCGGATTGTTGCCTGCCAGTATGGCGACCGTGATACCGGTCCATCCATATCCGGGAAGTGCCGACCAGTTATAATACTGATAACGTCCGAGCATCTCAATACCGCCGCCCATACCGGCCAGGAAACCACCGATCACCTGGCAGAGGATGATGATAAGAGGAACATTCATTCCTGAATACATCACGAACGGCTGATTGATACCGGTCATCCGGATGCCATATCCCCATCTGGTCCGGTACATGAAGAACCAGCACAGGATCGTCACAAGAATTCCGATCGCCCACCCCCATGAGAAACGGGATCCGTTATCGATGATCTGCGGTAGAATAGCGTTCTCACGGAATGCGTAGGTCTGTGTAATACCTTTGCTCCTGTCTGCCAGATAGCTGTTCATCAGGAAGTTCAGGATATACATGATCACATAGTTAAGCATCAGGGAGTTAACCATTTCGGATACGCCCAGTTTTGCCTTCAGCACAGATGGTATCAGCATGACCACTGCTACTGCAAGACCACCGGCAAGGATCGCTACAACGATCAGAAGCGGTCCTGGAATCGGTGCATAGATCGCGACAAGTGCCGTCACGAAAGCACCGAGCATGATGCCGCCTTCTGCACCCAGGTTGAACTGGTTTGCTGCGAACATAATGCAGGTAGCCAGACCGGTGAACATGATCGGAATCATACCCGCAAGGATATCACAGAAATTCTTTGCTGCGAATTTACCGCTCTTCTTCAGAATCGGGCGCAGGAGCATCTGCTGAAGGGCTGCCAGAGAATTGGACATTTTTGCCCCAAAGCTGCCGCCTTCCGCACTGACAAAGATCAGAATGAAAGCAAGCAGAAGTGCAATTCCCAAAGCTGCCAGCGCACGAACCACACTAAATTTCAGACTGTTCTTCTTACTCATGGCATACCCTCCTGATTTCCTCCGGTGACTGATGCTCAATACCAAGCATGTATCTTCCCATCAGATCATCGGTGAGATTCTCAGTATCCTCAAAATATGCTGCGATCTGCCCGCCGCACATAATGATGAGACTGTCGGAAAGCTCCATTACTTCATTCAGATCGGCCGAGATCAGAAGGACCGCTATGCCGGATCTGGAAAGCTCCACCAGTTTTTTACGGATAAACTCCGTCGCACCTACATCGATACCACGTGTGGGCTGATCGGCTATGATCAATACCGGATCATTGGAGAATTCACGCGCAACTACGACCTTCTGAATATTACCGCCTGAAAGAGATCCGACCTGCTGCTGTGCAGATTTGCAAAGAACCGTGTAATCCTTGACCAGCCGTTTGCTCTCCTCATGGATCGCTGCCATATTGAAAAGCGGTCCTTTGTTGAATCGTTTGTCAGACGCACGGTCACTGATCATATTCTCTTCGATCGAAGCGGTAGCTGCGATTCCGTAAAGCATACGGTCTTCCGGTACCAGAGATATATGATGCTCACGCAGTTCTCTCTGGTTCATGCCGATCGTAGATACGCCGTTTACGGTGATCGTACCGGCATTTGGCGTTTCGAATCCGAAGAGCATATCCACCAGCTCCTTCTGTCCGTTGCCTTCTACACCGGCAATACCCAGTATCTCGCCTTTGCGAACGGAAAGAGATACCTTATCAAGCATCTTCTTGCCCCACTCGTTGACGAATTCCAGATCACGGACTTTCAGGACCGTAGCACCGGGCTCTGCTTTATCTTTATCAACCTTCAGCACAACATCACGGCCGACCATCAGTCTGGAGATCTCCTGCGGAGTAACATTCTTCGTCTCATGTACACCCATGGAGCGGCCGCCTCGAAGGATCGTCATACGGTCGGTGATCTCCATGATCTCATTCAGCTTATGCGAAATAAAGATCAGGGTATATCCCTGGGTCTTCAGACTTTTCAGCTCTGTGAACAGTTCAGCAGTTTCCTGGGATGTAAGCACTGCGGTCGGTTCATCCAGGATCAGGATCTTCGCTCCGCGCACCAGGGCTTTCAGGATCTCCACTTTCTGCTTCATGCCGACAGGAATATCCATTACCTTGGCATTGGCGTCCACCTTCAGATTGAAACGTTTGGAATACTCTTCTGTGATCTTTACGGCTTTATCGTAATCGATCAGCGCTCCGGATCTGGTCGGTACCATACCCAGTACCATGTTCTCGGCAACCGTCAGACTCGGAACCAGCATGAAATGCTGATGCACCATACCAATTCCTTTTGAGATGGCTACTGTCGGTGAAGAGAGCTTTACACTTTCCCCATTTACCAGTATCTCTCCCTCTGTAGGCTGTTCCAGGCCAAACAGCATCTTCATCAACGTGGATTTTCCGGCACCATTCTCTCCCATAAGGGCATGAATCTCACCTTTGCGGACATTAAAATTGACGTCCTGATTGGCGACGGTACCATTGGGATATACTTTTGTGATACCCTTCATCTGGATGGCATATTCTTCACTCATCCGACAACCAACCCCTTCCCTTTTTATTTTTTCCTTTAATGAAAATATCCCTGATATTCCCTCCAGTATCTGAAATCTGGAATATCAGGGATATTCGGCTCCCTCTCAGATCAAACTGTCATCATGAAGAGATTATGGACGAACCTCATCACGAAGAGCCTGAGCTGCTTCATTGCCGCCTTCATCAAATGCAGAAGGAACAGTGATCTCGCCGCTGGAAACCGCATTGATCGCAGCTTCAACTGCTGCCTTTGTATCATCAGATGCATATTTATCATAGTTCTTATCGGTAACGATGCCTACACCGCCTTCAACGATACCAAGAGAAACTTTCTGGCCAAACAGATCTTCGCCTGCATCCCACTGATCGAAGAACCATACCAGAGAATTGCCAACGTTCTTCAGACCGGAAGTAAGGGTGATCGCTGCAAGATCAGCAGAAAGGGTCTGCTCCTGGTCGGAGTCAACACCGATGAACCATCCGCCATTGGTCTCAAGGATCGCTTCTGCAGCACCGTTGCCGGCATTTCCTGCAACGCCCCAGATAATGTCGCACTTGGAATCATTGACCATGGACATACCATATTCTTTTGCCTTTGCAGTATCAACATAGTCAGAGGTATAACGAACATCAACCTTGGTCTCGGGATCCACTGCCTGTGCACCGCTGATGAAGCCAACCATGAAGTCGTTGATAACCGGGCTGTCGAAACCGCCTACAAAGCCAAGAACCTTATCTGCATTGATACGTTCTACGTTTGTATCCTGAGTCATCTTCGCGGCAAATGTACCAACGATATAGCCAAGGTCATTCTGTTTGAATACGATGTTGACTACATTACTGTCCTCGCCTGCATAGGTATCATCATCGAAGATCAGGAACTTCTGATCCGGATAAGCTTCAGCAACTTCTTTCAGGTAATCCGGCATCTGATAGGTACCGCAGATGATCAGATCATATTCTTCCGAATCTGCTGCATCATACAGATTGCTCAGCCACTTCGGCTGATCTGCATCCGTTCCGCCCATCTCAACATAGGAAAGATTGATGCGGCCGTCGGCTGCCAGCGTATCCAGACCGGATTTTGCAGAATCGAAGAAGGACTTGTCGCCAAGGTTGCCGTTTACAAGATACATTACGTTGTAAACATCACCGGCAGTAGTCTTCTCAGCTTCCTCAGCCTCTACCTTTGCTTCTGTCTCTTTTTTCTTGCTGGAGCAGCCCACCATGGACAGTGCCAGTACACCAGTAAGAGCCAGTAAAAGTGCTTTTTTCATCATCTTTTGTCTCCTCCTAAAAATGATTTCTATAATTGAAGTATCCGGAATGATACTCATTCCCTGTTTTGAGTCAGGCTTACGCCCCTCCGGCAGCGACTTCCAGTGCCACTGTCATCATGTTGGTAAAGCTTTCCTGCCGGTCCTGTGCCGACATTTCTTCTCCGGTAACGATCGAATCTGATACGGAGAAGATCGCGAGTGCATCCGCTCCTGCCCGTGATGCGTTGCAGTACAGTGCATAGCTTTCCATCTCTGCGGCAAGGATGCCCATTTTCGTCCAGATCATGGAACGCTCCGGGATGTCGGTATAGAAAACATCCGAGGAAAGGACATTGCCGATCATATATGGAAATCCGTGTGCATCTGCACTCTGCTGCGCTTTCGACAGCAAGGAGTATGAAGCGGTCGCTGAGAAAGTGCCGGGCAGGCCGTACTGTGCGCCGTAATTGGAATCCGTACTTGCTCCGATCGCCATAACTATGTCACCCAGATGCAGCTTTTCTGTCATTGCTCCGCAGGAGCCGATACGGATCAGCGTTTTCACATCGTAAAAATGGATCAGCTCATATGTATAGATTCCAATGGACGGGCAGCCCATACCTGTTCCCATCACAGATACCGGTTTCCCATGGTAGGTACCGGTAAAGCCGAACATATTCCGCACATCATTGAACTGCTTCACATCCTCAAGGAAGTGATCGGCAATAAACTTTGCCCGCAGGGGATCCCCAGGAAGAAGCACAGCCTGAGCGATCTCACCTTTAGATGCTTTATTATGCGGAGTTGCCATTTTATTCCCCCCTTTCACTGTGTTATGCAGATGTACCTGCAATTATGATTACTATAGCATACTTCACATTAAATTACTATACTTAATTTCCAATATCAGCAAGTTAAAAGCATCGTTTTTTGTGAATAATACCAAAGGAAAAACGCCGTATCTGTAAAGATACGACGTTTTACTTTCTGAATTATTTCGCATAATCCACGACTCTTGATTCGCGGATCAGACTTACCTTGATCTGTCCGGGGTATTCCAGCTCTGCTTCGATCTGCTTGGAAATATCCCTTGCCATCAACACCATATCGGCATCGCTGACCTGTTCAGGAACAACCATAATACGGATTTCTCTGCCTGCCTGGATGGCAAACGATTTATCAACACCTTTGAACGAGTTCGTAATATCTTCTAACTGTTTTAATCTCTTTGTATAAGTTTCAAGGGTTTCCCGTCTTGCACCGGGACGTGCCGCAGATATCGCATCTGCAGCCTGTACAAGACATGCTATCAGCGACTCGGGTTCAACATCTCCGTGATGCGCTTCCACAGCATTTATCACTGTCTGTGACTCTTTGTATTTGCGGCACAGATCAGCTCCGATCTGCACATGAGATCCTTCCACCTCATGGTCAATGGATTTTCCAATGTCATGCAAAAGGCCTGCTCTCTTGGCGATCCGCACATCCACTCCGACCTCACCGGCAAGGAAGCCGGTAAGATATGCAACTTCGATGGAATGCTTCAATGCATTCTGTCCGTAGCTGCTACGGAACTTCATGCGTCCAAGCAGTCTGACCAGTTCAGGATGGATGCCATGTACACCGACTTCGAGGCATGCAGATTCGCCTTCCTCACGGATGATGGCTTCCACTTCACGCTGTGCTTTTTCGACCATTTCCTCGATCCTTGCCGGATGTATTCTTCCGTCAACGATCAGTTTTTCCAATGCGATCCTGGCTACTTCACGCCGGATCGGATCAAAACCTGACAAAATCACAGCTTCCGGTGTGTCATCAATGATCAGATCCACACCCGTCATGGTCTCAAGAGCACGAATATTTCTGCCCTCACGACCGATGATCCGGCCCTTCATCTCATCATTCGGAAGCTGGACGACCGAGATCGTCGTCTCTGCCACATAATCAGCAGCGCAGCGCTGAATAGCAGTGACAACATACTCTTTTGCTTTTTTACCAGCATCTTCCTTTGCGCGGCTTTCCAATTCCTTGTAAAGCTTCGCAGTGTCAATTTTTACTTCGTCTTCAACAGTTTTTAAAAGATATTCTTTGGCTTGTTCGGAGGTCAAACCGGAAATCCGTTCCAGTTCCTGTACTCTCTGTCCAAGGATATGATCTGCTTCCGCATGCTTCTTTTTCAGATCTTCCTCTTTCGCTGCCAACCTGGCTTCGCGGTTCTCCAAAGCGCCAGCTTTCTTGTCAAGGGCTTCTTCCTTTGCCAAGACTCGCTTTTCATAACGCTGCACTTCTGCTCTGCGGTCCCGGGCTTCCCGTTCGGAATCATTCTTCATCCGGAGAGCCTCTTCCTTTGCTTCGAGAAGTGCTTCGCGCTTTTTCGTCTCTGCTGTTCTGAGGGCTTCATCAATGATCTGGCGGGCCTTTTCTTCGGCATTGCCCACGGTCTCATTATTCACCTTCTCTTTATGGGATACAGCAAGGATTGCGCTGAGTGGAACGGCGACGACCAGTGTAATGACAACTGCAATCAAAATGGTTGCATTCATAACACAGGAGCACCTCCTTATTCTGTTTTCACGGTACATACAGGTATCCCGGTGTCAGACCTTGAAGCCAAATATTACTAAAATCTTATAAGACTCCATGAAATACAGCTCTTCGGCAAATCACCCAAAAACCCTGCAATGCAAACAAAAATATTTTACACTCTGCGGAATGCTCTGTCAAGTAAGAATGTTTTTTTGAAATACTTCGATGATCTCTCCGTATGAAAACCCTTTTCGCATCAGGTAGCGCAGGAAACGATCCCTCTCATTTTTATCTGCACTGTCCATCTGAAAGCCTTTTTTCTCTGCCAGCCTCCGGATCTGCTCCCCCGGATTCGACGGGCCGCTCTCTTCCATTGCTTCCTGGATCACTTCATCGCAGACCCCCTTCTCACGAAGCTTTGCCGTGATCTCCCGCCTGCTTTTCTTTTCTTTCTGCTGTGTGATCCAGTTCTCGGCGAAACGCCGGTCATCAATATAGTGAAAACTCTCCGCATAGCGCAGAGCCAGTTCTATGACATCCTCAGGGTATTCATCTTTTGCGAGCTTATCACGCACCATTTTTCTGGACTGATCCGCACGAAGCAGAATATCCAGACAGCGCTTCTTCGCCATTGGAAGCAGCACTTCCAGATGCAGCTCCGCCAGACTCTCCTGTGTGATCGACGCATCCTCACGAATGCCCCGCTTC
>CACZZH010000078.1 GCA_902785635.1 uncultured Lachnospiraceae bacterium
GGAAGGCAAGCATGGTGCACATATTCGGATGGATCATCCCTGCGCCTTTGCTCATGCCTCCGATCGTCACAGTCTTTCCTCCGGCTTCGAACCGGACCGCGATCTCTTTCTTCTTCGTATCCGTAGTCATGATCGCCTGGGCTGCCAATGTGCCGGCTTCCGGAGAATCGGATAAAAGAGGTGCCATTGTCCGGATTCCTGCGCGGATCTTATCCATGGGGAGCTGGGCTCCGATCACGCCTGTAGATGCACACAGCACCAGATCTGCATCGATTCCGAGCGCTTCTGCCGCTTCGTCCGCTGTCGCCTGGCAGCAGTCCATTCCTTCTTTTCCGGTGCAGGCATTTGCAATACCGCTGTTCATGACCACCGCCTGTGCCTGCTTCTTTTCCCGGACGATCTGCCGGTCCCATAATACCGGAGCCGCCTTCACCACATTGGATGTAAAGGTTCCTGCCGCCGCACAGGGCACCTGCGAGAACAGCATAGCCATATCCTTCCGATTCTTTTTTATATTTGCCGCAATGCCGATCGCTTTGAAGCCTTCCGGTGCCGTTACGCCTCCGCTGATATATTCCATCTTATCCTTCTTTCCCAAGTCAAGTATAAAAGTTTAAGTATACAAATTTCGTAATTTTGTAAATATGCAATGATGATGTTCATATTCTGAACAGCCTGCCCGGCAGCTCCTTTGACAAGATTATCGATCGCACCTATTGCAATGATCCGGCCGGTACGCTCATCGATCCGAAAACCGATATCCACATAGTTGCTGCCCTTTACCCATCTCGTCTCCGGAAGATCGCTTCCGCGCAGGCGGATGAAAGTCTCCCCGCCGTAGCAGTCCTCATAGGCTTCCTGTACATCTTCCTTTTTAATGCCATCCTTCAGCTGTGCATAGCAGGTGGCGAGAATACCGCGGTTCATCGGCACCAGATGCGGAGTGAAATTCAGAATGATCTCCTCTCCGGCTGCGCAGGAAAGCTGTTCTTCGATCTCCGGCGTATGACGATGTGTTGCCACTCCGTAAGCTTTTATGCTCTCATTGACCTCACAAAACAGATTGGGCACTTTAGCGCCTCTTCCCGCTCCGGAAGTCCCGGATTTCGCATCGATAATAATCGATGAAGGATCGATCAGTCCTGCTTTCACCAGCGGATACAGGGTCAGGATCGAGCATGTTGTGTAGCATCCGGGATTTGCCACCAGCCGCGCGCCGGCAATACGGTCCCGATACAGCTCACACAGTCCGTACACTGCTTCCTTTATAAAAGAAGGACTCTTGTGTGTGATCCCATACCATTTTTCGTATACCGATACATCTTTAAGGCGGAAATCTGCGCTCAAGTCGATCACCTTCGCTTTGCCAAGCAGTTCCTCACTCATTACGGAAGCACAGAAACCCTGCGGAGTAGCCGTAAAGATCACGTCCGCCTGATCCGCCAGCGTATTCATGTCGTCATCCATACAGGCAGCATCCACCAGTCGGAACATGTTTCCGTATACGGAAGCATATTCCTGATCAATGTAGCTGCGTGATCCGTACCAGACGATCTCTGCCTGCGGATGCGCCAGTAAAAGACGGACAAGTTCTGCTCCGGCATAGCCGGTAGATCCGATAATTCCTGCTTTTATCATTATGAAATCTCCATTTCAATATAGTCATTTTTTCTGCTGTTCCCCATCATAAAACATTCTTCTGAATATGTAAAGAACATTTTATGTATATTTATACACTGATATGTATTTTTTATCATCGCGATAAAAGTTTTTTAAACTTTTCTCATTTTGCTCTTGCATATTTATGATAATTGAGTTATAGTACACCTGCATCCACCAGTCAAGGCCCATTCACGGGACTTGTATGATGAATAATAAACCATTATAAAAACAGATATCAAATATAAGGAGCAATTACCATGAAAGAAAAAGTTATTCTTGCTTATTCCGGCGGACTGGACACCACAGCACTGATCCCCTGGCTGAAAGAGACCTTCGATTACGAAGTGATCTGCTGCTGCATCAACTGCGGACAGGGAAGTGAACTGGACGGTCTTGAGGAGAGAGCAAAGCTTTCAGGCGCTTCAAAATTATATATTGAAGATATTATCGATGAGTTCTGTGATGATTTCATCATGCCCTGCGTCAAAGCCGGCTCGGTATATGAGCACAAGTATCTGCTCGGCACCTCCATGGCACGTCCTGCGATCGCCAAGAAGCTGGTGGAGATCGCCCGCAAAGAAGGCGCTACCACGATCTGTCACGGTGCAACCGGAAAAGGAAATGACCAGATTCGCTTTGAACTTGGTATCAAGGCTCTGGCACCGGATCTGAAGATCGTAGCTCCCTGGCGTATGACGGACCTTTGGCAAATGAAGTCCCGTGAGGATGAGATCGCATTCTGCCAGGCTCACGGCATCAATCTTCCGTTCGACGCGAGCCACAGCTACAGCCGCGACCGCAACCTCTGGCATATCAGCCATGAAGGCCTGGAGCTGGAAGATCCTGCGAACGCTCCTGATTATGAAAACGTTCTTGTCCTTGGCGTGACTCCGGAAAAGGCACCTGACCAGTCCGAGCTGGTAACCATGGAGTTCGAAAAAGGCATTCCCGTCTCCCTCAACGGAAAGAAGATGAAAGTCAGCGAGATCATCACTGAGCTGAATGCACTGGGCGGAAAGCATGGCATCGGCATTATTGATATCGTTGAAAACCGCGTGGTCGGCATGAAGAGCCGCGGTATCTATGAGACACCGGGCGGAACCATCCTCATGGAAGCCCATGAGCAGCTTGAAGAACTGATCCTGGACCGCGAAACGATGGAGACCAAGAAAAAACTGGGCAGCCAGTTCGCCCAGATCGTTTACGAAGGAAAGTGGTTTACCCCGCTGCGTGAAGCCATCCAGGCATTTGTGGATGTGACACAGCAGTATGTGACCGGCGAAGTGAAGTTCCGCCTCTACAAGGGCAACATCATCAAGGCCGGAACCACCTCTCCATACAGCCTGTACAGTGAGTCCCTGGCATCCTTTACGACCGGTGATCTTTATGATCATCACGATGCTTCCGGGTTCATCACCCTCTTCGGACTGCCGCTGAAGGTACGCGCCATGAAGATGGCTGCAGTTGCGCAACAGGAACAGAAATAAAAGAATACGGCTTTGAGCCTGTATACGGGGAGCGCCTAAGGGGCGCTCCTTTTTCTGTCGCGATGAAAGCATAGGTTTCCACATGATTCAGAAAAAGCCGGCACCATCAGGTGACCGGCTTTCTTTATACATCCTTTATGCTTACCTCAGGCTCAGTCCAGCTCCAAAGCACCAAGGTAGTCCTCCAGCGCGCTGGTGTTCACGGTGTAGGTGGGCTTCTCTTCTACGGTCTGCTCCGCCTCTTCCTTTACGGGATGGGTGACATTATAATATACGGAACCGCCAGCCCATCCGACGATCGCCAGTGCCAGCACTGCTCCGCCGATCTTCATGAGCATCCATTCGCGTTTTTCTTTTGCCATGATCTTGGCACGATTTCTTTTTTCCTCTTTATATCTGTCAACCTTCGCCTGACTCATCTTTAAACACCTCTGCTTCTATTTTTTATTGTTTTCGCCGCCTGGCGCCATTTCCGGCGGCAGGGCAAAGCACTCCATCTGTTAGTATACACAATTCTGCAAAATATGCAACCAAAAAGTGTTCCCGCTCGGAATAACTGCGAAGAAGGGTTCGTCAGATCACAACGATAATGCCGCCGTCACTGGCATAGAGTGAACTGATGCCCTGGGTGTCGATCAGGAAGGAATCCTTTACCCGGATCCGTCTTATGATGGCATCCCGGATCTGCTCTCCCCGCTCCCGGCAGTTGCAGTGGGAGATCGCGAGGATCTTCTCATGGGGATCCCTCACTGTCTCGATGATACTGTCGACCATGCGTGAAAGCGCACGGTTGATGCCCCTCACCTGGCAAAGCTGCTGGATATTGCCGGATGGAGTAGACTGCATCACCGGTTTGATATTGAGTACCGTAGCCACAGCTGCCTTGAGATTGGAAAGCCTTCCGTTCTTGCGCAGTGCTTCGAGGCTCTCGAGTACGAACCAGGTCACCTGGGAATCGATGTAGGCTTCCACCCGGTCGATGATCTCCTCAAAGCTGTATCCGCGCTCCTCCAGTTCGCCGATCTTCATGGCGATCAGCGTCTCTCCTATGGAGGCGGACCGGCTGTTGAACACATGGATCTTCTTCTCCGGATGCTCCTCAAGGCACAATGCCTTTCCAAGCTGCGCACTGGAGCAGGATCCCGAAAGTTCTGCGGAAAGAGTCACCGCAAACAGATGATCCGCATCGGTCTCAAAGACTCTGCGGTATGCTTCCGGAGACGGACAGGCCGAGCGCGGAGGTTCCGGACTGGCAGCGACCCGGCGCAGAAAATCCTTCTGATCGAACGTCTCATCATCGATGATCGTATAGCCCTGAACATCGATCGTCAACGGAACATTTACAAAATGTCCGCTTTTTTTCATTTCTTCTGTCAGCTCTCCGCAGCTGTCGACTGCTACCAGATAATCCATGCAATCATACCTCTTCCATCAAAGCAGGCAATACAACCTGATATAGACATCAAAACTACTTACAGACAGCATAGCACAGAACTACCTGATTGAAAACCCTTAAGCGCAGACGCGTATACGATGCCCTCTTCTTTGCGGCTTTTCTTCGCTCCGGTTTTGTCAATAGCTGCGGGATCTTTTCAGAAAGGAATATCTACTTCCGCCATGGTCGCCGGCATTTCATGGGCTGTATTGACCTTTGTCTCATCTGTGACCAGATCAAAACATGAGGCGATAATCTTTCCCTCCCATATACACACATCACATGGCTGGTCCAGGCCGCCTTCCAGTCCTGTGCAATCCGGCGAGGAGGCGATCCGGCTCACTTTGCCTTCCTTCGTCACCCGGCACACGGCATTGTCATTAAAATCCGCAATATAAATATCGCCGGTCTTCTCATCCAGAATCATACCGTCCGTGGATTTCATCAGATCGTAGTCCCCTGCCCAGCGCTCGTTGGAGGCACAGCTTCCATCCGGAGCAAAGGTGATCCGGTGGACCATTCCGTCCCCGTAATTCCCGACATACAGTGCGCCGTCGGCGCCGAACACGATGCCGTCGGCGCCATACTGGCAGCGCTCGTTCTCCGTCACGAAGGTGGTGAACAGATTTGGATCGTCCAGCGTATTGGTCACTTCGATGTTCTCATCATCAAGCGCAAAGCGGTATACACCGCTCACCAAGCGGCCGTCCGGTCCCGGGATCCTGGTCAGATAGCTCTGGGTCACATACATGTAATTGCCGCGGATCTTCACGCCGTTTGGATGCTCCATTCCCCGGGCCACTACTTTCCAGTCCCTGATTCCGTTCTCATCTGCAGTGATCTTCAGGACCCTTCCTTTAAAATCACATTCAGGCCGCCCGAGCCACGGCACATTATCACACAGATAAATATTGTAGTCATCATCAAAAGCGATCCCCATGTTCCGGGCCAGACCGGTGGTCTCTTCCACAGGTACATCAAACCATTTTGTGATATTCCTATTCTTATCGATCCGGATCACGCAGCCTTTGAAGCTGTCATCCGCAAAATTGGGACAGGATACGATCAGGTCGCCGTTCCTGCGGTCGATCTCCATACTGTCCGGCGTACATACATAATCCGGAAGAATCGTAAACAGTCTTGATTCGTTCATGGGGTACCTCCTTTTCTTTTCCCTGCACGGCCTGCCCTGCGCATGGCCCGTCTGCCGTCAGTATCGCACAGCTTCCGTTTCGATCCTATTGTAAGAATCAAACATTTTCCGTGACTTTCGAACACGCCGCTGTTTTCGTGCATCCATGACCGATTCATTCAGAAAGGACAGAGCCTGCCTGTTTTATGATGCACTGTCCGCCGGCAGGTATATTCAATAAGCATATCCCATCCGGCAGCGTGATCTGCGTTTCCAGATCCTTCATCGTGAGATTGACTGCCACCAGCGTTTTTTCCTCCGGGAAATATGCACAGTCTGCCTTCGGATCCTTAGAAATATACAGCAGTTCCTCTGCTCTCTTCCCGGTATGCGCTGTGATCAGATTGAACAGAAGTCTGGTATTCTCCGGCGAATAGGAATACCCGCTCAGGTAAAAGCCCAGTCCTTTTCCGAAGCGGTACCGGGTCAGATCCGGATATCCGTCGTGGGACAGAAGCACCTGCGCTTTCCCGTCTGTCAGGAACCTGCCGCCGCGTACCGGCAGTGCGCACCCCTCCGGCACCAGGCCCTGCGGATCCGCTGTATCGAAGGTCCACTTTCCGTGACAGACCTTCGCACCGGTGTCCTCATCCACGCCCAGCACATTTGCAAGACGGTAGAATGTGTCGGTGCCTTCCGCTGCTGACGGCTGACCGACCCCGATAAAGGTCCCTCCTTCGTACACCCATTTACTGATACATACCTGCAGCTGCGGATCTTTCCATACATCTCCTCCGCTCCAGGCATCTCCTGCCCGGCCCGCATTGATCAGCACATCGTAGTCTTTGAGTGCTCCGTCTGTGACATCCTTAAAGTCCAGGAAACCGACTTCGACAGGAAGTCCGGCCAGGGATTCGATCACATGGATCAGATCATGCATATATGTCTCATGGAAGTGCCCGGACAGCGTCCACGGACGAAGCTTTCCCCAACTGTGCAGCACGCCTGCCCGGATGCCGGTGTCCGCGGGTCTTCCGCTGCGGTGCAGCGCCTCCAGCTCCCGGAATTCGTCCGAGATCTTCTCGATGTAATCCTGAAAATCCGGGAAATCCTCGGTCAGGTGCAGATATCCGCCAAGACCGATTCGCTGCATGGGCACCCGCAGCAGCGCCCGGCGTACCCGCATCCAGTATTCTTCAGCGTCCGCAGTCGGATCTCCGCCCTCCATAAAGGTCGGCGCACCGCCCAGCCCGACCGGGAACAGATAGGGATGCAGCCGGATCTCATGGGTCGGTGCATCCACCCCTGAGCACAACCGGACCTCGTAACCGGAAAAGACGCATTTGATCATTCCGTCAAAGCCGATTCTCTTAAAGTCCGGTCCGTAGGGCTCCAGACCGATCCAGGAATCATCGTAGAAGACGTATGCCTTTTTCCCGAAGCTGTGGACCAGATCGACCATTCGTTTTCCCAGATCCGCGACGAACGCCGATACAAAACGCATCCAGTCCCGCTTATGCTGTGTCGGCGGCATATGGGTCACCTGGAATTTTCCCTGATTGATGAAATCCTCCGCCGTGAGAGAGTATCCGTAAGCCTTTTCAAAATTGTCCAGCATCAGCGGGCTGACGGAAAAGTCATAAGATCCCCAGTCGGTGAACAGGTTCCGGTTGCGCGCATCGGCACCCCACATCCATGTGAAATTATAGAAAAGAGAGGTAAAGCGGACGACCGTTGTGGCCGGATGCTCCCTGCACCAGTTCTCCAGCCAGTCCATGAGATACTCCTGGACATCCGGATATACCGGATCGATGGGCACCAGATGTTCCCGGTCTCCCCAGTCGTTGGTCACATGATTGTACATGGAGATCTGTTCCCATATCTGCCAGGCAAGGAAGCTTACCGTGTAGCGGTGGAACGGCCGGGCGTTTTCAATGATCACGCTCTGTGTTTCCCGGTCATATCTCCATCCGGGCTGTCCGTCACTGCCTGTCTGTGCTGTCCCCTCTCCGCTTTTTTCCGGGGACTGCGTTCCGCCTGTCTGCGCTGTCCCCGCGGGACATACCGGACTCACGAGAGTTGCCTCCGTCCGGTCCCACACCTGCCAGAAGCGCATGGCGTCGCTGCTGTCATTCACGCGGAACTGCTGTGCAAAGAACTGCTCCATGACCGGAATCTCCAGGTGCTCATCCACAGCCATCACAGGTCCTGCCATCAGAAAAGACTGCTGCAGTCTTCCGGGATGCTCCTTCGCCCAGGCGTTGTGATCCCGGATAATACAGATCGTGGAGTAGATTCCGTATCCTGCTTTTGTGATCTCATCGGAAAGGACCGTCCCGTCGCTGTCCCGGATCACATCCGCACCCCACTTTTCTGCCATTTTCAGCGTAAGCTCTTCATAACCTGCTTCCCCCGGAAGTGTAAAGCCGCCTCTGTATCTGCTCATCTGAATCCCTCCTTCTCCTGAATGGATGAACCTACTGTGGTCTCGCCGCGCATGTTCTGTCCGGAATGTCCGAACTTCCCGGCCTGCTGCGCTATTTCATGCGTTATTTCATATGGAATCTCGATCGTTACAACCGTTCCCTCTCCCTGTATACTCTCAACGGTGAGCGAACCCCGGTCTGCATAGATCTCCCGGATCCTGGCGCGCACGTTTCCGATCCCGATCTTATGGATCCCGCCTTTCTGAACATAATCTTCACTCAGGATCTGCATAAGTGTCTCCTGATTCATTCCGATGCCGTCGTCACATACCTCGATGCGAAGCTGTTCACCGTCCGTGCCCTTCTTTTTGGATACCCCGATCCGGATATCACCGGGACCGTCCTTCGGTGCGATCCCATGGAAAATGGCGTTCTCCACCACCGGCTGCAGCATCACGCTCACGATTCTTGCTTCCCCGTATTCCTCCGGACAGTCGATCTCCCAGGTGAATTTATTCCCGTAGCGGTAGGATTGCAGGAACAGATAGCTGCGCACATTTTTCAGTTCTTCCTCCAGCGTTGTATATACCGAAGAACGCACTCGCAGCGTGCTCTGCAAAAGTGAAATGAATGCATTGGTGAATTCGGCGATCTGCGTATTTCCCTCCATGCGGGCCATATAGACGATCGAATTCATCGTATTGTAAATAAAATGCGGATTGATCTGAAGCATCAGATTTTCCGTCTGCATCTGCTGGATCTTTTTCTCATGTTCTACCGAGGCGTTCATCAGATTCTCGATATCCACGACCATACGGTTGAATGCCTCCGCCAGATCCTCCACCTCATCATCCGTATGAATGTCCACACTGATGGAAAAATTGCCGTGTCCGACCTCTCCGGCTGCTGCACTCAGGGTATTGATCGGGTCTGTCACGCGGCGGATCATATATCGCAGGACCACAGCTATGATCACAAGCATAAGGATGAATATGATAAAGATCGGAATGACGGAATTCAGGGAGCGCCGGATCAGCTCTGTGCCGGAGATCTCGGAAACAAGGATCCATCCGTCTTCCATCTCATCTGAGATCACATATAATCCGCCCGACCCCAGCTCATAAGTCCCGTTCTGTGCATTTTTCAGGATCTTTTCATCCGGAATACGGATCTCTCCGTTCAGAAGCAGCGGCTCAAGGCGGTCATCCAGCAGCGCGTAGCCCCGCAGCATGGTCGGATCGATCCCTGTCATATTTTCAAGCGTTCTGTACTCCACATTGATGATCAGTTCACCAAGCTTATTCCGATGTCCGTCTATGGAATAGTATCCTGTCACATAGCTGATCACATCCGTCGTATATCCGCTCTGCATGGGTACAGAGCTGTGTACGCCTGTAAATCCGGCTTCCTTTCCGGAAAGAAGAAACTCACGGAACCAGGGTACTTTATCCGGATCCAGGTCACCCCGGACATACCGGCTGGTCAGCGTCTGGCCCTGCGTTGTATAGATCGTGATCTCTTCCGTTCCCTCGATGATATGAAGATATTCCTTCAGTGTATTGCTGATTCGTCTTGCCGCGTACAGTTCGTTTCCCGGACTGTCTGCCCTGTCGGAAATACCTTTCTGCACCACATCATTATAGACGATCAGTGAGGCAATATTCTTGACCGTGTGCTGAAGTTCCTGGATCCGTCCGGCAGTCTGCGCCAGCTGGCTGCGCTGGTTTTCGATCTCCCGGCTGCGGTTGCTCAGAAACACCTGTGAAGCAACGATCCCGAAGAGAGCTACAAATGCAGCCGTCACTGTGAGAAGGACCGTCCGGATCAGCTTCGGACCTAATCTTCCTGTCTGACTGTTTTTCTGTTTCTGAGATCTGTATCTCATCTGAATTCTCCTGTTTAAATCAGGCCCTGCCTGCAGATCCGGTGCGCCGTGTGCGGCCGCTGATCCGATCACTGCAGTTCATTCCCTGTGATCTTCTGGTATTCTCTGGGAGAGATTCCTTCCTTCTTTTTAAACACAAAACTGAAATACTGCGCAGAAGAGAAACCTGTCTCCTTCCATACATCCGAAGCCGGTACCCTGCGATCGTTCAGGAGACGTTTTGCCTGCCGGATCCGGTATTCCGTCAGATAGTCCACCACTGACATATTCATCTCCTGCTTAAACAGCCTGCGGAGATGTCCCTCTGAAATGCCCACACTTTCCGCGATGTCCGAGACCGAGATGTCCCGGATATACTCTTTGCGGATAAACTGCTGTGCCCGGAGAACATGTTCCGAATACTGCAGGAGGGCTTCCCTTTCCTTTTCTTCAAAGAACATTTCAATGCAGTTCAGAAGAGCCCGCTCCAGATCCGTTGTACCGGCATAGCCGGGAGACAGTGTCAGATACTCGCCTCCGCGCCTGCTGCGCATTGAGATACTCCTGAGAATCTGGTAAAAGCTGCGCATATGCTCAATATACGCATACTGGGTATCATGCTCTCTGCAGAAGGCAAAATACTCCTGTGCCTTCATTACTGCTCCTTCGTGATCCTCTCCGGTCAGCATCCGGACGATCTCATCCAGCAGTTCATCATATCGGCTGCCGCCATCCGCAGCCCTGCACAAGTCATGAGCAAAACACACGGACTGATCCAGACGGCAATACAGATAAGCCGTACTCTCTTCCAGCTTCCGGTACTCTTTCTGGAGATCGAAAAAATGCTGACATACATCCGAACAGACACACTTCCAGTCCGGATCCGTTTCCGCGATCCGGGAAAGGATCATATCTGCGATCTGAAAGAGTCTTCTTCCGCTGTCCACTACCGTCTCACTTATAAAGATGACTGCGCAGTACTCCCTTGGCCTCATCTGTGTGAACGCGGTACATCTCATCCCGTTTGGAAGTTCCATATGCTGAAGCTGAAAGCTGTCCAGCTTCAGATTCTCTTCCGGTTCTCTGCCCGGATCCATCCACAGCCTTGGCGGCTTATAAAACGACAGAAGCGCATATCTTTGCATATGCCTTTCTTCATAAACATGATCCTCCGGTACCGCCGAACTTCCCTGGAGGAAATCCCGGATGTTATGTTCCAGAATCAACTGACGTTCTTTCCGCGAGGCGAGAATCTCCTGCTCTGCCCTCTCCAGAAGATCTCTGAGCATTTTTTCAGACAGTTCATTCTTCAGCAGATAATCGGATGCTCCGATGCGTACCCCTTTTTTCGCAAACTCAAAGTCCTCGTAGGAGGTGAGCAGATATACTCTGGTATCGCCTTTCTTCAGCACCTTCTCCGCCAGTTCCAGCCCGTTCATTACCGGCATGCTGATGTCTGTGAAAACAATATCCGGCTTCAATGTCCGAATCTCATAATAGGCTTTTGTGCTGTTCGTCTGGGTCCCGGCGATCTCATATGGCCAGCCGCACTCTTCCAGCAGCATCTCCATATAACGGATCGCCATCGGTTCGTCATCCACAATATAAATACTGATCATATTTTCCTCTTTTTTCACGGCAAATATTCAAGCCGCATCGCTCTGTCCGTATCGTGTATGATCTTATGATACCAGTTTTTTTTCTTTCTGGAACACAAAACACATTGATGTTCGATATTTCTGGAAAATGTTCGGATTCCTGTATGCTGCACCGGATCTTCTTTCCTTTACAATGTTTACGGAATCTATCCGCAGATCTTACCCGACGAAATAAGATACAGTCTCTGAAAGCTGATTTTGAAAAAGCAGACAGGAGGGTTTTTATGATTCGTGCCTTTGAGACACACAAGATCCGCAGATGTGAGGAGCTCTCCTCTTCCCTGTGGGATCTCTCCATACCTACCGCATCAGAAGCCGTACACCGTCTGAGGGTACCTGTGCCCGGCTGCTGGGAAACTTATCCGCAGACCCGCACCTACCGGGGAAAGGCCGCCTATGAAAGGTCTTTTGAAGCCGGCGGCAATATCCGCCTGGTGTTCAAGGGAGTCAGCCATACTGCAGACGTCTTCCTGGACGGGAAGAAGATCGCTCATCACTACAATGCCTACACGCCTTTTGATGTACTTGTGACCGGGCTGGAAGAAGGGACTCATCTACTGCGGGTAGAAGCTGACAATTCCTACGGTCCTTCTTCAACACTTCATTTTCCAAATGACTATCAGACTTATGGCGGAATCACCAGAGGAGCCGTGATGGAAGCTATCGGAGATCTTTTTATAGAAAAGCTTCATTTCACACCTTTCCGGAAGGAAGACGGCTGGTATGGTACGATCTGTCTCTCCCTGAGAAATGTCTCCCCCGCGGCTGTTTCCGGCACGCTGTCCCTGGCAATGAACGAAATGGTCTTCTCCACGGTTCCCGTTACCGTGGATGCCGGGGAATGCAGGGACCTGGTCCTCCCGCAGCTAAGTTTTCCTTCTGTTAAGGAATGGTCTGTAAATGAGCCGAACCTGTATCTGCTGCAGGCTGTTTTTTCAGGCGATGACGGAACGCCCCGGGATGACCTGATCGAACGCATCGGATTTCGTGAGATCTGCGTGAGCGGGCGCTCCCTCCTCCTGAACGGAAAGCCTTTTTTCATAAAGGGCTTTTGCCGCCATGAGGATCACCCGAACTTTGGATCTGCCATCCCCTTTCAGGTGATGTACGGTGACCTGGCAATGATGCGGGAAATGGGCGCCAACGCAGTGCGGACCGTCCATTATCCGAATGATGAACTGTTTCTTGACCTGTGTGATGAGCTGGGAATGCTGGTCTGGGAAGAAAGCCATGCCAGGGCACTGGACGAAGAACAGATGCGCGTTCCGCTGTTCATGGAGCAAAGCTCTGCCTGCGTACGGGAGATGATAACAGCCCACTTCAATCATCCTTCCATCTGTATCTGGGGATTTCTTAATGAATGCGCCAGCAGTACTCCTTTTGGAAAGATCTGTTACCAGCAGCATTATGACCTGATCCGTTCACTGGATCAGAGCCGTCCCTGTTCTTTCTCCAGCTGCTCAAAGGGAACCGACCTCTGCCTGGGAATCCCCGATATCGTTTCATTCAATGTTTATCCGGAGTGGTATGAACAGTCTGCGGCGGAAGATTATCTGAATCAGCTTCTTGAATGGATCGAAAATGAGACAGAGGGGGCAGGAAAACCTTTCCTCATCACGGAGACCGGAGCAGGAGCACTCTACGGATACCGTACGCCATACCGGGTAAAATGGTCGGAAGAGTATCAGGCGGAAGCATTGAAGAGCCAGCTCGAAGCAGCAGCGCAGCTTGAGCGAAGCGGCCGCTGCATCGG
>CACZZH010000079.1 GCA_902785635.1 uncultured Lachnospiraceae bacterium
GCCTGGAATAAACTGAGTGAAGAATCCCGGATCTGGCTTGTCTCCGCGATGATGGTCTATGACTATATGAAAGATCTCGACCGTGCCATGGACTTTTCAGGTGTATGCGTACAGGTCGGAAAGGCCTGCGAATATGAATTGAAGAGGCGTATCTTTTCCGCTTTTGTAGAATATGAGACTTCGCTTTACGGAGAACAGGAGGTCCTCAGGAATCTTCCGTCCGAGTGCCTGAGCAGAGGCGACGGAAAAAATCCCGAGTCACGAAAGATTCTTACGGAAGATAAAATCACTCTTGGCAAGCTGCGATATGTTATGGGGCTCGATGATGCCGGCAGAATCGTGAACAATTCCGTGTGGAATGAGTTCCGTTCCTTTGCAGAGAAGAAGCTTCTGGTGCACCCGGAAAATGCCGCCGCAATATTGAGTTCCCAGATGCCCGTCATCAAAAAGATCAAGGATGACTACCGGAACCGCTCCGCCCATTCCGAAGCAGTCTCCATAGTAGATGCCAGGGAGTGCATCGAATATGTCGTCACCCTGAGCAGAAAACTCGGAGTTCTGCTGGATCAATACTGCTTCTGATCCCAGCCCGGACGATCAGACAATCAGTGGCTCCCCCTGTTTCACTCATGGTATGATCCAGATGGCACTTCATTCTCAATTCCTTTATCTTTCGCAGCCATTTTGGGCCGCTTCTATCCGTTCTCCGGCAGATGTACGTGGATTGGGACCTGCAGATTACGTATATTTTAATATGATGTGAGGCAGCATGCGACAAACAGAATGCAGGCTGTCCCGCATATAAAATAATCAAATATACTGCAGAGACAAAATACAGATAAAACGGATAGATCAGAAAGGACAATGAAAATGAAACACAAAATGATAGGTTTGCTGCTTGCAGGAACGATGGCAGTCAGCATAATGACATCTTCCCTGGCCATGGCAGGTAATGTGCACAGCATAGAGAGCGAACAGAGCGTATCGACCCAGGGAACTTATTCGGTCGACATCGAAAACGGAATCATGACGATCCGGATCGATTCGAATTCGGAGAACGATCAGTACCAGTGGCAGTTTGAGGGAGAGGATACAGAAAATTCCTCCATTGAGCTGCTTACAGACAGCACACAGGAAGGTCATTCCTATGTCGGAAGCTTCAAGGCGGTCGACGGATGCAAGAATAAGGAGGGGAACCTCCGCCTGATCCATACAAATGGATTCTGTACAGATCAGTACATGGATTTCCGGTTCATGATCGAAGACGGTAAGATCACAACGCTTACCGGAGGAACTACTACGCCTCCCACGCCTGCTTCGGATCTTGCGAAAGTGCTGGAAGGCACCTGGCAGGAGAGATCAGAAGGAATAACCATGCTTGACATCGCTCCTGGCAAGAACGGCGGACTGGATATGGTAATGTCTGACGGAAGCGGCCGGGACGGAAAGACTTCCTTCTATACCATGACTGCTTACTATGATGCAGTCATGAGAGCCCTGGTCTACAACAATGGCACTTTTCACGAAGGTGTCGCGATCACAGACGGATCGCAGGAGCAGACAGAGTCCGACACGCAGCAGGGCTCCGGCATCGGGACGATGGAAGCCATCTTCTCTGAGGATGGCGCATCGGTTGAGCAGATCAACTGGACCAATCAGGATGGCGGAGCGGTCGTATTCGTACGGACCCCCGAATTATAACAAAGCAGACAGCGTCGGTTTTCGAAACCGGCGCTTTTTGCATAGTAACTGTTTCAGTCTTCACTCGTGCAGCGTTTTTCTTTTCCTTCAATCTGCTCAATAATATAACTTTCCATATCCTCCTTTTTCTTTCCCAGGGCAAATGAAAGTTCCTCATAGAGACGGTCTTCGGTCTTACGAAGATACTGTTCATCCATGGCTGTAATCTTCTGTCCTCTGGCCTGACGATCCTGCTTCCTTAAATACAGCGTTTTTATTATTTTTACCCAGTCACGGCAGCTCATGGAAAAGAGAGCATCTTTATACTGCCTCTCTCTTGCCCGCTCCTCCGTGATCCAGAGGGTTTTTATTGATGGCATGTCAGCGATCAGCGTTTCTGCCTCCTCACGGGTCATGGCATACCGTGTCTTTTCCCGGGCCTTTTCGACCGGACTGAACACTGTGCTTCCATGGCTCCCGACCGGCCAAAGCCGGTAATACAGCCTGTCTTTGTCTACGCCGTCAATCTCGATCGTCGTTACATCTTCCACCCTGCACAGGCCGTTTGTCACATGATGAATGTAATCACCCTTTGTGTACATGATCCATACCTCCGCCAGTTTTGTCAGTTCTTACCGCAGGCAGTTAATCTGCAATGTCCGGAAACACTAAAAACGTGTGGCCGCAACTGGATTTACGCAGTTGAAGTGCCACACGTTGTATTATTATTTTACTCCTGAGACCGCATTATTTCAAATGGTCTATTTTTACAAAAATCCTGTTTTTCCCTCTGCCCTGGCCAACAATCTCTTCTTGAATTCCCTGATCCTGGCTGCGTATCTGCTGGTGAAGATCACACCAACCACCCTGTAGTCCGGTATAGATACACCGTGAGATCACATCGCCCGGCATTGTAAACCGGACAGGCTCCGGCTTTGGGATCCATGTGTCTCATCAACAGATGCTCCTTCCAAGTTCATATGCCTGCGCCGGATATTTACTGCTTCTTGTCATATCCGGTGTCCCGCAGCCTCCGCCAAGTACCATTCCGCAGTCCGTAAACTGCATGTAATCACAGATCGTTTCGTAATATGCCTTCGTCACCCTGAATACCGTCGGTGTATTATCCCATGCTGCTGCAAGAAGCACCGTCTTTTTATGCATCTCGGTCAGTTCCGTGGTAAAACTGTAGAAACGATCAACAACCACCTTCAGCTGTGCCGGCCAGTTATAATAATAAACGGGCATGGCAAAAACGATCATGTCCGTTTTACGGATCAGGTCTTTCAACTCCTTTTCATAGTCATCCTTCTGCACACAGGCTCCATTCATACCACAGGCATTGCAGCCCCTGCAGGGCCGGATATCTTTTCCGGTCAGGCTATACTCTACGATTTCATGTTGCCGTTCCTTCGCACCGCGAATGAATTCATCCGCCAGGATCGCCGAGGAACCCTTTTTATTACCGCTGCTCTTTAAAACAAGTATTTTCATTGTCTGTTCCCTCCCGTATCGTATTGCCGGCTTTTCTCCTGCTTCCGGAATGGGCCGCGTTTGTCCTTCTGTTTCGTCTGTTCAGTTCAGCCTCGACCCTGTTGAAGACCCCCCAGCGGCATATATAAAAGGAAAAACAGGCCGGCTGTGAAAAAATCTATAAACCCGAACAGAAAGCCCGATCTTCTCGTATGCCTGTACCTCATATGCTTATGAAATCTCCCATGCTGTACAACAAGCACCACCGCTATTATACATTTGAATCTTCAGCAGCAACAAGATGCCATTTCATTTTATGTGTCACTTTTATATTGTAACTATTATACTTCTCAATTTTCTACATTGTTTGCGTATTCACAGCAAAGACAGCATTGGACTTGTGACCATTGCATCCTGATTTTTTCTTTATGATGATCCTTTAAAAGCAAACAGAGCAGGTCCGAAATCCTTCGGATCCTGCTCCGTAAAAGACACTTAAGGCAGTTAGGTTTCGCTAATCTCCATACCTCCGTCACAATCAATAGAAACTGCACAAGCCGGATCAGCGACTACTGCGTCCACATGCACGCTTCCGCCTGTAATGCTTCCGGAAACACTACACTCCCTGATTCCCCGCACCAATCAGACCGCAATAATACCAGGGCTGTCCTGATGCTTTGTGAAGACCATGCCGTAAGCGGACTCGTTTCTGCCTTTCAGGTCAAGGCAAAAGACTTTGAAGACTGTCTGATGGCGACCTGTGCTAAGCCAAATAAGTGCGGCGGAATCGTCACAAGGAACAAGACTTCCTGAGGTTTGGAATCACCCTGTACTCCCCGGAAGAATTGCTTCTTCTGAAACTCCCGTTTTTATCTATTGGTTTTGGCCACGATTTACCTCAAAGTCGGATCTGCTCATTAGTTTCCCCGGACTTCCTGCCTCATAAAGCCGATATACGAGATCGTAAATGCCGCGAAGGAAAGGGCAAGCAGACCAACCAGATGTGGCCAGACCAGAAGCAGGCTCTGTCCAAGCGGCAGATAGCTGCTCAGCGCGCCGATCAGCTGTGTATATGACACAGCGTTGATCGCCCTGGTTGCCGGGTCCATCAGAACGGAACTGGCTTCTGAATACAGATAGTAGGGAGAGACTCTGTTCAGATTCAGGTTCAGATTGTAATTGTTCAGCGCATTGACTGCCTGTTCATACTCTGTATTGACCGGGTAGACTGCATTCGATATTATGCCTGCCAGAAGGCTCATAAAGATTGCAAAAAAAAGCCAGAGTGCGATCGAAGCAAGTGCCGATGTTGCCGCGTGCCTGGTAAAGACCGAAAACAGCATTGCCATCGTCAGCCAAAAACAGATATACACGATCGTATAAAGCAGATAGATCAGGACCCTGACAGCCTCCTCGCCTGACGGTCGTATGCCGGACGTCAGGAAACCTGCGCATCCGACTGCAATGCCTGTGCTCAGGACCATGACCACGATCAGTGTCGAGGATGCCAGAAACTTGCCGATGATGATGGCATCTCTGTAAATGGGTTGAGATACCAGCCGGTTCAGTGTTCCGTTGTTTTTCTCGGCGTTGATCGAGTCAAATCCGAGGATCAGCCCGATGAACGGACCGATCAGCGCGATCAGTGACATATACGACGGAATGGAACTTCCGCCGGTGGTATACAGTTTGAGAAACATGTAGCTCGCGTCAAATGAGGCATTTTTGTCCACAGCAGCATTCATGATCGCGCTTTTGATTCCCGTAACCGCACCGTATACGCTTGCGATCGTCATCGCGATCACGAGGATCAGAATAATGATGAACCTTTTGCTGTTCACATGATCCGCCATTTCCTTCCGGTAGAGTGCCCTCAGACTATGGTAGCGGATGCTCCTGCGCTTATGCTCTTCTGTGGCTGAAACGGTGCTTCCTGCTGCCGCTTTTGTCATGATTCTCATCTCCTTCTTTTTCTGCTTCCTCAAAATAGACACGGTAGATCTCGTCCAGATCCCCGCCTTTCTGATGCATATGCAGCAGTTTATATTCATGCGTTCCGAGGAACCTTGTAATATCGATGCGCAGATCTTTGGAAGAACTGATCACAAAAGTACTGTCTTCCCCGGATATTCCGGTAATCCCATCCAGTTCTTTCAGGAATTCCAGGAATCTGTCATCACAGGGTTCTGCTGAAATCTCCAGTGTATAATGACCCTGTGCAGCGATCTGTGATTCCAGTTCGCTGATCCCGCCGCACGCAATCAGGCTTCCGTCCACAAAGATGCCGACCCTGTCGCAGATCTGCTGTATCTGGTAAAGCTGATGGCTGGAGATCAGGATCGTTTTTCCATCCTCCACACTCAACTGTTTGATCAGCCTTAAAAACTCGCGCATTCCTTCAGGATCAAGTCCGGCTGTAGGCTCATCCATAATAATGACCGCCGGATCCTTGATCAGGACATCCGCAATGCCAAGTCTCTGGCGCATGCCTTTTGAATAGGTCCCCGTTTTCTGGTTCGCTGCGTATGTCATTCCCACTTTTTCAATCAGTCTGTCGATCAGCGGATCGATCTCTTTTTCCGGAATACCGTTCAGTCTTGCCGTAAAGCGGAGATTTTCCCGTCCTGTCATGTCACTGTAGAAGCCAACGTTGTCCGGCATATATCCGGTGATCCGCTTGACCTGCATGGATTGCCTTGTGCAGTCATATCCGTCGATCAGCGCCCTGCCCTGTGTAGGCTCGGTCAGACCCAGAAGCATCAGTATCGTTGTTGTTTTTCCCGCACCATTCGGTCCGAGCAGCCCAAATATCTCACCCCTCCTGATCTCCAGGCCGAGGTGATTGACAGCTGTCTTTGTGCCGTAGGCTTTGGTCAGATCTTCGGTACGGATAATGGTTGTATCCGTCATGATTTTCATCTCCTACCAAATCTGCGAATGATCAGCACCAGTCCAAGAACCAGGAACGCAATGATGACAACTGCCACGATCCCCCAGCCTGTATGGTTCTGTACGGAAATTCTGAGTGCACAATCCGACGAAACTGCGTCATTAGACGCTGTAATCACAGTCACATAGTCGCCGAGGATCGCATCCTTTGCCGGTGTAATATGCGCGGTCACTTCCAAACTCTCTCCTGCGGGAATGGTATTGATCGTGTCCTGATCAAAGGTGACCTCCCAGTCCGTAGAAGCCTGTGCTTTCAGACTGATGGCTGTCAGATCAATATTCCCTGTGTTCTGTATGGAAAGGACAACATCCTTTGACTCACCCGCGTAAGCGCTGGCGGAAAGATTGCCGGTTGGTGTCGTTGCCGTCAGACTGTATGTTCCGGTGATCCTGACTGTAACCGGAAGTTCGAGTGTCTCACCTGCGCAGGCTGCGACAAGCGTGATCGGATACTCACCGGCTGTCACATTCTGTGCGGGAACAACGGCCGCCTTGATCGTAGAACTTGCGCCGGCATCCACGGGGACTGAAGAGGTGGCGGTGGTTGTGTCAGACGGAGTAAATGTCACGTTCCAGCCCTCGGGGGCGCCCTCCGCTGACAGAGAATAGGTCATGTTTTCACTGCTGTTGTTAGTCAATGTGGTAGTGTAACTGAACTTCGTGCCGGCAACGCCTTCCTGCTGCGCATAGTCTGTTGAGAAATCACCTGCGCCGATCTTTTTTTCTTCCGCATCCACTTTTACGGTCAGTTCCAATACCTCATCAACGTCTCCGCCTTTCGCACTGAGGTGGATGGTGTACGTATCTTCCTTCGTGTCTTCCGGAACAGTCAGCGAATAGCTCAGGGAAGGTGAATTTTCCTTTTTCTGGTACGCACCTACATGAACCATGGAAATCTCATTGGAGCTGCCTTTAAATCTTCCTTCCCACCCTTCCGGCAGATCTTCGACGCCAAGTTCGACAGTGGTCTCTTCCGAACCGGTATTCGTAATATAGAGAGTAAACGTAGAGGTTCCGCCCGGTTTGACAGTAACTCCGGGATAATCCGTACTAAACGTTACTATTCCTGTTTCAGCTTCCGTAATCGTCTTTGGCTGAGTTTCTTCCTCATCTGCAGCAGCTTGCATCGGCATTACCGCTACTGCCAGCAAACCTGCTGCCAACAGTCCACACACGGACCGGCCGACCATTTTTGTCAACATCCCTGTAGTCTTTTTCATGATCTTTAGCCTTCTTTCCTTTTTCCCCGGAAATATCTGTTCCGGAAACCTTATTGTTATTTCGGTTAAAAGAGTAGACCTCATTTGTGACGTAATTTACAAAATTCTGTGTTTTTTTTGTGAACGATCGATCCGCTGTTCCCATCATGGATTTCGCTCCGCCTTTACTTTGAATGAGTGTTTCCGAAACTCCCGCAGTCATTCCATTTCGATCTCCACGATCTTTTCGTCCGGCTCGATCTCGCTTACATTAACCGGCATAGACACACCTTCCTGCACATTTCGTTCATTTGCTTTCCTGTCGGTCTGAACCGGAGCAATAAAGCTTTGCCAATCAAGATCCTGTATTTCCCCAGACGACCTATGATATACTGTTGTCATAAAAAACCAATGGAGGACACCCCATTGCTTCTTCTTTCCTCGAAAATGTCCTCAATAAAAGTCCTGAATGTCCTCAATCGAGAATCCGAAATGCATAGGTTTTATACGGGTTTCCTGCGTTTTCTTTTTCGGTTTCATTGTATCATTCTCAGATAGTAAAAAAGCTCATCAAAACGGCAGCGATGGTACTATGGGCTCTGCTGACTTCTCACAGTTCGTTGTTACTACGGCTAATACGGCCGCCTGTGAGATCTCCACGCTTAAGGTTCGCACTCTTTCTCCTCATCTACCTGCCATATTTACTGGTACTTCCAGCAACTTTTGGACTTCATCGCTTTTAGCCGACTTATCCGAATTTCCCAGCCTTATATGTGGTTCCTGTCCGTCAGGCCAAGGGTTTGCCTACAGCTTCCTTCAGATTCCACCTCACGATGGGCACCCTTGCTGTTCAGTTATGTACTTCGTTGTTGCCTGCGCGTACTCGGGACTTTCACCCGTTAGAGCGCGCCCATGGCGCGCGAACTAAAAAAAGGGCTGCTTTTCGCAGCCCTTCGTGGAGCAATTATGGGGTGAATCAGCATTTGCCACGGGCAGTCACGGGTTTCGGCGCAGCCGGGTTGTTCTGCTGAGAGGGCTTAGCGTCATTTGCGAAGATCCTCCTCAGAACCTCTTCCAAATCAGCGAAGAAGTTTCCGCCGTTTACCTGTTCCATATCGTTCTCGTTCATTTTCATAATATCTGTCATGGTTTTATTCTCCTTTTCTGTTCTATATCTTTATCAATTAGTTGCTTCCATACTGACCGGAAGCTTGTTTGTAAATTTGTTTACATAGATATATACGCAGATCCGGCAAATATCCACGCAGGGTTGAATCAAAATAACAAAACGCGCACCGCTCATCATTCCGTCTCAGCTGCTTTTAATTCATTATTGTTAATTATAGTTTCTCAGTATATCCAATCCAAGAAGAAGAGCTTTCTCATGAGATCTCATCCCAAATTCTCTTGCATCATACTCCCGGAGATTTGCTAAAGAATCTGCAGTAAACAGGAATTGACCGAATTTGGCTCCGCGTAATCGACAGCAGGCTGCAAGTGCAGCACATTCCATCTCTACAACCGAGCAGCCTTCTTCCCGACGATATTTAACCATATCTTCCGTTTCCCGAAAGAAACCATCTGTTGACCAGGTAGTGCATGTTACGAACGGAAGTCCTTGCTTCGTAAAAGTCTCTCTCATTATAGAGATTGGCTCTTCATCAAGTTCAATATATCTTGATGCCGGCAGATAATGATAAGATGCTCCTTCTGCCCTAAGTGCCTTGCATGGAACAATAAATGCGTTCTCCTCAATATCAGCCAATACTCCGCAGGATCCCACCGCGATTATCTTTTTGCATCCACAGCTGACAAGAGTATCCAGAACCTGTGCCGAAGCTGCAGCACCAATAGGTGACTGCACTAAACAGATGTCTTCATCTTTTTCATGCAGCGCATATATTTTTATATCATGAGAAACTGTAATCAGTGTTTCGACCACTCTGGCATTATGTTTTGCGGAATATTCATGGACAACATCACCTAAGAATGCGAACAGGCATTTTTCAGGCAATCTATCTGCAGTCCAATCATGGTCGGGCAGTATAATCTCATTTGAACTGTCGTCATATTCCAGAATGGGAATCTCATTTCTTCTAATCATCGTATCCTTTCCATTTACAAAACTGCATTTATAATTCGAATCAGGTTTTTATCAAGTTTCAGAGTTCTGTTCCACGGGTTGATCAGAAGGCCCTCCTCGCTCTAAGTATATCATACAAGATGCTGTTAATTACTGCTAATCAAGCCACACAATAGTTGTCACTTTTATCAGACAGTTTGAAGTACCAGATTATAATTATGCTCGCCTCCTTTTTCTTTTAATGATACCAGTATACACAAAAGAAAAAAAGAGACTGGTCGTCTGTCAGGCGTCTTTCCACTCTCTCATATAATAACATCAAACAGGGGCACAAAGAACTTTTGGCTGATAATCCGACCACCCGTTCTGTCCATTAGCATACGGGGGGGCAAAATGGGCATGACAGGAGTCGAACCTGCTTACCTCGGATTAAAAGTCCGATGCATAGCCGTTATGCTACATGCCCAGATGTCTCAAACAGGAATAGCTCCGACGGGACTTGAACCCGACATCTCAGCCTTAAAAGGGCTGTGTCCTATCCGATCAGACGACGGAGCCATGATGGGTCATCGGGGATTCGAACCCCGATCTTACGGATTAAGAGTCCGCTATTCTACCGTTATACTAATGACCCAAAGCAGCCCTCACAGAGCGCTGGACGTCCAGTGGACGTCCGTTTAGCGCCGACCGAGAAGTGGAACGGAGACTTTGAACCTATAATTTCAGAGTCAGAACCTGATGTGTTACCGTTACACCAAAGGGCTATAGCAGATCTGTTCGGGTATGATCCGAAATCTGAGGGTTTGGAGGCCTCCATGCTTTCCATTTGCACCACAGATCTATCCATGTCTGGTGACATTACTTTATCACCAGAATATCGTTGATTGGAACATCAAGAAGAATACTGAGCGCCAACATGTTGTCGATGCCGGGAAGTTCATCTCCCCTCAGCCACTTGTACATCGTACTCATAGCAGAAGCCGGATTTAAACCGGCAGCCTGAGCTTTTACTCAGGCAACCGCGATTGCCGCATATCTTTCGGCGTTAATGGTCTTCTCCATTGCCTCCACAGGGGTCATGCCCACGCACTGCATGACCTGGCGGAACACAGATGCGGACTGTCCGCTCACCAGCTGTACTCCGATACGGCTCTTGTCCGCATGGAACACATCATGGCGGCTTGCCACGTTCCAGAAGATGATGTTCGGGATCTGGTAACCGTAGTCAGCATATCTCCGAGCCATCTTCTCATAGAAAGTCCAGTTTCTGTCTCCGCAGTAGTCGATCTCCATGTCAGAGATCACGATCAGAGACTTCGGCATCTCCTCTGCGGAAATGTGGTTCGCCACCGCGATCTCCAGCACATGATCAAAAGCAGCCTGCAGGTTCGTGTTGTTCTGCCAGTCGCTCATGTTGATGCTCCCGATCTTCTGCGCCAGGGTCTCACCCTTCAGCACCTGGATCCGGGACGTACCGGAGAAGGACATGAACATGTTGTGGTAGGCACCCGTGTTTCTTTCCGCGAAATACACCGCCAGGCCGACCGAAGTCGCCATAGGTCTTCCGCACATGGAGCCGGATGTATCCGCGATCACAAGGGCATTGGTTCCCTTCTCTGCATAGTCAGGCAGCTGACGCCACTGGGCTTCCAGTACTTCATCCTCCCTGATCTTGCAGCGGATCCAGCCCATATCCATGACCTTTTCCACGATGTCGTACGGATACAGCGTTGCAGAATGGATCTTCTCCTCACCTTCCACAGCCTTCCGGATGAACCGGCCATAACGCTCGGCATCATGCTTAATGAACGCCTTGCGGTAGATCATCATGGCTCTGGAAGGAACTGCGGAGTACCGTATCTCATCCCACCGGCCGGCAGACATCAGTGCCTCAACGATACCGATCTGCTTACGCATCGCACGCACCAGGCGCTTGAATTCGTATACAGAGTATCCAAGCTTTTGAGCCGTCAGGATGCCCAGCTTTCTGGTCTTCTCAGAAGAAGCGTCGGCTGTCTTGATCCACTTTGCCAGGAGGGAAACCGCGTTTCCTTCCTGCAGGTTCCGGCGATCCTCCTCGAACTGCTTCTTCATGGCTGTCCACATCTCGTCTTCGAGAGGCGTTCCGATCAGGCAGTACAGGTCGTCGTAACGGCCGTACACGCCGACCAGATCCAGGTTCAGGCGCAGGGCCTGCGGATGATACTGTGCCATGTACTGCAGCAGAGTACGGAAGGTCTGTCTCTCACCCAGGCCGCCCCTGACATCACGCGCATAGAACGCGATCTTCGTTGCGAACAGCGGATCTGCCTTCCAAGCCTCGGAGAAAAGACGGGTGATCCGCTCTTTTCCCGCGCCGCGGAGAGAACCGACGGTTCCGAAGAGATCCAGCCGGGCATCACCGGTGGTGTTCAATGCCACTGCTCCGTTTTCAGTTCTTGTAAATACAGCATTCATCTTTGCCGCTTCAGCGAAAGTCATCATCATTTCCTCCTCCTTTCCGCTGTAATAAAGCATGACCCTTACGTTTACGGAATCGAACCGCTTGATCAGATTAAAAGTCTGGTGTTATCCAACAATGATTGCTGTGAGGGTCTCATAATTCAGGACACCTGCTCTCCCATTGAGCTGCCACCGGCACGTCGAAGTGAATGGAATTGCACCATTGACCTTCCGCGTATCAGACGGATGTTCTGCTGACTGAACTACACTTCGTGAGTTGAAAATGTCGGAATCGAACCCGTGTCCTCGGATCGACAGTCCGGCATACTAGCCACTATACTATGGAGCTATGATCATATTCCTGTGCGGACCGGCGAATTCCGGCCCGCCTTCTTCATAACATGGCATCTATGTATCTACCCGCACTCTCTTGCGGCAGTTTCCACAACTACGATCTCATCCATGGTTACCCCCAGGATCGCGGCCAGAATGACCAGGTTGTCGATCGTTGGCAGGGCTGTTCCGTGGATCCACTTGTAGATCGCCTGAGGGGTCGCAAAACCGAATACCATCTGCATATCCCTTACAGACAAACCCGCCTGGGTCCGCAACATATCGATGTTTCTTCCGGTTGCGACAGTGTTTACGAATGGGACTTCCATCATTCTTTCGCACCTCCTGTGTTCCGGCAGCGCCGGCACAGAAGAGCCGGCTATGCTGCTTTTCTATTTATCCTCTTTGCTCCTTGTTTTACCTCCCATTCCAGGGACAGAAGCGGATTACTATAATCTCGAAAAGTCTTTTTCATCTGTGATTTCCTTTCTGTTTTGAGCACAAAAAAACCGCCAGTCTTATTCGGACAAGCGGCGGTCTGAGCGATTACACTTCAATCTGTCTGATTATTCCAGTATGCGCATGGCTATACCTGGTCCCAGATATCCACTTGACTTGATCCGGCCTTCATAAGGCATGTCGAAATAAGCCTTTCAGCTTTATCAGCTGAGGGCATAATTGTATCCAGAAGATCATACGGGTGATTTATATTTTTTAAACTGTACATATGTATCTGCATCATTGCCTTACCTTTCCGAACCAGCGATCCCGGCTCTAATTTCTTCTATTACAAACTATAGCATGCATAAAGGCATGTGTCATTAAACTTGTAGTATAAATTTTCTTTAGTTTTTTGTATTGAATAAACAGAATACTATGTCTGAGCGCAGACGATGGAGCCCACGAGATCCGGTGGATCTCGGCTTTGGGCCGGCTGGAGCGGAGACTGAACCCACAGGTTTCTGTGTTTGAAACAGACGCGTATTCCATTCCGCCACTCCTGCAAAAGTACCTCTGGTGAGGATCGAACTCACAATGGATCTTGATCCGGCGCGGGTCCTTAGCCCGCCGCATATACCAGTTCTGCTGCAGAGGCATAGGTAGTGATCTTAAAATCCACCTTCGGATATTTTTCCTCCAACAGATTGATAAAGCCAGAGAAATAAACATCCATAGCGTAATACAAAACCCCAATGAGGAGAGTTCCGCTTATCTGGACGGCCAGATTCTATGTCTTGGCAAGGAAACGGTCATACTCTCGCAGAATCTTTCGAAATGAAAGTACCGCTAATTCCCCAAACCTGGTCAGACGAATCCCTTGGCTGGATGTTATTACCAGAGAGAGACCTAATTCTTTCTCCAGTGTCTGAATATGGCGGCTCAGAGTTGGTTGTGATATATAGAGCTGCTTACACTGCATGGAGCCATTGGACAGATCTTCGCACAAAAGCTGTCTTTAAAGCAACCGCCGCATTTACCCTTCAGACGATATCCGCACAATCCGCAGTTCAGACCGCAAAGAGAAAACATATCATCTGTTCTGTTAAAATTCTTAAGACTCATAAGGTCCTCTTATTTCTTCTGATGGATGCAAGTGCATCCATATCCCCATGCCGGATCTCATGGTCAAGCGCAGCGACAATGGAAACTTTTCTTTTCAGGAAATCCGGGCCCGTGAGGTTTTTGCCGGAAACAGTATGATGCGTAATTAAGGTGCAGTCGCAGGTCAGGTGCTCCACAAACGTCTTGAGTTCGATCAGCATTTCCCGTTCGGAAAGCGGAGTAAACTCACCCCGGTTTGCTTCGTCAAGGAGCGGTGTGCCAGGGAAGAGGACAAGGCCACCGGTACCGACCAGCATCGGATTGCACTTACTGAAGACCTCAGCCGAATGGATGGCATGATCCATACTGTGTTCTTTTCCCGCAACACCATTTAAGAAGGACATCCAGAAATCAATGCCGGCTTCGGTAAGCTTTCCGCACTGTTCATAGATATCCTCAGCATGATAGCCCTTGTGCACACGGTCAAGCGTCCAGTCATCACCGCTCTCCACGCCGAGGGAGATCTCGCGTAGACCCATTTCCTTCAGGCTCTTCAGCTGATCGACGGTCTTATTGCGTATGTCGGTCACTCTGGTCGCGCCGTAGATGTATTCCATCTCCGGTAGGTACTTGTTTATCATCTCCAGGATCGGCACCAGCTTGTCGTAGCTCATGCAGAGCGGATTTGCCGAGAGCAGCTGGATCGTCTTTGCATGGGGATCCATCTCGGCCAGTTCTATCAGATCCTCCTCGATCCATTCCATGGGCTGAAGCTTGAACTGCACATCCTTATACATCGTGCAAAACTTGCAGCTGTTATGAGTGCAGCCCCGTGTGATCTGCAGAAGCGGCCATGTCGGCCAGTAGGGATTTCTGTATACAGTGTCTGTAAAATGCATTTAACGTCACTCCTTAACATTCGTATCCGCGCGAAAGCTCATTTACGATCTCTTCACAGGAATCAATCGATTTGATGAGGCTAGCATACTCTGTTCATGATATATTCCTCCATTTTGTATGCGGTCTTCATGCTGCTTTCTTTTCTATGATGTCAATTACAGTTCCGTAACAAAATCTTCGATGGGTTTTCTCTTATAATGCCAGGCATTTGCCTTTGTCCGTTCATTCGGATATCCGAGGCCCAGCATCATGACCGGGATCATGTGCTCCGGAATCCCGAAGGTATCGACGACAGTCTTGGAGTCAAATCCCCGAATCCAGATCGTGTGGACGCCGAGTTCCTCTGCCTCGTACATCATCGTCGTCGCCGCGATGCTGGCATCTTGTTCGCCGGAATTGTAATTCCTGTAATAGCGGTCGCCTGGATTCGTCCATACTTCCCGCATGTCATAGCAGACCAGGACCATGACCGGCACGTTGTAGTGGAAGTGTGTCACGGTCTTGAGCTTCGCAATTCCTTCCTCGCTCCGGATCCGTTCCGGAAGCAGGATATCACCGACGGACAGATGCCCGGCGAAACCTCCGCATAAACCGACCAGGTATACTTCCTTCACCCCAAGCACATGAAGGGTTTCAATGGTGCACGCGATCTGGGGAGACGCATACCCGCCGTGCAGGAAGCAGAGGCCGGAGACACCCTCGATTCCCAGTACTTCGGAGTGGGTGATGAAACCCGGCAGCTTTTCCATGACCGGGCGGCAGGGGAAGTGCTCCTTCAGGACAGGCAGTCCTTTGCCAAGGCAGAAAACCACGGCCCGGGGCGGAAGCTCCGGGATCTCCATATCCGGATATTTGGAAGCAATCTGTGTCCGCGGATCGATCACCGGCTTTGTCCGGTCTGCATGATCATACCAGGTCAACGCATCTGTCCTCCCTGCTCCCGCGATCCGGGAAAAGCAAAATCAGATGCATTATACCGGATTTTCCGGGGAAAGAAAACGAACAAAAAAACCGCAGGGAATTGGAGTCCTGCGGTATGAACAGCCCGGACCATCCGCGCTGTCCGTATGACCGGGACAGCTTCATGGCGGAAAAGGGGCTGCCTTTGAATGATTATCTTCCGAGTTTTCTTAACAACAGGTGCCTTGACAAACTGGAATTTTTCTTCATGATCCCGGATACATCACTTCACCAACACAATGATGTGGGCATTTTCGATCTCGACAACCTTTTTTGTTTTCAGCCCGACCTGTTCTGCTAACGCCATGATTCTCTCTGGCGTATCCGGATAGATCCGGATTCTTCTGTCGCCCATATTGAGCCATTCGCTCTGGTTTTTGTCGATTGACAGACAGATCAGACCGCCGTCATTCAACAGTGCGCTGGTTTTCCCGATCACCAATGACTTATCCTGAAAGTGCATCATGGTCAGTGTCGAATAGATCACATCGTATTTTTCCCGGAATACATGGGTGGTGAAGTCGTCACAGATCAGGGTTATGTTCTGGCAATGTCGAAGGTTTTCCCTGGCTCTCCTGATGGTCTTTGGCGATATATCTATCCCGGTTAGATGACGACAGCACCCGGCTGTATTTCCTGCTATCCTTCCTGTTCCGACACCAATCTCAAGGACTGTCTTGGACGGGTCCAGTTCCATCAGATCCAGAAATACCTGTCCATCCCATGATTCCATATGTTGCCGCAAGGCCGGTGGATCACGGAAGGGATCATTGTTTTCTTCAATCAAGAGATCATAATGGGTTTTGATGTTCATACGTTATTGCTCCAAATCCCGATTTGTCGATCGCCATATAACTCAAAAGATATTCCTTCATGACAGCATAATAACGCTTGTTCTACAACTCACATATAAGCTTCACCTTTAATGGTCTCTTCGTCAGGAATTCTGCATTTTTATCCATAACTGTTCTCGGATGCTGAAAAACATCAATGCCAACAGTAATCGGTTCATCCAATATATACAGATATCCTTTTTCTTTACCGTTATGGCTTATAACACCATGATCATCATAACTCAATCGGGTTGGCTTATGAGAAAACGCTTCAGCAAGTTCCTTCCACTGTGTAACAGTACTGCCTTCTTCCAACTCGGAAAACACCTTGTTTGAACCATGATACCATGTTCCGCCCGGATTTATCCTAAGCTCCATTTCACTGTGCTCCTGCAGTCATATATTTCAAAAGTCAAGCCTGATTGAAGATATTGTATCCGTTTTCAAATTCCCTGCCCGCATCAAACGCGGCAATTTCAGACGCCGGCAAATCGCCCTTTCCGTCATAGCGGTAAAAGCGGCCGCTTTCAGCGATGAACTCCAGGATGCAATAGTCCTCATCTTCGACGCCCTTCGGATAATACTTCTCATCCCCCTCGTTCCAGAGGAGTTCCCGGTATTCCCTTTCAAAATGGACCACAGCATTTCCGAACAGGCAAAGCCCTTCAAATGCCGAATCATCAGAGAAATACAGGCAGGCGTTTCCGTTCTTTATCAGGCTTTTTACATGGGCTGAACTTGTGTTCGTCGAGATCAGATGCCCGCCCAGTCCCTTGTGCCATACGCAAAAAACCCGGCGGACATTCGGCCTGCCCTCCTCATCAGTATAACCGATGGTCGCGAACCGGGAACGGTTTACGAGATTCATCAGTTCATCTTTTGTCATGGTTCTTTCCCTCCTGTCAGCGCAGATAAATCGGTTTTTTCGTAACGGTTATGGCCGGGGAGGCTTTTCTTATACTTCCAGCACCTGATCGCATCCGCCAGGCTTTTTCCGGCATTGTCCGCAAAGAAATCCCGGATATACGTATTGTACTCAAACTGCGGCCCGATGACCGTTTTCCTTTTCTTCTTCTCCCGGAGAATGTCAGCGTAGGCAGAAACGGCGTCATCATAGGTGCTCCCGGCATGGGATTTCAGCCATTTCTGGAACGGTACGCTGAAGGAGAAGGACGGCCCGATCCGTTCCGTGAAGAAAGCCCTGCATGCTTCAGAGCACACAAAACCTTCTCCGATGAGATCCGAACCTTTGATTTCGGAAACCGGGCGGCCAGCTGCCCTGCTTCGCTGTACGGTGTCCTGCCTGATTTCCCCCGTGTCCAGAAACAGGGCGATTCTTTCCGCAATTTCCTGTTTTCCGCCGGAAACGGGCAGGTGAATCTCCCTGCAAAAGGCGGTCAGTTCTTCTTTCAGCCAGTAATATTCCCGGAAAGTTTTGCTGTCCAGGTTCCTGCTTAAAGCAGGCCGCTCCGCTTCCATATATTTCTCCTTTACAGGCAGGGATATCAGAAGATCCCGTTTTTTGTCGGCTTTCCATGGCCGTAGTATACCGTCCGGTCCCCCAGGGCCCGGATCTTTTCCGCGCTCTTCCGGGCAGCTCCCCTGTCATGGAAGAGATGGGCAACGCCCGGCCGGATCCAGTTATCCAGGGCGTCGCCGACGATCAGGTGCTTTCCTTCCACATCCACGCCGACGGAACCAAGCGTATGGCCGGGAAACTCCAGGATCTTCGCGTCGAATCCGTATGCGCCCAGGTCGTCTCCCTCCCGGACGTATACCAGATTCTCCGGACGCTTCACAGGCGTATTCCGCAGCACTTTCAGGGACAGGCCGAGAACGACGCGGCCCACCGGGCCGGAGGACTTCATAGGTTGTCTGTCATAGCTTTCGAAAAGTTCTTCATCCTTCCTGTGGACAGCCACGGGAATTCCATATCTTCCTGAAAGCTCCGCCGCATTCTCCGCATGGTCAAAATGGACGTGCGTCAGCACGATCAGTTTCATCTCATACTTGTCGCATTCCGCAGTCACCTGGTCGAGGTTCTGGCGGCTGGCCGTGTCCACCAGGATTGCTTTGGTGCCGTCGGTGACCAGGTAACAGTTATCCGTTCCGCCTTTGATTCGTTTGATCTCAGTCATTTTTTTCTCCTGATTCAAAAAAGATATCTGCATTATACCGGATTTTCCGGGGAAAGAAAACCGAACAAAAAGCCTTCGCCCGGGCGGGCGAAGGCTTGGGAAGGTCCGGGGAAGGAAGGTCAGCCCTCTCCGCCCAGGCCGGAAGAAAACTCATACTGTTCGATGGCGCCGGTTTCCACGTTGACGAAGACCTTGAAGTAGGAATTCGTCCGGTAGTAGTTCGGATCGTTCAGCATTTCCGCGGTGACGTCTTCCTCGTCCATCAGGTATTCCACCAGGAAGCAGGGCTTGCCGTTCACGGTTTCGTACCAGTGATTGGCGTCTTCGGTCTCATAGGAATTCGTGTAGAGCTCCAGCCGGGCGACCTGGTCGTCGGTCAGGCTGTACGTGCTGAGGATGAATTCCCGGCCGAGGGCGATCATCTCCTCCTCGGACAGCTTCGCAGCGTCCAGGGCGCTGCTCTTTTCGCCTTCACGCCGCGCATGGTATTCCTCAAAGGTTTCGGGGGTGGGTTCTTCGGCGGGCGCTTCATCGCCGTCGGGATGAGCGCGGTTATACAGCTCTTCCGCCTTGTCCAGGTACGCGGCCTTGAGTTTCTCGTCACGGCTGTCTTCCGCCATCTGTTTCAGCTGTTCCGTGCCCCAGGCTTCCGCCTCGTAGCCGCCGGCGGTATCTTTGCCTTCCAGGCTCCAGGAAATGTCAGCCTTGCCGTCCTTCACCAGGACGGTGTAGGTACCCAGCGGGGCTTCCAGGGAGCCGGCGCCGAAGTAGGTGACTTTGACGGTTCCGTCCGGGAGTTCTTCCTCTTCGCGGCCGAAGAACGACTGCAGCTCATCGGTAATCCCGTATTTTTCCGCCAGCGCCAGGTCGGCGGTTCTTGCGGCCGAGACGCGGGGGGAAAGGATCAGGCCGGTCGCGAGGGCAATCACGGACAGGGAAACAAGAACCAGGGCAAAAATAAGCCCGACAGATATTTTTCTTTTCATAACAGGTGCCTCCTCCTGAGCGATCCGCTGCATCAGGGCAGGACGGCAGGAGGGGAGTTCATCCAGGAAGGAAAGCCGTCGGTCCATCGCGGCCTGAAGCGTTTCCTTATTCTTCATCGTACCATTCCTCCAGTTCGCCTTTCAGCATCGATTTCGCTTTCTTTAACCGGTAATTGACGGTGGATCGGGGAACCCGCAGCACGCTTGTCATTTCCTCCAGGGTCATTCCCTGATACCAGCGGAGCAGCGTCGCTTCCTTCAGCT
>CACZZH010000080.1 GCA_902785635.1 uncultured Lachnospiraceae bacterium
TAATGAGGTGGTAGAGTTTATGGAGCGCGAGCAACGTAAAACCTTCAAAACACAATCTGGAGAAGAAACATATGTTTCACCTCATCCATCATAATAAGAAATTGTATAATAGCGGATCTTGAAAGAAACTAGAGTTGAGGCCTTTAAAAAGTTGCTGGCGCTGTGCGAAGAATACAAAAGAGTGAACCAATATGTGTAGATGAGGATAAGTCGATGGGCAAAGGGGTAACGGTTATAGTAGGTGCAGGTGCCGTTCTGGATTTTGAACACAAGGGCATATTTCCTTCTGTGAAGAATATCACAGATGAGGTGCTTAAACTGAACATCCAGAAAGTTCAGATCGGCGAGAGCCGATGTGATCTGTTCACTCAGAACCTTTGCTTCCTCTTTCCGGATTACGCTGATCTTTCCCGCACACGCAAGAAGCTCCTTCCTGGCTTTCGCTTTCTCTTTCTCAAGTTCTTCCAGATAGCGTTCATAGTGCTCCAGGCGGTCGAGGGATCTTAGGCGGTCTTCATAGCCTTCCAGGATCTCCCCGATCGACCGGCCGTATTTCATTTTCAGCCGGTTGATCAGATCCAGCCTGGAAGAGATCCTTTCAAAGGTCTGCTCATCGTATTCAAAACTGTCCATATAATCTGTCAGGCTTCGTTCAAAATCACTCCCCAGGCTTTCCAGTTCTCCAAGCTGCTCCGACATCTCCCGGATGCGGCTGTCAAAAGACGCCGCACTGCTCAGACTGCGGACAGCCCTGGACAGCAGCGGCAGTGCCCCTTCATCGGAGCACACCAGATCTCTGGTCTCACCCAGGGATTCCATGATCTTCTGCCCGTTGTTCATGATCCGAAACTGCTGCTCCAGCTCCTCGTCTTCTCCTTCCTGCAGGGAAGCCTGCTCGATCTCCCGGATCTCATAGCGCAGCAGATCCGCCTGCTTCAGCCTCTGTGATTCATCAAGAGATGCCTCCTGCAGCATGCGTTCCTTTTCCCTGTATTCATGGTAAAGATCCGCACATCTCTCCGGAAGATCCTGCAGCTTTGCAGCAGCATAACGGTCCAGCAGAATACGATGGGAATTCGGCCTCAGCAGGGACTGATGCTGATGCTGCCCATGTATGTCTATCAGAAGCGATGCCAGTTCCCGTATATGGCCTATAGGTACAGTCTCCCCGTTGATGCGGTTGACCGTTCTTCCGTTCTGATACTTCCGGGACAGTATGATCTGACCTTCTTCCGCAGGAATATCCCACTTCTCCAGCAGACTGCTCACTTCCTCCTGATCGGTCTCAAACACCAGTTCCACCAGGGCGTACCCGGAATCCCCGCTGCAGTAATCCTTCAGAGATGCCGCTCCGAGTGCAGCATTCACTCCGCCGATTATGATCGATTTCCCGGCTCCGGTCTCCCCGGTGAGAATATTCAGCCCTTTGCCGAAACTGATCTCTTCCTCCCGTACCAGGGCAATGTTCTTCATATGCAGACTGATTAACATGTTTCTTTCGTTCTCTCCAATACTCCCAATAAAGACGAAGCCTCCGGCTTTTGATCAGCTTTTCCCTACTATACGCCGGATCTTTCCCATCACCTGCAGCGTGTCATCCACACTGCGCACCGCACACATGATGGTATCATCACCGGCAATACATCCGGCGATCTCCTGCCAGTGCATTTTGTCAAGAGCCGCTGCAACTGCCATTGCCATTCCGGAAACCGTTTTAACGACGAGAATATTCTGCGCCATATCCATAGATACAAAGCCGTCCTTGAGGATACGCAGATATTTCTCATTCATCTCCTCATTGCCGTCATACATCATGGAGTACTTCTGCCTGCCTCCGGAGATCGGTATTTTCGTCAGCTTAAGCTCACGGATATCCCTCGAGATCGTCGCCTGTGTAACGGAAAATCCTTCTTTGATCAGATAATCGGCCAGTTCCTCCTGGGTCTCGATCTCGTACCGGCTGATCAGATCAAAAATCTTGGCATGTCTTTCTGTTTTCATCGCACAACCCTTTCCCAAATTGATAGTTTCTTTGCATATGTCCGGACAGGCGGACCATGCATTGTCAGTTCATCTTCCTTCTTACTATTTCCACAAAGCTTGTATGATATACACGGACAAGTTTTGCAAGATTCTTCGCTTTGCGCACGGTCACCTGACCGCCCGGTTCAATAGATGCTATCGTATTTCCGTCAAAATTCACTTCCGCGCCGTCTCCAAACCGTGAAGCGGTCCCTCCCAGTTCCACCGTGATCTTCACATGGTCCGGAAGGATCACCGGTCTGGAACTGATCGTGTGCGGTGCTACGGCAGTAAGCATGATCAAAGATGCATCCGGTGAAACGATCGGTCCTCCTGCTGAAAGAGAATAGCCGGTCGAGCCGGTAGGTGTGGAAACAATGATCCCGTCTGCCTGAAAACTGCACAGAAAAGCATCATCCACATATATATTGAATTCCACTACCCGGAATCTTCCTCTTCTGGACAGGACAATATCATTGAGTGCAAGCTCTCCGTTCACGGCAACGGTATCACTGCAGATACTCCCCTCCAGCATCATGCGTTCTTCTATGGCGCATTCATCGCGGATCACTCTTTCCAGAGCGTTCCATGCCTGCTCCATCTCGATCTCCGCCAGATAACCGAGTTTTCCCATATTGATGCCCAGCAGCGGAAAGGAAGTGTTTACCAGATCTCCTGCAGCCTGCAGAAGGGTTCCGTCTCCTCCGAGTACCAGAACACACTGCGTTCCTGCAGGCACCTTTCCGGGATCCGTATACCGGTAGCCTTTTCTTTCAGCCGTATCTTCCGCGGTCAGAGCGCTGTCCTGAATTACACAGCTGCAGCCCCTCTCCTCCAGCCATCTGCGGATCCGGTTAGTCTGGATCAGTTCAGGATCTTTTACATGATTCGTTATGATAAAAAACTGTTTCATACCATTGTTCCTGTCCGTAAAGATCGAGCAGTTACTGCTGCCTGGCTGTTTCCTGTTACCGGTCAAGCTCTTCGTGTGCGGCCGTTACGATATCCTCCACGGAAAACGGCTGCTGTGAGCAGTCTGTACCTTCCGGTTCCCGACGCAGCCAGAGCAGGTATTCGATATTGCCCTCAGGCCCGCGGATCGGGGAATAATCCAGTCCCATAGTGGCAAAGAAATGTACATGCGCGATTCCGATCACCTTCCGGATCACTTCTTCATGCACTTTCCGGTCCCGAACGACCCCTTTCTTTCCCACCTTATCTTTTCCCGCCTCAAACTGAGGCTTGATCAGCACCACCGCATCCGCATGATCTCTCATCAGATTCCTTGCCGGAGGCAATACCAGTCCAAGCGAAATAAACGACACGTCCGTTGTCAGGAAATCCGCAGGGGCATCCACGTCTTCCGGCTTCAGATACCGGATATTGGTCTTTTCCATACAGACGACCCGCGGATCTCCGCGCAGTTTCCAGTCAAGCTGTCCTCTGCCCACGTCCACAGCGTAGACCCTGACGGCTCCGTTCTGAAGCATGCAGTCCGTAAACCCTCCTGTGGAAGCTCCCACGTCCATGCATACTTTCCCCTCCGGTGATACCGGAAAGACCTTCAGTGCTTTCTCAAGCTTCAGTCCTCCCCTGCTCACATAGGGCAATGTATTCCCCCGGACCTCGATGGATACGCCGGTATCGAACATGCTCCCGGCTTTATCCTCTTTCTGGCCGTCCACATACACGATACCGGCCATGATCAACGCTTTCGCTTTTTCACGCGACGCAGCAAGTCCTCTGCCTGTCAGCAGCACATCCAGTCGTTCTTTCATAATTCTTACTCATTTGCCATTCCTGCATATTCCGAGATGATTCTGCGGAGGATGCTGTCCCGATCCAGCAGTGTCTCCCTGCGAAGGACATCCACGCTTCCATGTTCAATATAATCATCCGGGAGTGCAATATTGATCACCCGCACATCGGAGCTGATATCATTCAGATATTCCAGCACATGGTCTCCGAAGCCGCCGGTACGGACATTCTCTTCAAGCGTCACGATCAGTTTGTGGGAAGATGCCATACGCTGCAGACATTCCTCGTCCAGAGGCTTGATAAAACGCGCATTGACCAGTGAGCAGCCATATCCGAGATCCCGGAGATGCGAACGTACCTGCGCTGCCGTTTCCACCATGCTTCCGGCCGCGATAAGAGCAATTCCTTCCTCATCATACATGATCTCACTTTTTCCCCATCGGATCGGAGCGCGGAAATCATGGAACTGATCACAGGCAGTACCCCTCGGATACCGGATCGCCGCAGGTGAATCCATCATCACTGCAAAGCGGAGCATATCCGCCAGCTCCCACTTGTTTTTCGGAGCCATTACCGTAAGATTCGGTACAGAAGAGAGGTAGGACAGATCAAAAATTCCCTGATGCGTCTCTCCGTCACTGCCGACCAGTCCCGCCCGGTCCACCGCAAAGATCACATGAAGGTTCTGCAGACATACATCGTGAATGATCTGATCATAAGCTCTCTGCAGAAAGGAGGAATACACAGCCACTACCGGAAGCATCCCTGCTACTGCCATACCGGCTGCAAACGTCACAGCATGCTGTTCGGCGATTCCGACATCAAAAAACCGCTCCGGATACATATTCCGGAACCGTTTTAACCCGGTGCCGTCCGGCATGGCCGCTGTTACAGCGCACAGGCGCGGCTGCGTTTTCCCAAGCTTGCACATCACTGTGGAAAAAACATCTGTATAGCTGTCCTGACGGTGCTGCTTCGGAACCCCTGTTTCGATCTCAAAAGGTTCTGCTCCGTGAAAGCGGGAAGGATGCCGCAGGGCAGGGCCGTAACCTTTCCCCTTTTGTGTGATCACATGAACGACCACCGGACCGGGTACACGTTTTGCCTCTTTGAGTATCCGGGTCGTCTTCTGGATATTATGCCCGTCGACCGGTCCCAGATACTTGATGCCCAGTTCCTCAAAAAACATTCCGGGGATGAAGATCTGGCGGATCCCGTTCTTGGTCCTGCGAATTCTCGCTGCGACCTTCGTCCCATAGACCGGAATCTTATTCAGGGCATCCTCAACTCCGTTCTTGAGATCCAGATAGGCATCCGCGGTCCGGATTTTGCTCAGATACTCAGACAGACCGCCCACATTTTTCGATATGGACATTTCATTGTCATTCAGCACAATGATAAAGTTCTTATTCATCTGGGCTGCATTATTGAGGGCTTCATATGCCATACCGCCGGTGAGAGCTCCGTCTCCGATCACACTGACAACACTGTAGTCCTCTCCGAGCAGGTCCCTTGCCCTGGCATATCCAAGGCCTGCTGAGATCGAAGTGGAACTGTGTCCCGTATCAAACGGATCGCAGCAGCTCTCGCTGCGCTTTGGGAATCCGCTCATGCCTCCGTATTTACGCAGTCCGTCGAACCCTTCTTTTCTTCCGGTCAGAATCTTATGTGTATAGGACTGATGCCCTACATCCCAGATGATCTTATCTTTTTCAGGATCAAATACCAGATGAAGCGCCATCGTCAGTTCCACGACCCCCAGATTGGAGGCAAGGTGTCCGCCGCTCACACTGATCTTTTCTACCAGAAAAAGACGGATCTCCTCCGCCAGCTGTATCAGTTCAGACTTGTCAAGCTGCCGGATATCTCCGGTCTTTGTGATCTTCTCCAGTATCATACCTGTATACTCTCTTACTTTGTCCTCTGCACAAGACTCCGCAGCAGATCGGGAAGCAGCGGATGGGGTCTGCCAAGACCTCCAAGAAGCTGCATTGCCTCCTGCGTAAGAAGATTTACATCTGTATTCGCTTTATCAAGTCCGTACAGAGTCACATATGTCGTTTTCTCATTGCGTTCGTCACTGTGTGTCGGCTTTCCGAGTTCCCGTTCATCCCCGGTCACATCCAGAATATCATCCCGGATCTGGAAAGCGATTCCGATCTTCCGTCCGATCACTTCCATGGTCCGTACCTGATCTTCATCTGCTCCGGCAAGTACGGCACCTATCATCAGGGACGCTTCGATCAAGGCCCCCGTCTTCAGGCGATAAATAAAATCCAGCTGACTCGAAGTAAGTTTCTTTCCGTCCATTGCCACATCCACGGACTGTCCTCCGATCATCCCGGCAAAGCCGGTCTTTCCGGAAAGAATCGCAAGTGCACGCGCAGCCCTCTGAGCAGTGACCGGATCCCCCGACACGCGTACAAGTGCCTGTGCGGCTGTTTCATAAGCAAGATTAAGCAGCCCGTCCCCCGCCAGGATCGCTGCAGCTTCCCCATATACGATATGGGTCGTTTTTTTGCCCCGGCGGTATTCGTCATTATCCATGGCGGGAAGATCATCATGGATCAGCGAGTGTGTATGGATCATTTCCATCGCAGCCATAAAAGGCCGGATGATCTCTCCGTCACCTCCGAACATCTCATATGCCATCTTCATCATCACAGGACGGAGACGCTTTCCCCCCGCATTGATACTGTAGTTCATTGCTTCGGCGAGCTTTCCGGCTTCTCCTTCTTCTGCCGGAAGGAAGGATGCGATGATACCTTCCGCCTCTGCTGTATATTTAGCCAGTTCTTCACGAAAACTCACTTACTTCACCTTCTTCGTTAAGCATCATTACTTTCTTTTCCACAAGATCGATCTTCTCCGAACAGATCTTCAGAAGACGCATCCCGGATTCATAGGCGGCAAAGGCCTGTTCCAGAGGAATATCACGGCTTTGCAGCACATCGATCTGCTGATCCAGCTGCTGCAGCGCCTCCTCCAGGGTCAGAGACGGTTCATTCATTATATAATCTCCTCCTTCTGTACTGAAAGAATTCGTGCATCTGCTCTTCCGTCGCTTAAGATCAGCCGGATCTCCTCTCCGTCAGCCAGCTGCGCAGCGCTGCGTTTCCAACTGCCGTCACTCCCCAGCAGGAGAGCGGATCCTGAAGCGAGCATATTCTGGGGTGAAAGCGACTTCAGCCGCTCTCTCTTCATCTCCAGAGCGCGCCGCTCCCTCTCCAGATGCTGCTGCATAAATAATTGCATCCGCTCCTCCCGTTCGATCAGCTGCTGCCGCACGGAGCGAAGCTGCATCCCGGGTGAGAGCATCGCAAGTATTTTCTGCTTTCCTTCCAGTTTTTCCCTTCCGCTCCGGACATGAGAAGCCATCAATGCACTCATCTGCTGACGCATCTGCTGCAGAGATGTAAACAATGCGTACATATCCGCCACCGCAAGTTCACTGGCTGCCGAAGGAGTCGGAGCCCGAAGATCCGCCACAAAATCCGTGATCACCGTATCCGTTTCATGGCCCACTGCGGAGATAATGGGAACTTTGCAGGCAAAAAAGGCCTTCGCCGTCAATTCTTCGTTGAAAGCCCAGAGATCTTCGATAGAGCCGCCGCCTCTGCCGGCGATGATCACATCCACCCCGGCCTCTTCCAGCATACGGATCCCCCGCGCAATACTCAGTGAAGCCCCTTCTCCCTGCACCTTTGCCGGATACAGCAGGATCCGGATCCCGGGACTGCGCCTCTTTGCGATCTGAATAATATCCCTTACCGCGGCTCCTGTCGGAGCAGTTACTACTCCGAGTGTGTGGACGTATTTCGGAATCGGCTGCTTATAGGCGGCATCAAACATACCCATCTCTTCCAGTTCTCTTTTCAGGGCTTCATACCGTTCATAAAGAGCACCAATTCCGTCCGCAGCCACATCGGAAACATACAGGTTGTAAGAACCGCCCTGCCTGTATACCCCGATCCGGCCGGATGCTATCACACGCATCCCCTCAGACAGGCGAAACCTCAGATTTTTCCGGGCAGACGCGAACAGGATGCAGGAGATCGAAGCACCTTCATCCTTCAGCGTAAAATAGATATGCCCCGAAGAGTGATACTTACAGTTGGAGATCTCCCCCCGGATCGACACTCTTCCCAGAAGATAATCCTGAGCGAACATCGCCTGAATATAATCCGTTACCTGCGTCACGGAATATACACTGCCGGCCATGGCTTACTCCTCTTCATTCGCAAGCTTTGCCAGAATTCCGTTTATAAAAGAAGCGGAAGTATCTTCTCCGTACTGTTTAGCAAGTTCCACGGCTTCATTGATCGCAACTCCGACAGGTATCTGGTCGTCATAACGCATCTCATAGACTGCCAGCCGCAGAATCGCCAGATCCGTTTTTCCCATCCGGCTCGTCGTCCATCCTCTGGCAGCCTGATTGAGCAGTTCATCGATCTGCGGAAAATGCTCCGCCACTGCCCGGGCTTTCTGTGCAATGTACTCTTTCTCCTCCGGAGAAGCAAACAGAGGCGGATTCTCAATATCCTCATCCGGTACCTGTTCAAAATACAGCTGTACCTGTTCATCCTTCTCCCCGTTTCGGAATGACAGGTTAAAGATCAATCGCAGCACATGTTCCCTTATCTGCCTTCTGGTCATAGTAAATCTTCTCCGTTTTTAACCGAAAAGCCGCCGCAGACATTTCTACTCCCGCGGCGGCACAATCATTCATTTCCTCTGCATGGCACATTTACCGGGCCATAAAGCTATCTATGTATGAAAGCCTGTTCTCATACCTTTTCACTGTCCATGACAACATTGACGATCTTGATATTGACCTCTGTCACTTCCATTCCGGTCATCGTCTCTATTGCCGTTTTAACTTTTTCCTGTATCTCAGAGCTGGTATCCGGAACATTATATCCGTAACGCAGATTGACGTTGATCGCAACCCGGACTTTTCCATCCTCAACCGCGATCTTCACACCCTTTGCCAGGCTTCGCACACCGATCTTTTCGATCAGTTCCCTGGTAGTATTGCCGGCCATTGACGCCAGCCCCTTAACCTCTGATGCAGCAAGTCCTGCGATGACCGCGACCACTTCATCCGCGATCTTTACCTCTCCGGTTCCTCCACCCAGTTCAATGGTACTGGTATGAACGTTTTCATTTGCCATAACTGCCTCCTGGAGATTTAGCATTTTTATAAGTATACTTCATTCTCTTCCCGCTTGCAATAAGGAATCTGAGCATCAATTCCTGCCAAACTCTGATAATACAAGGCCGGGATTTCGGTCGAGTACCATTCCCACGGACCAGCTGTTGATAAACAACAGCAGCGGACGACCTTTCAGATCCATGATCTTTTTCATGTCAGAAGTGCCCACCAGCCTGGTCAGATCCGGATCAGGATTCTCGATCCAGCGGATATGCTCATAGGGAAGCATCTCAAGAATGATCTCAACTTTGTATTCATTCTCAAGGCGGTACTTTAATACATCAAACTGCAGAACGCCTACGACTCCCACTATGATCTCTTCCATCCCGGAAGACATTTCCTGGAAGATCTGAATGGCACCTTCCTGGGCGATCTGCGTAATTCCTTTTACAAACTGTTTTCGCTTCATGGTATCCACCTGACGCACTCTTGCAAAATGCTCCGGTGCAAAAGTCGGAATCCCTTCAAAAGCGAATTTTTTTCCGGGTGCGCAGATTGTGTCGCCGATCGAAAAAATTCCCGGATCAAATACTCCGATGATATCCCCTGCATAAGCCTCCGTTACAATGTGCCGGTCAGAAGCCATCATCTGCTGCGGCTGAGAAAGCCTCTGCTTGCGGTCTCCCTGAACATGATAAACTTCCTCTCCGGAATCAAAACGGCCCGAACAGATGCGCATGAATGCGATCCTGTCCCTGTGCGCCTTATTCATATTTGCCTGAATCTTAAAGACAAATGCGGAAAAATCCTCACTGAACGGATCGATCAGACCGCAGTCTGAATTTCTCGGAAGCGGTGATGTCGTCATTTCAAGGAAATATTTCAGAAAGATCTCCACACCGAAATTGGTAAGCGCCGATCCGAAAAATACCGGCGAAAGTTCTCCGGCGCTGACCCTGTCCTGATCAAATTCCGCAGAGGCTCCGTCCAGCAGTTCGATCTCCTCCGACAGCTGATCATGCGCTGCCTGGCCAATGAAGGAGAGCAGACTGGGATCATCCACATCATACGCTGTAGCGATTCCCTCCCTGGTTCCTTTCTGGGTGTCCGTATAAGTAATGACTTTCCTCTCACGGCGGTCATAGACCCCGCGGAATCGTTTGCCGGAACCGATCGGCCAGTTCATGGGACATGTCGCGATTCCAAGCTCCTGCTCTATATCATCCAGCAGTTCAAATGTATCGTTCGCGTCGCGGTCCAGTTTATTAATAAACGTGAAGATCGGAATATGACGCATTACGCATACTTTGAAAAGCTTCCTCGTCTGTGCTTCCACTCCCTTTGAGGCATCGATCACCATTACTGCCGAGTCTGCTGCCATCAGTGTACGGTAAGTATCCTCGGAAAAATCCTGATGCCCGGGCGTATCCAGAATATTGATACAGTATCCGTCATAGGAAAACTGCAGGACAGAAGAGGTAACAGAAATACCACGTTCCTTTTCGATCTCCATCCAGTCAGAAACGGCATGTTTTGCTGTCGCCTTACCTTTTACCGACCCTGCCTGATTGATGGCTCCTCCGTAGAGCAGAAATTTTTCCGTAAGGGTCGTTTTTCCCGCATCCGGATGCGAAATGATGGCAAATGTACGTCGTTTACTGATCTCTTCTCTCAAATTTTCCACGTCTGCTCCTCCTGGATCTCAAGAATGCCATCGGCATCCTTACCGTGCTCCGTCTGACATACAACGCTTTTTGAGCGCGGCTGCATCACATTTTACCAGTGAAAAGGCACACTGTCAACAAAAGCCCTGCGGCGGCAGGGATCTTACTCCGTGCCGGCTGCAGGGCCGGGGACTTTCCTTTCAGAGAACAGCAAACCCCTTTCGGGCAAGGCATTCCTCCACTTCAAAGCAATCGTCAGTGTGGAGCACCATGATCGGTTTGCCGCTTGTACGGTTAAAGGAAAGGTATATGTAATTTACATTGATATTGCTCTCGCTGAGCGCACACAGCAGTTTATGCAGGTTTCCTACTTCATCCGCAACTTCAACGCCGATCACATCTGTCAGTCTGCAGATAAAACCTTCCTGCGTAAGAGCCATGGATGCTGTCTCAGGATCCGATACCACCATACGGATAATGCCGAACTCTGCACTGTCATTCGTTACAGAACCCAGAATATTGATATCCGCCTTCAGGAGAATCCCGGTAATTTTTTCCATCATTCCGCGGCGGTTCTCCGCATAGATTGAAAGCTGTACTAACATATTATTTCGCCTGTGCCTCCGGTCCGGCTCCGACTGAACCGGCAGCTGCCGGCTGATATCCGGGTTTATAAGCATCCGACTGAATCCAGACAACATTCACAGTTTCTCCGGCATCGGCCGTTATACTGACAGATGAAGTGTTCACTGCAGCCGAAGGCGTACCTGTGACGGTATTCACCTTACTGCTTCCTGAAGCATTACTGCTTCCCGAAACAGTGTTGTCTTTCTCCGCAGGCAGAACTGCATCTTTCTTTCCTGACTCGGACTCCGTCTCTTCCACTTCAAGAACTACATCCCTGATCTCCAGATCGTCGACGTCATCTGCCGTCACCATGGTATCCTCATTGAGGACTGCGTTAAGCGCTTCCTCCGCACTGAGCACCTGATCGATCTGTCCCTCAAGTTCGAAGTCATCATCCGTATCGTCATCATCCTCCAGGTACTTATCCAGATCAGAAGGATAATAGGTGACTTTGGCATATGTGCCGCGGGCATCCGAACGTACACGGACACTGTCAGGAGATTCAAAATACATACAGAAATAATAACCGGCACGATACGCACCTTCTGCTGTATCCGGTACCCCATACAGATATCCCAGAACACTTGAATAAGCATTCTCAAGTTCATAGCGAAGATATTCCAGCTGACCTTCGACACTGCGGTAATCGAAATCGTGCGCCTCACACCATCCCATCAGGGAACGGCACCTTCCCAGATGCCACTGGCACAGGCCGAGACTGGTACCTCCATCACCGATCGCGATGGAAGAGAAGTTGGACTCAAAATACATATTTGACAGGACACCGCTGGCAGCCGCCTTGGACAGTCCCAGTTCTTCTCTCAGGAACCGATAGATCGTTTTTTCATTTTTTGTTAGATCGCCGACGGGATATCCGTGAACCGCAATGTATAATTCACCCGCACCGCTGTCCGATACATTAGCGCCGCGCATTCTGGGATCTTCCGTTTCCGTCTCAGTCTCATCATGCTCCCGGACCGTGCTGACAGATCCTCCCTGAATACTTCCTTCTATGACTTCTTCATCATCCGGTTTATCAGGATCAAATTCTTCGTCTGCAAGAAGAGTTTCCTCAGGAAGCGTCTCTGGTTCAGTCTGTGCCTCAGTCTGCTCGGGAGCTTCTGTGGGAGGCTGTGTCTCTCCGGGTGTGGAAGGCTGCGTCTCTTCCGGTGTGGAAGGCTGCGTCTCCGCCGGTGTGGAAGGCTGCGTCTCTGCAGGCGTGGAAGGCTGCGTCTCTGCAGGCGTGGAAGGCTGTGTCTCCTCCGGTGTGGAGGGCTGCGTCTCCGCCGGTGTGGGAGGCTCTGTCTCTGCAGGCGTGGAAGGCTGTGTCTCGCCGCTTCCACCCTGGTCTCCGGTCGCGCCCTGGTCTCCGCTTCCGCCCTGGTCTCCGGTCGTACCCTGGTCTCCGCTTCCGCCCTGGTCTCCGGTCGTACCCTGGTCTCCGCTTCCGCCCTGGTCTCCGGTCG
>CACZZH010000081.1 GCA_902785635.1 uncultured Lachnospiraceae bacterium
CTATGAGGCGGATGGAATCGATATCAATGAGAAATTCATTTCCCCCGCGATCTACGGAACGGATGGAAAAGTCTACGGACTTGCCTATGGCGTTGTAAGTTCGGTCATGTACTTCAATAAAGCGATCTTTGATGAGGCAGGAGTTGAATATCCTTCACAGGATCCGGCAAATCCGGATACCTGGGATGAGTGGGTGGAGAAGCTGCAGAAGCTTACCGTAGACCAGAGCGGAAAGCATCCGGGCGAAGATGGCTTCAATCCGATCGCCACCAAGACCTATGGAACGATCTCTCCGTCCTGGTACTACCATCTGAGTGCATTCCTGCATTCTGCGGAAGGAAGCTTCTTCGATGAGGACGGATATGCACTGAATAAGGAGGCAGGACAACGTGTGGTGCAGGCTGTAGACGATCTGACCAATAAGTATCAGGTCGCTCCGACTCCGATCGCGGAGGATGCGCTGCCGGCAGTGGCAAGCATGTTCAAGGAAGGTCAGCTGGCAACCTATATTTCCGGAAGCTATGAATACATTGATATTGCAGCGGAGAATCCGGACATCGGTATTGCCCCGCTCCCGATGTTTGACAAGCCGGCTACGATCGGCTGGGCAGCCTGCTGTGAGATGTCCGCGACTACGGAGCACCCCGAGGAAGTGTTCGATTTCCTGCGCTGGTATATTGAAGCAGATACGAACCCCTGCCATATCGCTTCCAATCTGCCGAATGAATATCGTTACTATGAAGATGACAGTCTGTATGACGTGTGGATGGATCCGGAGCTCTATAATGAAGATTACCGGGCAGTCGTGCCGGAGCTGATGGCGAATTACTCCTATCTTCCGGAAATGTGTACAACGAAGAATGCTGCGCAGATCTTTGACGAGTATGTAGCACCTGCCCTGGATACGATCTGGATCGGTGAAAGCAGCGTGGAGGATGCGCTCAATTCGCTTGGCGAAAGCGTTATGGCGGTTTATCAGGGACGCTGGTAGAAGGGCAGAATTATCTGCCGGCCGGCCAGATAGTCAAGAACGCCATCCGGCGTTTTAGCTGCCGGAGGCTTTTATTCTTCATCGCGAGCTTGAACTACGCGATGAAGAATTAATAACTGCGAAACAGTTGCGAAAAGATTGCAGGGCGGCTCCTTAGCCGCCCTGTATGGAGGTAAAACATGAAAACTGGAAAGATGACTCCGGCGGTCAGACGCAATCTTGCAGGATACCTGTTTATTGCGCCGGCTTTGATCGGGCTTTTTCTTTTTTATGCATTTCCGATGCTTTTCAGCCTGTTCATCAGCTTCACCGACTGGAATCTGCGGAATGCTCCGAAAGTGATCGGAGCGTCCAATTATACTGCGCTGGCAGGTGACCCGGTCTTTCTCAAGAGCGTCCGCGTTACTTTTTATTATACACTGCTGGCTGTACCGGCAGGTAATCTGTATGCGCTGCTGATGGCAATGCTGCTGAATATGAGATTCCGGGGAAGATCAGTGGTGCGGACGATCTTCTATATTCCGTCTATAGTTCCGGCTGTCGCTGCTGCGGGAATCTGGATGTACATCTTCAATCCATACAACGGTTTTCTCAATCAGATCGTTCCGGTGTTTGGAATGGATCCGCAGATGTGGATCTATTCTCCGACACAGGTCATTCCATGCCTGGTCGTCATGGCCGCCTGGAGCGCGGGAGGTACTGCGATCATCTATCTGGCTGCTCTGCAGGGTGTACCGACGATCCTGTATGAATCCGTGGCGCTGGACGGTGGAAACGCGTTCCGGAAATTCATCCATATCACGGTGCCGATGATCAGCCCGATCATTTTCTACAATGTGATCATGGGCGTGATCAATTCCATGCAGATCTTTACCCAGGGATATATCATGACGAAGGGCGGACCCAACAACAATTCCCTGTTTTATGTGCTGCTGCTGTATAAGCGGGCATTTGAACAGACGACCATGGGCATCGCCTGCGCGATGGCATGGATCCTGTTTGTTATCCTTGGAATTCTGACCGCCGTAAATTTTGCCATTTCCGGGAAATGGGTCTATTATGGAGGTGAATAAGATGAAGCATACAGCGAAATCCCTGGTCTCGCGTGTTCTGATGTGGATATGTATCATTCTGCTTTGCATCATCAGTCTGTTCCCGTTTTTCTGGATGGTCCGGTCATCTCTGATGACTAAAACGGAGATCTTCGGGACTCCGATGCGCTGGCTGCCGGAAACGATTCAGTGGCAGAATTACAGGGATGCTCTTACACAGGTACCTTTTGCCAGATATTTTCTCAATTCCCTGTTTCTGGTCGTGGTCAATATCATCGGAAAATTGCTCAGCTCCAGTCTTGTTGCGTTTGGTTTTTCAAGAATCGAATTCAGGGGTAAAAACATCTGGTTCGCGATCGTGATCGCAACGATGATGATCCCGTGGAGTGTGCTTCTGATCCCGCAGTTTATGCTCTGGAATGTGGTTGGTTTTTACAATACATATGTTCCGCTTACACTTCCCGCATTCTTTCTTGACGGCTTTTACATCTTTCTTCTCAGGCAGTTTTTCTCTACGCTCCCCCGTGATTACGACGAGGCAGCGATTCTTGATGGTGCTTCCTATTTTACGATCTATTCCAGAATTATCATGCCTCTTTGTAAGCCGGCTCTGATGACGGTATGTGTTTTTACTTTTATGAATACCTGGAACGATTTTATCGGACCGATGATCTACTTGAAGGATCCGAAAATGAGCACGGTGTCACTGGGACTTCAGATGTTTATATCCCAGTATACGACAGAGTGGCATCTGATGATGGCGGCAGCGACAGTGGCGATCGTTCCGATGATCATTATGTTTTTCTTCGCGCAGCGTTACTTTATCGAAGGTATGACCTTTGCAGGTATTAAAGGCTGAAACGGAGGGTGAAGGGAGGAGATACAATGAACCGGTTGACCTGTCCGGAATATGAAGTGCTGAAGGAAAGGTTTATCAGCGGGTGGAAAACCTGGAACGTCCACAATGTACTTTCTTTTGTACATATGCCGGAAGGCCTGAGTCTCAACCTGTGTGTGAAGGAGTATGCAGCCGGGAACTTTCTGCGGGAGGCACTGATCGGGCGTTTTCCCGCGGATGATCCGGAGGATGCCACGGAGATCCTTCTGCCCGGTGATCACGCCGCAGACGACAGTTACACCTGTATGACTGTCCGCTGGTGCCAAATGGAGCTGCTGGTGGAGACTGCTGCGGATGAGGAGTGGTTCGCTGTTTTGATAACCCCGGTAAAGCTTCAGAGAAAGCCTCCGATGCTCTGCCTGCAGGGCGGATATCTGTGGAACCGGCCGGGAACGGTGCTGCTTGACGGAAACGTACTGACTGCCCGGAGCGGAGGATCATATCCGCAGGAATGGACGGTATATGCGGGCACTGTCCCGAACCATTCCGACTGCAATGTTCCATTGACAGGACCGCATTTGTCCGTCGGGCTGACTGGCCAGACCGGCTTTCTCGCCTGCAGAGGAGAGGCCCTTCCGGAGAGATCCAGTGCGTCTGATACAGACGATCGCGTTGTGAAGGAGGATCATCTGCTGATGGAGCAGATTCGCTTACTGGTCTGCGGAAAGAGGGATGCGCTGGAGGAGAAATACTCCCGGTTTAAGGAACTGTCCGGTATGGCCCGTGCGATCGAGTGCGCAGTGGCCTGGGACAGTGTGTACGACGCAAATCATCACAGGGTGATCTCCCCGGTAAGCAGGCTGTGGAGTATTCGGAAAGGCGGTTATGTGCTTTTTTGCTGGGACAACTTTTTTGCCGGATATCTGGCTGCCGGCAGCAGCAGAGCACTGGCATACAGCAATGTGATCGAAATACTCAATGAGAGGACAGAAAAGGGTTTTGTTCCGAATATGTCCTGCGGAAACGGCCAGAAGACACTGGATCGGTCACAGCCTCCTGTGGGATCCAGAATGATCCTGGAACTGTATCATCGTTTTCATGACCGTTGGCTGGTGGAGCTGTGTTATCCGGCACTGTTGGAATGGAACAGCTGGTTTGACCGCAGCCGGCGTTCTCCGGAGGGAGCGCTCTGCTGGGGGAGTGATCCTGCCCCGGTAATTTTCGGAAATCGCTGGGAACTGGACGGAGTGAATGAGCGGTTTGGAGGAGCCCTGGAATCCGGACTGGATAATTCACCGATGTATGACGATATTCCCTTCGATGCGGAGCGCGGATGCCTGATGCTGGAAGATGTGGGTCTGACCGGCCTGTTTATAATGGACTGCAATGCCCTGATCGAACTGGCGCAGATCCTGGGAAGAGATGGGGATCTTCCGGTGTTGGAAAAACGCCGGATACTGGCGGAGAAAGGGCTGGAGAGGCTGTGGGACGAAGAAAACGGGTTCTACTATAACCGAAGGACCGATACCGGAGAGTTCTCCCGCAGGATCTCACCAACAAATTTCTATGCATTGTTTTCCGGCGATATATCGGCGGGGAGAGTGAAACGAATCATCGAAGAACACTATTACGATCCGGAGGAATTCTACGGAGCATGGATGCTGCCATCGATCGCGAGGAATGATCCGGCCTATCCCGAACAGGATTACTGGAGGGGGAGAGTGTGGGCACCGTTGAATTTCCTGGTATATCTGGCTTTTGAGCAGCAGGGTCTGAGCTCGGAGTGCGCAGATCTGGCGGAAAAATCGGCTGCGATCTTCCGGCCGGAATGGGAAACACATCGTCATATCCATGAAAACTATAACGCGGTCACAGGAGAAGGGTGTGACGTAAAGAACAGTGACAGGTTCTATCACTGGGGAGCTCTTCTGCCGGCGATCGTCCTCCGGGAGAAAGGAAACCTTTGAAGAAGATCCTGAGAAAAATAAAAAAGGGATATCATGGCTTCTGGATGAACGAGAGAGTATATGCTTCGATAATGCTTGCGGCATTTCTACCTTTCGTGATCATCTTTGTACTTTTGTGGAGATATTGTGTAGGCGTTTTTTCGGACAGTATCCTCCAGTCGGCAACGGAGAGTTTCCGTTCCCGTCAGGATCAGCTGCAGACTCTTGCGGATGATTATCTCGATCTTGCCAGAATGATCGTGGGCGATGAGGAGATGGTACGCCTGCTTCATGGTAAAGGCAATCCGAGTTTTCTCAACTACCGGATCAATCAGAGGATCCACAGCCTGATCCCATTTCAGTCCTCTTTACTGCAGGGCATCTACTTCCTTACATCCCGAAAGGGAGAATTCGTGCTTCTGTTCGATGATGGAAATACGCATCTGTCTCTTCGCGGTATCGGGAAAGAACCGTATCGTTCGCTATTTGAAAAGGCGCAGGCATCGTCCAATTTCGGGAGATACGAAACAGGGTTCTTCACACTTCGGGGTACGCCATGTGTGACAGTGAGTATTCCGGTTGAACAGGACCTGAAAGAACCGGGACCAGCCATTACACTTCTGCTGGAACAGGAGGTTCTTGCCCAGATGGCACTGCTTTCTTCAGAAAATTCGCTTCCGTGGGCTTTTCGCATTCTGGCGGGAGAAGGACAGATCGGGGAGGACCCTGTTTTTCCGGAATTGACGGATGGAGGGGAAATGCTTGAAGGGACGATTGAAGGCATTCCCTGGAAACAGCAATGTGTGGTCAACCTGTCCAGAATACGCCGGGATGCAATTAAGCGTTTCGGAGCAATGTTTTTTCTGACCCTGATCGTGTACATTCTGCTGGTGGTACTGATTACAGGAATGGTAAAGCTCAGAAGCATGCAGACAGCAGAAAAACAGCGTGTGGCGGAGCTGAAAGCCCTGGAACTGGAGATCAACCCGCACTATCTGTACAATACTCTGAATACGATCAATTCCGTAGCCGTAGAGCACGGAGACTATCAGGTCAGTCGTCTCCTGAAGGGATATTCGTCGACACTGGTGTATATGCTGCATGACCGCTCTCAACCGGTCACCATCCGGCAGGAAAGCGACTGGTTGAAGGAATATCTGCTTCTGCAGCAGGAACGGTTTCCGGGTATGTTCATCTACGAACTGGATGTGGAACCGGAAGTGGCGGATCTGCTGATCTATAAGATGCTGCTGCAGCCCTTTGTGGAAAATACGATTCTTCATGGCTTTGAGGAACAGAAGGAGGAAGGCTTTCTATCGATTCTTTTTTACGGGGATGATGATACGATCGTGATCAGTATATGGGACAACGGAAGAGGAATCGATGCCGGGGAACTTGAACATCTGCGTAAGATTGCAGCCTTTCCGATGGAAACGGAGTCGGAGCGGATCGGGATTCTGAACACCTGCAGAAGACTGTATGGATATTATGGAAACCGGTATACGCTGAAGTTCGATTCAGCAGCCGGAAAGGGTACGAAAGTGGAACTGCGGCTGCCTGTAATGCAGGACACAGTGCAGCTGTAAGGGGCTGCAGGGTGATGCCGGCTGTGGTCCGATGTGGGAAGGGAGAGCAGCCATGAGGGTGATGATCATAGAGGATGAGAAGCGCGCACGGGCAGTGATCCGCAACCTGGTGCTGGCTGTGGATCCGACGGTCCAGATCGTGGGGGAGTGTTCCAACGGCATGGAGGGACTGGAAATGATACCGAAAATGCTTCCCGATCTGGTATTTGTGGACATACGGATGCCGGGAATGAGCGGCCTTGAGATGATACGGCATCTGAGCCGGAAGCATGTGAAGACAGAATATGTGGTGATCACAGGGTACAGTGATTTTCGATATGCAAAGGAAGGGATCGATCTGGGAGTATCAGGATATGTTCTGAAACCTGTTACATATGAAGACATTTCCGCGCAGCTGGCAAAAGTACAGAGCAGGCTGGAAGAGAGAACAACGGTTCCGCTGATTCAGGAACGGCTTCCGGTGCTGAGGGTCCGTGAGGTGGAGCAGAAATCCCGAAATCTGCTGGTGAAAAAAGCGGTCCGGTATATACATGATCACATCAGTACGCCATGCCGGCTTGCGCAGACGGCAAGGGAATTGAAGGTATCACCGGAGCATCTGAGCAGAATCTTTCATATGGAAACAGGATATACTTTCACAGATTATGTCCGGTATGTTAAGATCGACTATGCAATGGTGCTGCTGCGCAAAACGTCAATGAAGGTGCAGGAGATCTCCTGGGAGATCGGCATGGAGAATGACAAATATTTCCACAATGTGTTCAAAGAGACAATAGGGATGACACCCAAGCAATACCGGATGCTGGAAGGGGATTCGGAATAATAAGGAGTCAATAATGAACCGGGATGAAATGTTATTGCGGGAACTTGCGAAGCAGTATAAAGAATATGCTTTTTCCGATAGAAACCTGAAAAAAAAGGAGATGCACATCGCGCTGAATGACCTTCGGATGCAGAAGCCGGTCCTGCTGATCGATGAGCTGCCCTGGCATGAACTGAACCCTACCGGAGAACTGACAGTGCAGTGCACGGATCCTTATCTGCGTGAAGTGGAGACATATCTGCGGCAGATGCTTTACAGACAGAGGCATATTCCCGGCGACATGGTGCTGCCGCAGGAACTGAAGGTCTCAAAGGTGATCCATTCTTCCGGAATCGGGATATCCGTGAAGGAGGATATTGCGGTCTCGGATGCAGCCAATCGGATCGTCTCTCATCGATTTATTGATCAGATGAAGGATGAAAGCTGCATGGAATTGCTGCACAATGAAGAGATCACTCTGGATGAGAAGGAATCGCTGCGGCGGTATGAGCTGGTCGCAAATATGGTAGGAGATATCCTGCCTGTGCGGCTTGTGGGCTCGCCCTGGTGCTTTGACACTCTGTGGGATGATGTTGCCACACTGCACGGCGTGGGACAGATTCTGGTCGATCTGCTGGAACGGCCTGAATATATGCATGCCCTTGCGCAGAAACTGACGGATATCTTTCTCGATAAGGTAAGGCAGTATGAAGAACTGAACCTGTTTGAAGGATACCAGGACAGTGTGCACTGTACCAGTGCCTATACGAGTGAGCTTCCCGCAAAGGACTGTGACGGGATTCATTTCCGCGCGAAGGATGTGTGGGGAAGAGGAGCGGCTCAGGTGTTCGTATCCGTTTCACCGGCTATGCGGGAAGAGTTCGATATCCCGTATATGTCCCGGGCGATGGAGCCTTTCGGACTGGTCTATTACGGGTGCTGCGAACCGCTGCATAATCAGATCGATATTATCAGCGCGATTCCCCATCTGCGAAAGATCACTGTTACGCCGTGGGCAGACTATGAACTGGCAGCGGAGCAGATCGGGAAAAACTATGTATATTCCGCGAAGGCTTCTCCGGCTGCAGTAGCGCTCGATCACATCAATGAGGAGCAGATCCGCAGAGAACTGAAAATGATCACGGATGCATGTTACCGCAATGGCTGTAATTTTGAACTGGTGCTGAAAGATATCAGTACAGTATCCTATCATCCGGAGCATCTGGAACGCTGGGAAAAGATCGCACGGGAATTCCTTCCGGAGGACTGACAGAAGAGACAGGAGATGTATTAATGGGCAAAAAGTATGAAGCACTGGGGCAATATCTGGATTTTCTTTCGAAAGCGCGAATTCCGGCCTGTGATCTTGTGATCTTCCGGGATCATGCAATGCAGTACAGGCATATGGCAGGTTTCCGGGATACGGAGCGGACCCGGCCGCTGTGCGGGGATGAAACATACTGCCTGTATTCCTGCAGTAAGGTCTTTACATCCTGTGCAGCCATGCAGCTTGCCGAACAGGGGAAGATCGGACTGGATGATCCGGTTGCCTGGTATCTTCCGGCTTATTCTCAGCTTAGGGTGAAATCGGAAGAAGGGGAAGTACCTGCACGGAAAACAATGACGGTCCGGCACCTTCTCAGCATGCAGAGCGGACTGAACTATGACATGAAAACACCGGCGCTGCAAAAGCTCCTATTGGAGACCGGCCATCATGCATCGACCCGGGAGATCGCGGATACGCTTGCCGCTGTGCCCCTGGAGTTTGAACCCGGTACGGATTTCCTTTACAGTCTCAGCCATGATGTGCTGGCCGCGGTGATCGAAGCAGTGAGCGGAAAAAGTTTTGGAGAATATCTGCAGAAATCTGTTTTTGACCCTCTGGAAATGAAGACCATTGGCTTTGCGCTTAAAGAATACGACCGGGACAGGCAGTGCGCGCAGTATCAGTATATGGAGGACAGCGCTTCCATAAAGCCTATTCCGAAAGATTACATTGAACACAGACTCAGCGACCGCCATGAGAGCGGCGGGGCGGGGCTGATCAGTGACGTGAAAGATTACATTACCTTTGCCGATGCCATTGCCTGCGGAGGAACCGGCAAAAACGGTGCGCGCATCCTTTCACCGGAGACGATCTGCGTGTGGAACGCAAATCAGCTGATCGGCCGGTCACGGAAGAGTTTTGATGTGTGGAACCGTCGGGGATATTCCTACGCGCTCGGTGTAAGGACGCGGGTCGACCTGAAAAAAGGCGGACCGGGAACGATCGGAGAGTTCGGCTGGGACGGTGCCGCCGGATCCTGGGTCATGATGGATCCGGATCGTCATCTGAGCGCATTCTTTGCGATGCATGTAAGAGATTTCGGCTACGTCTATGATGTGGTCCATCCGAAACTGCGTTCGCTGATCTATGAAGCAGAGCAGATTTGAAAGAGACATGGGGACAGGTTCCCCGGCCCAATCATGGGCCGGGGAACCTGTCCCCATAGCTCTTCTCATCAGTTTTTGCTCAGCTCCTGCGCCAGCAGCCGGGTAAATTTCTGTGCTGCGCTTATGCGCATATGCCCCTCTCCGTCAGAGAAGCACTGCGATTCCCACACAGGGAACGCCTCCTCTTCCGGGGGAGCGCCCAGTGACGGCCATGCATAATCCAGATATATAAAATCATATTCCGCAGCGATTGCTTCCATCCGCTGATGTGCTTCACGGTAAAAGGGTTCCGTTTCCGCAAGAGTCTCTGCCGGAACAGGCGTTGTTACAACGACTGCTTCAATTCCCTCCCTCTCGCACAGCTGCAGAGTCTTTTTGAAGTATTCGGCGTTGATACGGACATATCGTTCGTTTTCGTCCGAAAATTCCAGATCCGGAATACTGCGGTCACCTTCGGCTTTATCCTGAATAGGGGTAAAGCCGTTTATTTCACAGACCTGTCCGCCGTCGGCAAAAGGCGAGACATCATATCGTGCGTAGGCTTCGCTGCGTTTGATCTCCACATTCTTCGCTATGCGGTCAAAACTGTCGTTATAGAGGAACCAGGGCATCAGCACATACCGGATGTCCCCGGCAAAGCACAGATCTTTGAAATAGCCGAGTTTTACAGGGGACAGCGCCATCACGTCGAGCTGATAGCGGGCATTCCGGTTGAAGCTGTCCTTTGAGATCCAGTAGGCAGGATCGTATTCGATGATGACGCGCTCCGGCCGGTGCTGCCGGCAGGCATCTGCGAGCAGATAGTAATTGTCCCGGGGATACTGACCGCCTGCGGCAGTATTGAAGCTGCTCCTGCCGGTCACTTCGGTGAGCACTTCAGGGTCAATTGCGCTGCTGCCGTGGGAAGTGCCCAGGATCAGATCCTGGAAAGTTTCCGTTTCGATACGGTGTATCTTCATCCGGGGAAACTGATAGGGAATGATCAGATAATTGAGCAGCATATTGATGCCCAGGAAGAAGCAAAGTCCGGAGGCAAACGGAAGCAGTTTCTTAAAAATTCGCATAGATAAACCCTCCGTCGTCCATATTTCCGTAAAGAGCGCAAAGCAGCATTGCGCCGGTAAGCAGGAGAATCCGGCCCCACCAGGGAAGCTTAAGGAACATTCCCCTTACATCTTTTCCTTTTTCACTCAGGATACTGACCGTAAGCAGGACGGCGCATCCTGCAGCTATGGTAAGAAAACGGACCATACATTTTTCAGGGTCGGAAGGATCGATCACCGTGACGGACCATAACCTGCTGCCAAAGGAGTCCTTAAACATCTGCCATGCCTGTCCCAGAGAAACACTTCGGTCAAGAAACCAGCTGATGTTGACGATCAGGAAGGTGCGGAGCATCCTAAAGCCCCGGAACCAGGCGGTCTGATCCGTGATGCCGAGCGATTTCTTCCATTTTCGGAAGGATCCTGTGAAAAAACCGCCGGCTGCGATGAGCAGCCCGTTGTACAGACCATAGGCAATATAGTGCCATGCCGGTCCGTGCCAGATTCCGACCACAACGAAAATGATCACATTCGCAATGCCTATGCAGAAAGCTTTCCCGATCTCTCTTCCGAACCATTTTCTGCTGCGCTGCCGAAGCGTGCGCATCCATTCAGAAAGCGTGATGGGATAGAACACGTAATCCTTCATCCATGTTCCCAGTGTAATATGCCATCGATGCCAGAAGTCCGTAAGCGTCTTTGCAAAGAACGGCTGTCGGAAATTTTCATCCAGACGGATTCCCATCATCTCCGCAATACCGAGCGCAATGTCAATGCCGCCCGAGAAGTCTGCATAAAGCTGGATACTGTACATCAGGACACCCTGAAATCCCAGGCCGCGGATATCGGTATAAGCCCCGAAGATCCGGTTGACATAGAGCGCCGCGTTATCTGCAAGCACGATCTTTTTCATCAGTCCCCAGGTGATGCGGCAGATTCCGCGCCAGATCAGCGTGTCATCGAAGGAATGCCCCTGTGTCAGCTGAGGAGAGAGAGTCTGATATCTGCCGATCGGTCCCTGCATGAGCTGCGGGAAAAAGGAAATGAATAATGCAAGCTTTGCCGGGTTCCGCTCCGGTTCGCAGCGCTTCCAGTACACGTCCAGCAGATAGCCGGCGGACTGGAACGTGTAGAAGGAGATGCCGAGCGGCAGCAGCAGTTCCAGGTATGGCAAAGTGACACCGGGAAAATGATTGAGGCAGGAAATAAGGAAATTGGTATATTTCAGCCATGCAAGCATTCCGAAATCCAGTAAAAGCGGCAGGGCGACCGCCGCTTTTTTCCCTGAGACTGCCGCCATCCCCCCGATCCAGGCGGTAAGGACAGCAAAAAGAAGATACAGCAAAAATCCCGGGCCAGCAGCTGCATAGTACAGCCCGGAGATGCCCAGGAGCCAGGTCCAGCGGATACGTGCCGGAAACAGATAATAACCGGTCACACATACGGCAACCAGAAGCCAGAACTCAAAAGATGTAAATGACATATGTCTGATGACCTCATGCTTCTTTCAGTCTGCAGATCAGTTCATAAAGTGCTTTGGCAGAATTGAAATTCTGCGGAATGATATCCATCGGACGGAAACGGATGTCATATTCCGCTTCGAGTTCACCGACGATCGAGACCACGTCAAAGGAACTCAGTTCCCCGTCATCGATCAGGGACGTGCTGTTCGCAAAGTCAACTCCCGGCTGAATCTCTTCAAGCAACTGGATCAGTTCTTCCATAATTCAAGTCCTCCGTTAATATTTTATCTCTAATCAGTTTCAAATTTCCTTCTTCACATAAGTAAATACGCGGAAGATCCCTGCTCAGAAACAGGCTTATGCCCTCTGTTACAGAGTAAGCTCCGGTGCGTTCAAACACCAGCAGGTCATCGGGCTCAAGCAGCGGGAGAGGGAGATCCCGCACCAGAATATCCGAAACCGTGCACAGGGAACCGCAGACTGTCCAGTGGCGGATCTCATTGCCGGTATTGTCAGAGATCCCGCCGTCTGTAATGGCAAATAAACCGCCGTCATTGCATTTGGTCTCAGTGACCTTTGTCAGATAGTATCCGCAGTGAGCGGCCAGGAAACGTCCGATCTCCAGGGTGATCCGACCCGTAAAACGCATCTGTGCGATCGCGGAGGATAACGGCTTCAGCAGCTCCTCATCCGGAAGGTCTGTTTCATCTGTGAAATAGGAGACCGGAAGGCCGGGGCCGTATTCTGCCTCGGTAAGGAAATCGAAGCTGCACAGAAAATCATCGAATCTGGCGATCTCACGCAGGATCTGTCTGGAACGTTTCTGCGTTCCGGTATACTGCTGGATACCGGTGATCACAAGCCCGGGAAAGTTTTCCCGCTGTGAGATCTGCTCCCGCAGCGTCTTTTCGTCTATTCCGAACTGGTTCCCGCCGGACAGACGCAGCAGGACCCTGATGCGGGTGCCATACCGGAGTGCGGCTGCATTCAGCATATTCATCTGTGCGGGCGACTCTGCGGTGTAGACCGGCAGGTCTTTAAAATTGCGGACAAAATCCGCGTACACATCCGGCTCCTTATTTACACCGGAGATGATCAGCTTTTCCGGCGGAATACCGGATCTTATGCAAAGCCGCACTTCTCCCGGAGAGCATACCTCAAACCCGTCCGCTGCATCACGCAGTGTACGGATCAGAAACGGATTTGCCTTTACTGCGTAGACGAGCCGGACTCCGGATCCGAGAAAAGCCTGCATCATCCGGATCCGTCCCAGCAGTTCATCTGCCGAGAAAACATAGGCAGGCGTCAGGGCCTGCTTCAACAGGTCGTTTTTCATTATATTCCCTTCTGCTGGACATTCGCGTGAGAATGAAAAATCTATCTGCCAGTATAGCATCAGCGGCGGTATCCGGTCAAGGCGGCAGAAGAGGGTCAGCAGGAATACCGGTCGATCAGGGTCGTTTCCACGGCGATCTTCACGGTGGGAAGTCTGGGATTCCGGATCCGGTCAAACAGTCTTTTCGCAGCGAGCCGCCCCATATATTCCTTCGGAACATTGATGGTTGAAAGATCCATCACCTGACTCATGGGAATATTATCAAATCCGACAACGGCAATATCTTCCGGGATCCGTTTCCCGGCTTCCTTAAAAGCCTTGATGGCACCTGCCGCGATCAGGTCGTTGTCTGCGAAATAGCATCGGGCCAGAGGTTCGTTCCATTTAAGAATCTCCTTCATATCGGAATAGGCTCCGTTAATGGAAGGGGACAGTTCATGAATGATCGACTGCGAGAAGGACATGCCGTGTGCACGGATGGATTTTTTAAATCCGGCTTCTCTCTCCAGAAAATTGTTGATCTGATAAGAAGACTTCAGATATCCGGGCTGGGCTTTGCAGATCTGGAAAAGATGACGGGTGGCGATGTAAGCTCCCTGCTCATTGTTGATCAGGACAGTGTCGCAGGGAAAGGTCTCGAAATAACTGTCCAGCACCACGACCGGCACGGGAAGTTCCAGAAACGGTTTCAGGTCATCGGTCACCATTTCCGTGCCCAGGAGGATGACTCCGGCGCAATCGGAATACTGGATGTTTTCGAGATCCCTGTCGGTAAAGTCCGCTTCGTATATATGCTGTGTCCGCAGGTGGAAGCCTTCTTCCGTACAGGCTGCCTGGATTCCCTCCGAGATCTTGGAAAAGAAGGGAGTGTCCTGCACGACTGCGCCGCTCTTTACATATACAAGAAAATCGATCGAACCTGTCTTTGATTTTCTGGACTGGATCCGATAAAAATCATAGCCGTATTTTTCAGCTGCGACCTTAACCATTTTCCGGGTCTCCTGGCTCACACCGGGTTTGTCATTGAGAGCCATGGATACAGCCGCCGCACTCAAATTCAGTTTTTTTGCCAGTTCTTTTGCTGTGATTCCCATTTGTTTTCCCTTCCGTATGAATGCAGGAATGTATACGGTCTGCTGCTTTTATAATGAAGGAAAGGCAAAGAAATGTCAATAATTAAGTTAATAATTTAGTAAATTACACTTAATTCTTGGATGAAATTTAGCTGGACGGGGAATATAATTACCTTGTCACCGAAAAGGTGAATAATTATGAAGAAACAATATAAAGATAGAAAAGCATAAAACAGAGGGAGGTTCAGGATGACAAAAATCAAAATCGGTTACGCACCGACCCGCAGAAGTATCTTCAGCGCACCGGCTGCACTGCAGTTCCGTGATCTGATCGCGGATCGTCTCAGAGAACTGGAAATAAATTTTGTGGATATCACGGATGTAAATGACGAAGGGCTTCTTTTTGACGATGCAGGCCTTGAGAAGATCATTGCGAAATTCAAGGCAGAAAAGGTCGACGGCCTCTTCCTTCCGCATGCGAATTTCGGTACGGAGTATGAATGTGCCCGTCTTGCAAAGGCTCTGGGTGTTCCGGTGCTTCTCTGGGGACCCCGCGATGAACGTCCGGATGAAAAGGGAATGCGGCTTCGTGACTCCCAGTGCGGACTGTTTGCCACCGGCAAGGTACTGCGCCGTTTCCGTGTGCCTTTTACCTATATGAATAACTGCAATCTCAGCGATCCGGAATTCGAGCGCGGGATCCGGGACTTCCTGGCGGTGTGCAATGTAGTACGTACATTCCGGAGCATCCGCATTCTGCAGATCGGACCGAGACCGTTTGACTTCTGGAGCACAATGTGCAATGAAGGAGAGCTTCTGGAAAAATTCAACATTCAGCTTGCGCCGATCCCGCTTCCCGAGCTTTATGCCGAGATGAAAAAGTGGAGAGAGGAAAAGACGCAGGTTGCCGAGGTGGTCGCCTACTGCAAAGAGAACATGACCTGTGATATCTCCGATGCGTATCTGGAGAATGTAGCATGTCTGAAGGTGGCAATGAAGAGCCTGGCAGGAAAGTATGGCTGCAATGCGATCGCCATCCAGTGCTGGAACGCCCTGCAGGATGAGATCCACATCATGCCCTGTGCTGCAAATGCTCTGCTGAATGAGGAAGGAATTCCGGTAGTGTGTGAGACGGATATCCACGGCGCGGTCTCACAGCTGATCGCTGAAGCGGCTACGATGAACGAGCGCAGAGTCATGTTCTCTGACTGGACGGTGCGCCATCCGGACAATGACAATGGTGAGCTGCTGCAGCACTGCGGCCCATGGCCGATCTCTGTCGCGAAAGAAAAACCGACGATCTGCGTGCCGGTGGCATTCCCGCAGAATGGTGCGGTGTCGGCGGAAGCCAAACACGGGCCTATGAGTCTGGTGCGTTTCGACGGGGATGATGGAGAGTATTCCATCCTTCTGGGACACGCAAAGGGTATAGAAGGTCCCTGGACCAGAGGTACTTATGTGTGGGTGGAAGTTGCGAACCTCAAGCGCCTTGAGGCGAAGGTCGTGGAAGGTCCTTATATTCACCATGTGGCGGCGATCCATGGCGACGTAGTGCCGGTGATCTATGAAGCCTGCAAATACATTGGTGTGAAACCGGATCTGTATGATCCCATTGAAGAAAAAGTAAAAGCTTATCTGCATGGCGAAGATGTTGTGTTCGATGAGGTTTAAAGGAGGAACGTAATGGAAAATCTGAAAGCACTGGCGTATGAGCTTCGTAAGGATACGATCGATATCATCATGGCGGGCGGCGGCGGACATATCGGTGGTGATATGAGCGTGATGGAAGTACTGGTTGACCTTTATTTCAGACAGATGAACGTATCACCACAGCAGACCGAGGATCCGGACCGGGACTATTTCATCATGAGCAAGGGACATTCCATGGAAGCGTACTATGCAGTCCTCTGCAGGAAAGGCTTTCTGGAGCTCGATGACGTCAAGGCGCGTTTTTCCAGGTTTAATTCCCCGTATATCGGGCATCCTCACAATACGCTGCCCGGGATCGAGATGAATTCCGGATCCCTTGGGCACGGCCTTCCGGTGGCGGTCGGCCTGGCACTGGCAGCAAAGAAGAGAGGCGGGGCAAACCGGGTATACGTAGTGACCGGTGACGGTGAGCTGGCAGAAGGCTCCAACTGGGAAGGCTTCATGTCCGGAGCAATGTTCGGACTGGACAATCTGTGCTGCATAATCGACCGGAATTATCTGCAGATCTCCGGCAGCACCGAAGATGTGATGGCTCTCGATGACCTGAAGGCCAAGGTAGAAGCATTTGGCTGGAATGTGATCTCTCTTAAGGACGGGAACGATCTGGATGAGATCGATGCGGCATTTGAAAGCGCGAAGACAGTAAAAGGGAGACCCACCTGTGTGATCGCAAATACTGTAAAGGGTAAAGGTTCCCCGGTCATGGAGAACAAAGCCGGCTGGCATCATAAGGTTCCCACCCGGGAGCAGTACGAGGAGATCGTCAGAGATCTGAATGCAAAGAAGGAGGCGCTGTCATGAAGAATTCGATCCCGAACCGGAAAGTGATCTGCGATGTTCTGATGGAACATGCGAAGGAAGATAAGGAGATCATGGTCCTTTGCAGTGACTCCCGCGGGAGCGCCTCGCTCGCACCGTTTTTTGAGGCATTTCCCGACCAGTCGGTAGAAGTCGGTATTGCAGAGCAGGATCTTGTGGGTATCGCTGCAGGTCTGGCAAAAGCAGGGATGAAACCCTATGCAGCATCTCCCGCCAGTTTTATCACGACCAGAAGCTATGAGCAGTGTAAGGTGGACTGTGCCTATTCCGATACGAATGTCAAGCTGATCGGCATCAGCGGAGGCGTGAGCTACGGAGCACTCGGCATGAGCCACCACTCTGCACAGGATATCGCCGCAATGAGCGCGATCCCGAATATGCGGGTGTATCTTCCCAGCGACCGTCATCAGACCAGATATCTGATCGAAGCGCTTCTTAAGGACAATAAATGTGCATATATCCGTACCGGCCGCAATCCGGTGGAGGATGTATATACTGAAGAAAACTGTCCGTTTGAGATGGACAGGGCTACCGTACTTTGCGAAGGCAGTGATGTAGCGATCATCGCCTGCGGTGAGATGGTCCGGCCGGCACTTGATGCGGCGCAGATCCTGAAAGAGCAGGGAATCAGCGCAACCGTGCTGGATATGTACTGTGTGAAGCCTCTTGACCGGGCAGCGGTCATAAAGGCAGCGGAAAATGCAAAAGCAGTGATCACCGTTGAGGAGCATTCTCCCTTCGGCGGACTGGGGTCCATGGTGGCACAGGTCGTTTCGGAGAACTGCCCGAGAAAGGTCATTAACATTGCGCTGCCGGACGCTCCGGTCGTTACCGGGACTTCACAGGAAGTCTTTGAATATTACGGCATGACCGGAGAAGGCATTGCGCAGAAGGCAGCGCAGGCTCTGAAATAGTACAGATTCAGGAGAACGGATATGGCAGGAAAGAAGGATTACATACTGGCTGTGGACCAGAGTACCCAGGGGACCAAAGGCCTTGTCTTTGACAGGCTGGGCAGGCTGGTTGCCCGGGCTGACCGCCCTCACCGCCAGATCATTGACGAGAACGGTTATGTGGAACATGATCCGATGGAGATCCTGCACAATACTCTGGCAGTATGCGCAGATGTCATCAGCAAAGCCGGAATTCAGCCGCAGCAGGTCGCCGCAATGGGCATTTCCAATCAGCGTGAGACGACAGTCGCATGGAATAAAGAGACCGGGCAGCCCGTCATGAATGCGATCGTATGGCAGTGTGCCAGAGCCGCAAAGGTGGCGGAAAAGCATAAAGAAGAGGCAGAAGCGATCCGCCGCGCGACCGGGATCGTACTCTCCCCGTATTTTCCTGCTGCGAAGATGCAGTGGATCATGGAGCATGTTCCGGAAGCGGAGAAGCTGGACCGGGAGGGGAAGCTTGCCATGGGCACTGTAGATGCATGGCTGGTGTTTAATCTTACGCGGGAAAAGAGCTTCCGTACAGATTATTCCAATGCTTCGAGGACACAGCTTTTCAATATCCATACGCTGAACTGGGATGAGGATATTCTGAAGAGCTTTGGCATCTCCCCAAAAGCACTTCCTGAGGTGGTCATGTCAGATTCTGTTTTCGGCACGACGGACCTGAACGGGCTGTTCGATGAGCCTGTGCCGATCTGCGGTGTGCTTGGTGACAGTCATGGAGCACTTTTCGGACAGAACTGCCGGAAGATGGGGGAACTGAAAGCCACCTACGGGACCGGTTCTTCCGTGATGATGAATATCGGGGCCGAGCCGAAACTTTCCGATAACGGGCTGGTGACATCCCTGGCCTGGGGAAAGAGCGGGAAGGTGGAATATGTATTTGAAGGAAATCTCAACTATACCGGTGCAGTCATCAGCTGGCTGAAGGATGAGATCGGGCTGATCGAAAGCGCAGCCGATACCTGCAGCATGGCGCAGGACGCCAATCCGGAAGACCGTACATATTTTGTTCCTGCATTTACAGGACTGGGATCGCCCTACTGGGATCCGGACGCCACCGGTATGTTTACCGGGATCACCAGAACCACCGGAAGGAAGGAACTGGTTAAGGCCTGTGTGGAATGCATCGCGTATCAGATCACAGATCTGATCGAGCTGATGCGGCAGGATGCGGATCTTCCCATTCAGACTGTCCGGGTGGATGGCGGTCCGACGGCGAACTCCTATCTGATGCAGTTCCAGAGCGATATTGCGGACTGTACGATCCAGATTCCGCAGCTGCAGGAACTGTCCGGGATGGGCGCAGCCTATATGGCCGGGATCTCTGCGGGACTTTATGATCCGGAAACGATCTATGACTGCATAGAGTATACAAAGTATGAACCGGATATGACGCCGCAGGCAAGGCAGCAGCACCTGACAGGATGGAAGGATGCCGTAAAGCAGGTGATCACACATCGGTGACAGATTCTGTGTCATGTCTTGTCCGCGTGTTCTGCGTGATGTAAATAATAACATATGTGCAACCGGGCAAAGCCGCAGAAGAAGGCGGCAGAGCCCATAATAATAGCAGATCTTTTTTCAAGGTAGTGTCAAATAGCCTATGAAAAACATGGTTTAAAAAAGAGCCTGCCAGCGTTACGAAAAAATGCTCTCTGACAGACTGCTGTATCTGCCTCGT
>CACZZH010000082.1 GCA_902785635.1 uncultured Lachnospiraceae bacterium
GAACCGATAAGATAACGAACAAAATCGCTGAAAGCGATTTCGTGAGTCCTATATCAGGAAGCGGCAGCTTCTCATAATATTCCCTGCCACCGATGGCGCACATGCCGTCCGCTTGAGTGAAATTGCGGCCTGCGGAAAAACAAATATGATTAACCGCAGGTGGGTCATGGGACGGTTCTCTGTCTCCAATAGGACGTCATGCGTACGAAAAGGGCACATGTCATCCGTTGCTCAAAAGCACCTGCGGATGAACGTGAAGAAATCGTGCATCAATAGAAATTTTGCTTCATTTTCTGACAATTGCACATGGATTTTTGCTGAAAATTGCGTATATAATATTATAAAAGTGAGAAAGAATATATTCTGATAAGCATCTGTAACACGATAAGAGCGACAAGGAGGGGTCGAATATGAAAAAGAGATTACTGCTTCCACTTATGCTGCTGTTAATGTTTGTGCTGTCTACACATGCATTTGCTGAGATCGAAATGCTTTACTGTTTGGACAGAACACCTGTCCATGAAGAAAAGGATTCGGATTCCGATATTCTCCAGTATATGGAACCCGGTGAAGGCTGCTTCCTCGATAAACTGAGCAGCAGTCAGAAATGGGCCAAGATCACCTGTGAAGATCACACCTATGGCGGTCAGCTTACCGGCTGGGTCAAAATGAAGCATATGAGCTTTACCATGCCGTCGAGTGTATGCAATCACCAGTGGACAGACTGGACGATCATCGAGCAGCCTACCTGTACGTCAAAGGGAATGCGGACACGATCCTGCCCGATCTGCGGCGTCGGAGAATCACAGGATATCGATATGCTCCCTCACAGCTACGGAGACTGGATCACAGTCACGTCCCCGACCTGCAGCCATGAAGGCGAACGGATGGTGCGCTGCCAGGTGTGCGGACACGAGGAACATCAGACGATCGACCGGCTGCCGCATACATTCGGAGAATGGGTAACGACAAAAGGACCGACCTGCACCTCCAATGGTGAACGTGTTCGCAGATGCCAGATCTGCGGTTATGAAGAGCGTTATACTCTGGACCGTCTTCCGCATAATTACGGAGACTGGACGATTCTGAAGGAAGCGACCTGTACAGAAGAGGGCCTTGAGAGTCACACCTGCCTGGACTGCGGTTATGAGGAAACGGTGCCGATAGAAAAGCTTCCCCATGATTTTAAATGGGAGATCATAGAAGAAGCGACGGATCATTCCGCCGGCATTCGTACGAATGTATGCCAGGTCTGCGGTTACAAAGAGGAACAGGTCAGCTACGATCCGGAAGGGACCCTTCGCCGTGGCGACCGCAGTGAGGAAGTCCGGGAAATGCAGCAGCTTCTTGCTGATCAGAATTATCTGAATGCTGACGGCGCAGATGGAATCTTCGGAGGAGGCACCGAGGCTGCACTGATGAAATTCCAGGATGATCAGAATCTTACACCTGACGGAGTTGCATGGCCGCAGACGATCCGGAGACTGCATCACGATTTCGGAGAATGGGAAACGGTCAGGGAGATGACACGAAGCACAGCCGGTGAGAGGGTCCGTAAATGTAAGGAATGCAGTTATGAGCAGCATCAGATTCTGGAACCGGAGCCGGTTCTGGAACGCGGCCAGCGCGGAGAAAATGTCCGTGCAGCCCAGCAGATGCTGACATCCATGGGATATGATGCAGGTGCATATGACGGGATCTACGGTCAGATGCTGGACAATGCTTATGCTAATTATGCAAAAGCAGAAAAAATGGAATTCGAACCGGGTAAGATCAATGCCGAAGAGATCGATGCGATGGTGAACAGCTGGATCGCTGCCCAGCCTGCAGAAGACTGGATGGGTGTGTGCAAATTTGATACACCGGTCGAGCTGATACTTACAGTCAACGCCGCAGACGATGATGATAAAAACAGCAATATCCGGACCTTCAACTGGACATTGACCAATATTGGAGATGAAGACTGCAACTTTGCGGCTGTACTGCTGAATTTTGATGAGGACCCACAGTTTCGGGAGAATAACTACTGTATGGTACTGGACGGAGTCGTCATGCAGGCCCGCTGCGGAAACAGTGCTTCGGGCAGTTTCCGGGTAAACAAAGAGTGGGGAGAGGGCTCCATGAAATTCGCTGCTCTGGGCGTATCTGAATCAAACGGCCGGATATGGCTGAGCAATATTAACGAATTTGCCGCGGAATGATCTGCGGAAGATGTAGGGCAAAACAGGGCCTGCCGGAAATGGTTTATTCCCGGCAGGCCCTGATCATTTCAGGAACGTCCCGACTTTCCTGCCGCCTGTACAGGAAGGGGGATTCTTCGACTGAGCTGATATTCGTGAACTATTTAAGAAGGGAGATCTTATTAAGCGGCCAGTAACGTACATACGCTTTTCCGAGGATCTGTTTGCGCTTTACGAATGAAAGCTGCCAGGCTTCTTCGGCAGTGATCTCCTTCCCTGCTTCGGCATAATCCCGAAGAGCTACCATTGCCCAGTATCTTGAATCGGAGGAGTTATTGCGGTTGTCTCCCAGCATCAGATAACAATCCTCCGGTACTTCAAAGGTGAGGCCGTCATTCGCAACGACCCACTCCTCTTTCAGATACGGTTCGTCCAAAGGTTCATCGGAACCGTTGATGTAGATCTTGCCCTCCCGGATCTCTACGGTCTCACCGGGCAGACCGATGATACGTTTGATATAATTGGTCTTCTTGCCCAGGGAGGCGTCCACCGGATAACGGAATACAACAATATCTTTCCGGACCGGATCCTTGAAAAGATAGGTAAGACGCAGACCGAACAACCGGTCACCGGGCTGGATCGTGTTCTCCATGGAACCGCTTGGAACGGTCGCATTGACAATAATGAATGTATTCAGCAGCAGTGCGATGATCAGGGCTTCTGCAATTACCAGGATCCAGCTGAATACTTCTTTTCTGACATCTGTCTTCTCCTGTGAAGGCTCATTTTTGGGGCTGCTTGTACTCATAGAATACGATACCTTTCTGTGTGTTTTTGACGATCCGTTCGTAATTTCAACGAAAGTCAGGCTTCCGACAGGCTAAAGTATAGCACAGAAAACATGACAATGTCACGCATAACCATAAATAATTGGTTTTTCTGATGCTTGTAATTCCTTCGAACGCATGGTATGATAATAAACGCAGTGAATACCGCAAATACCCGATTGGAGGGGAGAAGTATGAACAGGAAGAGATGGCTTACAGCGCTTATGATCGCAGCATCGGCTGCTTTTCTTTTAGGCGGATGCGGGCAGCGGGCGGATGGTCCGGCAGCCGGGACTGCTACCGAAGCACAGACGCAGAAACCGGAACCTGCGACGGAAGCAGTAGTAGTAGTTGAGCAGATCGAGGAAACAGAAGCTCCTACGGAAGCGGTCACGGAAGTGGCAACAGAGGCACCTACTGAAGCGCCAACCGAACCGGAAACAAAGTTTGCCAAGAATCTGACAGCTGAAGAGGAAGCGCAATATGAATCCGAGCTGACGGAAGAAAAGATCTATTATGCAAAGGATGACATCAATATCCGCAGTACGCCGGATACGGAAAATTCCGACAATGTCATCAGCAGTTATGATCAGGGCGAGCGTGTCACGGTAGTCGGTGAAACTCCCAACTGGTTTATCATCCGCAAGGAAGACTGGACAGGATATGTCTATAAGGACAATCTTTCCGAGACGGTCGTAGAGGAGAAGACTCCGGAAGAACGCAGTGAGGCGGCGGATCAGGAAGCTGCAGCGCAGGCGGAAGCTAATGTCGGCAATGAAACTTCTGTTGACTATGCGGAAAGTTTCGCGATCCAGGTGAACAGTGATGCGAATGTCCGTGCAGGTGCTTCCAATCAGGCCAATATCATCGGCATCCTCAATGAAGGAGATGTTGTTACTGCACTTGGAGAATCTGACAACTGGTTCCAGGTAGAGTATCAGGGGAATATCGGTTATGTCAGCAAGACCGTAGTGGGCTGATTCCGCAGGTTTTATGTAAATACAGGCCGTCGCTGAATTACAGCGGCGGCTTTTTCGTCTCATAGGATATTTCGTCGAATTTCCTATGAGACGAAAAGCCTCCGGCAGGATGCGCAGCTCGCGGAAAGGAAGATCATTTTGTGATTCCGCTCGCGCGCAAAGTCCTGCTGCGCTCCCCTCATGATTGAGGGGGTGGGGGTGCTGATGTCCGCTTGCGGACTTTGTCCACGTTTTCAGGGGGAAGCGGAGGCTCAAAAAATGTACTATGAATGTCACGGACACATCTTTATGGATGGGCAGAATTTTAAAGCGGCGAGAGAACTCCATATTCACGGTGTGAACCGGGAGGATGTTCAAAGCAAGCTTGAGATCATGAGAGAGCACGGGATCACCTATTTCCGCGATGGAGGGGATCATCTGGGAGCGTCAGAATATGCGCGCTCGATCTCAGAGGAATATGGGATCGAATACCGGACGCCGCTGTATGCCATCCACCGGAACGGTCATTACGGAGGAATCGTTGGCCGCGGATTTGATGATCTGAAAGAATACCGTGTTCTGGTAAATGAGGCCGGAAGAGGGCATGCGGATTTTATAAAAGTGATGTTTTCCGGGATCCTCGATTTTTCAGGGAGCGGGGGAGTGAATGAACAGCCGCTGGAGCCGGATGAGATCCGTGAGATGATCCATATTGCGCATGAGGAAGGCTTTGCAGTGATGGCTCATGTAAACGGAGCAGGACCTGTACTTGCTGCTATTGAAGCAGGCGCAGAATCTGTGGAACACGGAAATTTCATGGATGACGATTGTATCCACGCTCTGGCGGAAGGAAATACCGTGTGGGTACCGACAAATGTAACGATTCACAATCTGCTCCTCTCAGACCGGTATGATCACCGGCTGATCAGGAAACTGGATGAGCTTCAGGCGGAAACGATCCGGAAAGCATTTGCGCTCGGATCGGCGATCGCTCCCGGAAGTGATTCCGGTGCATTTATGGTACCTCACGGAAGAGGGACCGTCGATGAATGGGAACGGCTTCTGGAAATTCTCGGGAATGAGAAAGAGACGGGAGAAAGGCTGCTTGAAGGAGCGCAGCAGATTCGCCGGAGGTTTCGCAAAGGATAACAGGCGTGATTTTTCCGGACGATTTCGCGGGCCGGCTTTCCGGAAAGGGGCAGCTTCGCAGAAAAAAGGAAAAATATTTTTACGGCATTCTTACGAAACCTTTAAATAAGCCTTGTCAGCTTGCACAAAGAGAACAGGAGTGATATGATAATTTAAGGTTTTTCTGCAGATACACAGAGGCAGAAAAGGTCAGACTGTGTACAATTTATGGGGAGTATAGCAGAAGAGCAGGGGTATTGCCCCCTATTTCGGGAGGTAAAAAGTATGAGAAAACATGTATGGCAGCCGGGGTTGCTTTTTGTGCTTGCAGCTGCAATGGGAGGTCTTTCCGGGTGCGGCCAGAGAGTTACCGACAATCCGCAGCCTGTTCAGGTACAGACGGAAACGCAGGCCAAAGTCACAGAGGCGGTGACGGAGACGGAAACAAAGAAGGAAACGGAGACTCATAAGGAGACGGAGACGGAACCGCCGAAGCGGGTAACGGATGTAGATTACACTTCAAAGGATGGGACGATCAAGATCACTCTTCCGGACAATACCTGGAAGATCGGTCAGGATGCGGATGAGATGAGGGTATTCCAGTCCGGCAAGGATGCTATGATCAACATTGTCCATGCCAATACGGAATCGGCGATGAGCAGCCTGAATGTGATGACCACCCAGAGGGATCTGGAGGCATCTCTCACCGAGCAGTATGCCGATGCCAGTGCGTTTGAAGTGCAGAGTTTTGTGGATGCACCTGTGGGTGATGTGCACGTATACCGCTATGTAGTCCGGTATAATTCGCCGGCCAGAATGTGGGCATACTCCGTTACGAATGCCATCATCGCGCCGGATCAGGCTTATGTTGTGATAGGCTCCATTACAGATGACAACAAGAACCTTCTGGAAGCCGTGCAGAAATCCGTCGCAAGCTTCCGTGTCCTGAAAGATGAGACACTGAAGGCTGTTACCGGGGAAGTGATCACCGGGACTATTCAGTCGACGACCGAGACGGTACGGACAGATACTGCAAGCGGCGAGGAACTGCAGTCGCTGAAGGATTACGGGACAACTGCTTCTCTGGTCACGGTGGATCAGGTTAATGTGCGCCTTGCGCCGGGGACGGATGCCGATGTACTGATCACACTCGATAAGAACGCGCAGGTTACGGTGACCGGTGAGACGGCCAACTGGTTCCAGGTGAGTGTAAACGGAACGACCGGTTATATCCGGAAGGATTTCCTGGTCTATGCCACAGCTGCGCAGACCGCTCAGTCCGAAACAGCAGCATCCGAGACCACTGTGAATCCGGATGATCCCTACAGTGCGGCCAGCTCTGCGGAACTTGGAAATGCTACGAATTACGGAAGTTCTACAACGCTGTATGCTACGACCGATGTCAATATCCGGGCTCTTCCCGGAACGGACAGCGATATCACCGGTTCTCTGGCGAACGGAGGAACAGTCACCGTAGTCGGCGAGACGGACAACTGGTTCATCGTTTCTGTGGGAGGCGCGACCGGTTATGTATCGAAAGCATATCTTTCGTCTGACGCTCCCGCGCAGACAGCTCCTGAGACGCAGCCCGCACAGACGGCGGACGGCACAGGAACAGACGCAGCGGCTGCAGCCACAGGCGGGGAAGCAGCCGGCACCGCCAATACCAATACCGGTGACAACACACAGCAGCAGCCGGAGACTGCAGCTGCAGCCACACAGTCCACACAGTCCACAGTCAGCGGTACTGTGATCGGTACGACGCCGGACAGTATTACACTGCAGGGGGATGACGGCAATACATATTCCGTTTATTACGGAGATGCAAATATGAATTCTGCAGACGGCATCTACGATGGTGTATATGTGAGCATCAATCTGGACGCTGCCCAGGCATCCGGAGACGGAACACTTTATGCAACTGATGTGACGGGTTATTAAAGTTCAGCAGAAGGAGGTCTGCGCCGGGCGCGGCGCAGCAGGAACGCCGGGACATTCCCAAAAGCGGCAGCATTCCGGATGACACATAGGAGAGTTATGGGCAGAGACATCAGAACAAAGGCGGTTGACAGTTTCTTTAAAGCAGTATTGACGCTTCGGGATCAGGAAGAATGTTATTGTTTTTTTGAGGATGTATGTACGGTCAATGAACTCATGTCCATTTCGCAGCGCTATGAAGTGGCGTGCATGCTGAAAGAAGGACGGACATACAACGAGATCGCGGAACTTACAGGGGCATCTACCGCTACGATCAGCAGGGTGAACCGGGCATTGATGTATGGGAAAGACGGGTACAGGCTGGTCTTTGACCGCCTGAAGGAAGAAGAGACACCGCAGTCATAGAATACAGAAGCACACATATGCAAAGAGAGGCGCACAGTTCATGTGCGCCTCATTTGACCAGTCGGAAATTACTTTTTGGAATTTTTCGGACGGGTTCCGTCGATCAGCTGTTCGATGACACGTTTTTTCATGTATACATCGATGCTGAGCAGACAGATCATCGTAAAATACTGCAGAAACGGCCGGTCCTCATCCGCTGCTTCCGGGAAAGACCCTTTCGCATTTTCAAACATGGATGAAAGCTCTTCGCGAAGCCGGGGTGTCTCCGTGCTTCCGCAGCGTACGAGCTCCTGGTACACATCAACCAGATCCATCCCCTCTTCCGCCTGAAAATACTTCTCTGTTAGCGGCCCAAGCAGTGACTGAATATCCTGCAGAGGAAGTATCCCTTTAAAGTAATAGATGAAAAGCATGACAAGCAGATGATCCCGTGAGTATTTTTTCTTTACCGGAGGGGGGAGAAGCTTGTTTTTCGCATAATTGTTGATCATGGTCTTGGTCAGGACCCTGTCTTCTTTCGACCGTTTGGAGGAAGCCAGATGCTCATCCATAAGGGTCGTTACCTGATCCATATACAGATCTATTCCGGGAATATCTTCCAGACGGAGGTAGGGAAGCTGGTCGAGGTTTTCCATGATTTTTTGAATGAGGTCTTCCAAGAGACCATCAAAGGCGGATGCGGACATGTGGACTCCTTTGGTTTTCTGTTAGTTTTTTGAATGACTATAGTATACCTTTTCGGAAAAATCATGGCAAGCGGGACTTGAAAAATCGCAGCAGGAGGAACAAATGCGACGAATGGAATTTAAAATGGAACGGGAAGGACTTGTTGCACCGGGAGACCGCGTACATGTGACCGAAGGGGTCCTTCCGGGGAGCTGGTATTATACGATCGAACCGGCTGTTGCAATGTCCGCCAACTATCAGAACCGTGAGAGGCTGAAGGTGTTTGACGGCATCGTGACGGAAGTACGTACAGATCCGAGCGGATACACAGTGGTTGCGGAATTTGAGGAACAGGAATGAAGAATTTACTGGAAGAATTAAATCCGATGCAGAGAGAAGCTGCGACACATTTTGAAGGGCCCCAGCTGATCCTGGCAGGCGCCGGATCAGGCAAGACCAGAGTACTTACCAACCGGATCGCCTGGCTGATAGGGGAAAAGCATGTTGATCCGTGGAATATACTTGCGATCACTTTTACAAATAAAGCGGCAGGGGAGATGCGGGAGAGGATCGATCGTCTGGTGGGGTACGGCTCAGACAGCATCTGGGTCGCGACGTTCCACAGCACCTGCGGACGTATTCTGCGCAGATTCGCAGAGGGAATCGGCTATGGGACCAATTTTACGATCTACGACGGGGATGATCAGAAGACGGTGATGAAGGATGTCTGCAAACGGCTGAATATCGAGACCCGTATTTATAAAGAAAGGATGTTCCTGAACGCCATTTCTTCCGCGAAGGACGAACTGATCTGGCCGGAAGAGTATATGAAAACGGCCCACGGGGATCCGGAAATGATCCGTATCGGTCAGGTGTACACCGAGTACCAGCGGACATTGAAGAAAAGCAATGCGATGGATTTCGATGATATGATCGGCCTGACCGTGCGGCTTTTGAAGGAATGTCCGGATGTGCTGGAGTATTACCGCGGACGGTTTGCCTTTATCATGGTGGATGAGTATCAGGATACCAATACTGCCCAGTTCGAACTGATCCGTCTGCTGGCCGGAAGGAACGGGAACCTGTGTGTGGTCGGAGACGATGATCAGTCGATCTACCGGTTCCGCGGAGCAAACATCCGGAATATCCTGAATTTTGAGAAGGTCTTCCCCGGTGCGGCAGTGGTGCGGCTGGAACAGAATTACCGGTCTACGCCTGCGATCCTGGATACAGCCAATGCCGTGATCCGGAATAACAGGGGAAGAAAGAAAAAGACGCTCTGGACGGCCAACCCGGAAGGACCGAAAACGATCTATACAGCTCTGGATTCTGCTTATGAGGAAGCAGAATATGTGGTCAGAGATATTGCACAGGCAGCGGGACGCGGGGAAGCAGCCTATGGGGACTGTGCGATCCTGTACCGGACAAATGCCCAGTCCAGGCTTCTGGAGGAAAAACTTCTGCTTGCGGGAATCCCGTACAGGATCGTCGGAGGCATTAATTTCTACGCGCGCAAAGAGATCAAAGATCTGCTCTGTTATCTGAAAGCGATCGACAATCCGGAGGATGAGGTCGCGATGCACCGGATCATTAACATCCCGAAAAGAGGGATCGGAGCAGCAAGCATCCTGAAAGCGGAGACTTACGCTGCTGTCAATGAGATCAGTTTTTACGAAGCTCTGACAAAAAGCAGCCAGATTCCCGGTATGGGAAGAACGGCTGCCAAAATGGATGCGTTTGTAACGTTCTTTGAGACTTTGCGGTCGAAAGCCCGGGTCCTGGATGTCCGGGCCCTGCTGGATGAGATTCTGGAAAAGACCGGCTATATAAAAGAACTGGAAGCGGAGGGGACACCGGAAGCAAAGGACCGCATAGAGAATATTGATGAACTGGTCTCGAAGGTCGCTGCTTATCTGGAACACACACCGGAAGCTTCCCTTGGCGGTTTTCTGCAGGAAGTGTCTCTGGTTGCCGACATAGATACACTTGAGGATGGAAACGGACAGGTCCTGCTCATGACACTGCACAGTGCAAAAGGACTTGAGTTTCCGCGGGTCTATCTTACCGGGCTGGAGGAAGGGCTTTTTCCGAGCTACCAGAGTATTATGGATGAGAACAGCGAGGAAGCACTCGAGGAGGAACGTAGATTGTGCTATGTGGGGATCACGCGGGCCATGAAGACGCTCATCCTGACCAGTGCCCGAAGCAGAATGGTAAACGGCAGCCACCGGTACAACGCGCCTTCGCGCTTTCTTGAGGAGATACCGGAGGAACTGCTGGATGTCCGTGATTCCGGATACGGTTCCTACAGGAGCAGAGGCAGCAGGGATTCGCAGCGGCGGGATGGACACACAGCTTTGCCCTGGGAGGAAAGAAGTTCCGAAGGGAAAGCAGGAAACTGGTCAGATTCCCGAAGCAGCTTTGACCGGGGAAAGACCGGAAGGAAGGTTTTGCGTGAGAAACCGTATCTGTCCAAGGGAAAAGACGTTCAAAAGGCGGATCATCTGGAATACAGCGAAGGCGACCGGGTACGCCATGTGCGCTTCGGGGAAGGGGTCGTCACAAAGATCGCAGACGGAGGCAGGGATTACGAAGTAACCGTGGAATTTGAGAAAGCAGGCGTGCGCAAGATGTTCGCTGCCTTTGCAAAATTGCAAAAGATATAAAAAAAAGTAGTAAAAAGCACAGCCCTGTGATATACTGTTGGAAGTAATTTACAATGCTTGTTGAAAGGACGTGGATTCATGATTAAACTGGAAGATCTGATCGAAGCTATCAAAACAAAAGAGGAAAAGAAAAACAAATTACTCTGGGTTCTTGCGGTTATCGGTGCGATTGCGGCGATCGCAGGCATTGCTTATGCGGTATACCGCTACATGACTCCGGATTATCTGGAAGATTTCGATGATGACTTCGACGATGATTTCGATGATTTCTTCGAAGATGACGACGAGGAAGAAGAAGAGGACGAGGCTGAAGAGGCAGAGGATGCTGAAACAGCAGAAGCTGAAGAAGAATCAAAGGAAACTGAGGAGTAATACGATCTCCGATACTATTCAGGTATGGAAGGCCGCCTGGCTGCGCGGAACTGCGCGGTCGGGCGGCCTTATTCTTCATCCCACGGGAAATCCCGACGGGTTTAAAGGAGCAATTGTGAAAAGAGGACAGACAGCGGAAGGTCTTGTTGAGAAGACCGAATTTGGCGGTAAAGGGATCGTGACAGTGGAGGGAGAGCCGGTCCGGGTCAAAGGGGTGCTGAAGGGACAGAAGATCCTTCTGCGCATCAAGAAAGCCGGGAAGGGCAAGGCAGAAGGAAATCTGATGAAAGTCCTGGAACCATCCCCGGACGAAACCGTGCCGGACTGTGTTCATTTCGGCGCCTGCGGTGGCTGTGCGCTGCGTACTCTTCCATATGAAAAGCAGCTGGCCATGAAGGAAGAGCAGGTGAAAGAGATTCTGGAGGCTGCCTGCCCGGATCCGCATTTTGAAGGGATTCATGCCAGTCCTGTGATTCTGGGCTACCGAAACAAGATGGAATTCTCTTTTGGAGATTCCTGCAAGGACGGCCCGATGACTCTCGGACTGCACAAAAAAGGGAGCTTCTATGATATCATTACTGTGGATCAATGCAGGATCGTTGACGAAGACTTCCGTAAGATTCTGACCTGTACCCTGAATCTGGCAGCTGAAAGCGGGATGCCCTATTATCGCAGAAATACCCATATCGGATATTTCCGGCACCTTCTGATCCGCAAGGCCTGGCGTACCGGTGAGCTGCTGGTAGATCTGGTGACCAGTTCCCAGGCGGAGGGAAGTTTTGAAAAGGAATGGCTTGCCGGATTTGTAAAGCAGATCTGCAGCCTTTCCCTGGACGGAAAGCTCGTGGGAGTCCTGCATACGGTCAATGACCGGGAAGCGGATGTGGTCAGCAGCGACCGGACCGAGATCCTTTTCGGGCAGGATCACTTTCATGAGGAACTGCTGGGACTGAGTTTTGAGATCTCTCCCTTTTCTTTTTTCCAGAATAACACAGCCGGAGCGGAACTGCTCTACAACATTGCCCGCGAATATATTGGAGACACAAAGGACAGGGAGATCTTTGACCTGTATAGCGGTACCGGGACGATCGCCCAGATGCTTGCTCCTGTAGCCAGGCATGTGACCGGAGTGGAGATCGTAGAGGAGGCTGTAGAGGCAGCGCGGAGAAATGCCAAAAGGAACGGATTGACGAACTGTACTTTTATCGCCGGAGACGTGCTGAAGGTGTTGGATACTCTGCCGCAAAAGCCCGATCTGATCGTACTGGATCCGCCCAGGGAAGGAGTTCATCCCAAAGCCCTTCCCCGGATCGCAGCATATGGAGTGGATCGTATCGTCTATATCTCCTGCAAACCGACCAGTCTGCTGCAGGATCTGGCTGTTCTGCAGTATGCGGGCTATGAAGTGTCCAGATCGTGTGCAGTCGATATGTTCTGCGGAACCGGACAGGGATTCTGAGGATATGACCATTATAAGGTGATACCCCAGGGATCCCTTTTTTAGTGCTCTGACAATAGTTTCGACCACTGGAAATAGCTAGGGCGAAGCTGAATAACTATTGTCAGCAGGGTGGGAGACGGGTAAACTATTGTCAGTTGAGCGGATAATCATATTAAAAATAAATTTGGTATTCGAATACCAAAGGTATTGACAGATACATTCTCTGGTGATATATTATGATCAGATAAAGTTCAGGAGTGGCAGAAACACACTGTGGAGGATATGAAATTGAAGATTAAGGATAGAAGACCGATGAAGGTATATGAAACGAGCGGTTACCATTACAAGCCTACGCCGACGATCATAATGAAGGGACAATGGCTGGAGCAGTTCGGATTTACCGTCGGAGAGAAAATAGACGTTAAATGCGA
>CACZZH010000083.1 GCA_902785635.1 uncultured Lachnospiraceae bacterium
CTATAACTGGGGAGAGTACTCTACTCAAGTACTCGCTGGTGGAGCTGGTGTAGGTGCTGGGAAGTACAGCCCAATGCATCGCTTTGTAGTTGGAGCATGGTATAACAACCCAACTGGACTTGACCTTCGTGCTGAGTTTGGTCTTATGAAATCTACCGTTAACGATGTTAAGGTTGTTAATGAGAGGGGTGCATATGTATTTGCTGGTTATCACGCTGGCAAGTTCCTCCCAATGGTTCGTTGGGACATGTATAGCGATAAGAGCGAATACTACAACGATCTTGGCGATCTCACCACCTATTCCTCTTTTGAGGAACTGGAAGAAGCTTATGCGCGGCAGATCGACTATTTCTCTGACCGTATGGTGGAATGCGTCACGAAGGTGGAGGAGATGCATGAAAAACTCCTGCCGACGCCGTTCCTTTCCTCCGTCATCGATAACTGCATGGCCGAAGGAAAAGACGTAACACGGGGCGGTGCGAAATATAACTTCGCAGGCGTTCAGGCGATCCAGGTGGCAAATGTAGCGGATTCACTTGCCTCCATCAAGAGCCTGGTCTATGAGAAAAAGACAGTTTCCGCCGGACAGCTTCTGCATGCGCTTCAGACCAGCTTTTCGGATGATCCCCTGCTGCGGGCGACTCTGATCAATAAAGTACCCAAGTATGGCAATGATGTGAAATGGGTGGATGATCTCGGTGTGAAATGGGTCAACTATTTTGCCGACGGGCTGAAGAAGTACCGCAACCGCAGAGGCGGAATATACCAGATGGGTCTGTACACAGTTTCCGCACATGTACCTATGGGACAGAATGTCGGTGCTTCTGCAGACGGCCGTCTTGCAAAGGATCCGCTGGCAGACGGAGGCGTTTCCGCAATGTACGGCAGAGATAAGCAGGGTCCTACCGCATTGCTTCAGTCTGTTGCCAGGCTTCCGTTTTCCAAAGCCAGCAATGGCACCCTGCTGAATATGAAATTCCTGCCTTCTTTCTTCGGGACGGAAGAGGGTATCCGTAAATTCACAGATCTTCTTCGGGCCGTATGCAGTCTCGGAATCAGTCATATTCAGTTCAATGTCCTGAATGAGAAGGATCTCCGGGCCGCACAGGAACACCCGGAGAATTACCGCAGCCTCACTGTGCGTGTGGCCGGTTACACAGCATACTTTACAGAGCTGGCTCCGGATCTTCAGGATGAGATCATCGCCAGGACTACTTACCGATCAGTATGATCAGTATGAGCCTTTGCAGCTCTGCTTCACAGGAGAAAAAGATGAACCCAGAAACAGAACGCACGCAGCCGGCGGGAATGATCTTCGACCTGAAACGCTTTGCCGTGCATGACGGCGGAGGCCTGCGCAGCACATTGTTCCTGAAGGGATGTCCCCTGCGCTGCCCCTGGTGTCAGAATCCGGAGGGATTGGAGAAAGAACCTCTGCTCTGGTATGACCCTTCGCAGTGTATGCGATGCGCCGCCTGCGTATCTGTGTGCCCGCAGAATGCCCTCTCCATGACACCCGCAAACGGGAACTCTCCGGAAAGGATACACATGGTTCCCTCTGCATGTTCCCTTTGCGGGAAATGTGAGGAGGCGTGCCCCGCTGCGGCGATCGAGGTGCGGGGCAGAAGGATCGGCGTTCAGGAAGCGGTCTCCATGCTGCTCCGGGACAGGATCTTTTTCCGGGACAGCGGAGGAGTGACGCTCTCCGGCGGAGAAGTCCTGCTCCAGTGGGAATTTGCGGCGGCTGTGCTTGCCGGGTGCAAAGCGCAGGGTGCGGATACTGCGATCGAGACTTCCCTTATGGGGCCTCCCCGGGCGGTCGAAGAGCTGATGAAGGTCACGGATCATTTCCTGATCGATATCAAAATATTCGATCCCGAAAAACACAGGCAGATCATCGGCACCGACAACCGCCGGATCCTTGCCAACTACGAAATGCTGCTGCACGGAAATGCGGACGTTCTGGTAAGAACTCCGTTGATTCCGGGTTATACGGCGGATGATGAAAACATACGCAGCATTGCCAGATACATTGTGTCGCAGGATCCGGATGCCCGCTATGAACTCTTAAATTACAACCCGCTGTGCCGAAGTAAATACGAAGCCCTGGAAAGGCCCTATCCCGTAGATGAGATCCGTCCGCTTTCTGCGGAAGAGATGGAACATTTTTATGAGATCCTGCGGGAAGAACATGTACCTCATATTATCACTTGATCACAGGAGAGAAGGATTATGCTGAAACGATTTCTGGAACAGGCAATGAAAGACGAGCCGGTGTATATCACAGACGTGCGTGAAGCATTTGGCCGCGAAGGGACACTTCCGTTCGATCTGGCGATCACGCTCTATGACGGAAGCACACGCTTTTTCCCGATGATGCTTCCGGTCACGCACAGCAGGGAAGAGAAGGACTTTGTCTGTTCCTACATCAAGGCGACCGTATACAATCTGCTGTCCTCCCTGGGCGGTGAAAAAATGGAGATCTTCACGGATACACAGGACATCTGCCTTATGGATCTTGCCCGGTCCCTTCCGGAGATCTTTCAGAGTGATATCCCCAAATCCGGACGCAGCGGGTACGGTAAGTGCATGAATGTCAACGACCGGGTCCTTACTGCCTTGTTTGGTGAAAACAGGAAATTTTCCTTCATGATCCGTGACAGCAAAGAAAGACCGGACCATTTCAAAGACCCGCACGAAACCGGTCCGGAGCAGGAGCACTGTGGTGAGTCCGGCATTTTTTCCCGGCTGCCTGTGCTGGCCGGAGATCGCATGCTCTTAGGAATCGATGTGGGCGGCACGGACATCAAGCTCGCCGCCGCTGCAGGCGGGAAACTTGTGCTGTGTAAGGAATATGACTGGTTCCCCGCCGGATTTTCCCTGGTCAGTGAAATGACGGATCCGATCATGCTTCTTGTCCGGCTGATGCGCTGCGGATCCTGCCTGTACGCTTCCGGCAAGGAAGAATTTGTGGACCGTCTTTCCTTTACCAAAGATGCTTCGGCGGAACAGATGATGGAAGGAATCCGGAAGATGGAAGCAGCCGCCGGTGAAGATCTGCGCGGGTTTGACGCCATCGGGCTTAGTTTCCCGGATGTTGTGATCCGCAACAGGATCGTCGGAGGGGAATGCCACAAATTCAAGGGGATGCGCGACAATACAAAGCTGGATTTTGAAAAACAGTTCGCAAAGGTAAGCGGACTGAACGAATTGCTTCGCGCGTATGTAACGCCTGACGGTGCCGTAATGAGCACGAACGACGGACCAATGGCTGCGTTTACATCCGCTGTGGAGCTTGCAGCTGTCCATGAGGATGTATCAAAGGGATTCTTTGCCCATACACTTGGCACAGAGCTGGGAACCGGCTGGGTCCTTCCGGACGGTTCGATTCCGGAGCTTCCCCTGGAAGTATATAACTTCATCATCGATCTCGGAAGTTTCGGGCAGAAAAAACTCCCTTCTTCAGATGTGCGAAGCATCAACAACATCAACACCCAGCTGCCCGGCACCCTTCAGAAATATACCTGCCAGTCCGGCGTATTCCGGCTTGCGGCAAAATATCTGCCCGGAGAAGATCCGCAGGTCTTTGAAGAAGCCCTGGAAAAAGGTCTTTTCATCAGGACATCTGACGGAGGTCTTGAAGTACCGGTATCCCCCAGGGATATGCGCAAGAGCGCTCTGGAGTTTTTCATGGAGAAGGCTGCCGGCGGAGAGCATCCTGTCTGTGAACAGATCTTCCGCGAGATCGGAGAGTATCTGGCAGTTACGTGGCAGGAAACGGAATATATCCTTCATCCGGAAGCAAAAAGCCGTTCCCTTTACGGAAGACTTGTGAAAGTGCCTGCCTGTTTTAACCAGATCCGGCAGGGTGCGCGTTCCCGCGTCCCGGGAATTGAATTCTTCGCCGCAGACAGTTCTCTTGCCAATACCGTATACATGCGTCAGCTGGATGCGCATCCCGATTTCACCGTTGCCCAGTTTGCGCAGGCGGTGGGAGCGATCTATTTCGGATGCCTCGGCCTCGTCAGTGAATGAATGACAGACAGAATGCAGCAAGGAGAAGATATGAATAACGATCACTATACCATAGGAATAGATGCCGGCGGAACAAAGGTCGCCTACGGACTTTTTGATTTTGACGGAAAATTGATCGACCGTTTTGAACATCCATCCGATCCGGAGGCGGACGGCCCCGCTTTTTCGGACCGCATGGCTGAAACGGTGGAAATGCTTCTGGAAAAGAACGCGATCTCCCGGCAGCTGCTGGACGGAGTCGGCGTATGCATGCCTTCTTATATCATGTATGACGAAGGTTATATTTTTCTCACCTCTGCCCTTCCGAAAGTCCGGGATTTCTACATGCGGGATTATCTCCGGAATAAGCTCCATGTGCCGGTCCTGCTTGACAATGACGCCAATGCGGCGGCTCTGGCAGAATACCGGCGGGGAGCCGGTGCGGGAAAAGATCTGAAGCATATGGTATATATAGCCATCAGCACCGGCATCGGAAGCGGCATCATCATCAACCGGGATCTGTACAGGGGCTCCTACGGATTTGCCGGAGAATGCGGCCATATGCTGATCACCCCGGATGAAGGGATCGAATGCGGATGCCGCAATAAAGGATGTTTTATGTCATATGCCGGCGGGAGATATATTCCCATGCATTTAAAAGACCGGCTTCATGAAGGACGCAGAAGCATCCTTTCTGGCATCGATGAAACTGTGCTCAGCTGCAGGGATATTCTTCCGGCCTGCAGGGAGAATGATCCGCTTGCAATGGAGATGCTGGGGCAGATGGCCCATTATATTGCAGTATGCGTTTACAACATCTATGAACTGCTCAATATCAACACCTTTGTATTCGGAGGAGGGCTGACTTCCTTCGGCGATCTGCTGTTTGACAGAGTGCGCGGGGAATTCGACCGGTACAATCACATTAAGCTGCCTGTGACATTTCTGACTGCGCAGCTGAAAAAGGATTTCGGAATCATCGGAGCTTCCGAGCTGGTACGCGGGAACTGAACCGATGCAGGGCGGCTGTGAAAACAGCCGTTTTTTTGTCTCCGGCTGGATGCACACTCGCACGTAAGGAAGATGTCGCTGCGCGACCGTGCTCGTCGTGCAAAGTCCTGCTGCGCTCCCCTCATGACTGAGGGGGAGGAGTCACTGATGTCCGCTTGCGGACTTTGTTCTCTCTGTTTAATCTGTTAATCTTTTATAAATTGCTGTCCTATACCTCTGATTTATGCTATAATTTACCAAATGTGCAGGAGGTAACTATTATGAATGATCTTTACAGAGAGATTCTTGTCAAACAGCGCAATTCAGAGGGCGCAGTTTTTAAAAAATACGGTATTATCGCCCTTACTGCCTTACTGCTTACTGGGGGGATCCTGTTTAATATCCTGCTCCTGATTCCAGCCATTGCTGCCGGTGTAGGAGCATTTTTCATCCTCAGCAGATTTGAAAAAGAGTATGAATATCTCTATGTGAACGGAGATTTTGATGTAGACGTGATCTATAACATGCAGAAGAGAAAACGCGTCGGTTCCTTCGATACTGAGGCACTAGTCGCCTTCGCCCCTGAAAAATCTTCCCATCTGGATGAATTCCGAAACCAGAATCTTCCTGTTAAGGATTTTTCTTCCCATACGGGACAGGGTACGGTATGGTGCGGGATCTATAATACCGGCAATGGCAAGGAAAAGGTCCTTTTTGAATTTGATGATGAGGAATTAATCACGGATCTGAGGCGCAAGGCTCCCAGAAAAGTGTTTATGATGTAGGTTTGTTGCTTCGCGCGTATCCCATGACTGAAGGTCACGGGTATTGCGCGATGAAGAATGAATTCCTTCCATGGAGGCTTTCAATGAATAAACGATTTCCGGTTCTTTTCACTGTATTATTATTGCTTCTGTGTGCAGCACGCCCGTCGGACTGCGGAATCTTCACCGTACTCGCCGCACAGTCCGCTTCCGCCCCGGCTGCAGAGTATCCGACCGTCTATAAAGGACAGGACTATTCCCGTGTCTATGACTACAGCTATTATATTAAAAGGTATCCTTCCGTACTCAAAACAACAGGAAATAATCCGAAAAAGGTCCTGAAGAATTTTGTGACGGCCGGTATGAAAAAGGGCCGTAGAGGCTGCGCCGGATTTAAGGTAAGATCCTATATCTACGGGAACGCGGATCTTCGCAGAAAATACGGAAATGATCTGAAGAAATACTACCTTCATTATCAGAATAAAGGATATAAGAGCAGCAAACGTAAACGGACTGCCGTAAAGATCACGAAAATGGTCAGTCCCGCCGTGTCTCTGGATGGAATCAGCTACGCAAAGGTATATGATTACTTCTATTATACAGCTGCTCATCCGGAGGTCAGAAAAAGCTGCGGATATGACGATCTGGCAGTACTGCGTCATTATGTCGAAAACGGTTATCCGCTAAGAGAAAAAGCAAGGTCGGAAGTTTCCGAAAAATCCTTTGCCTCTGTCGAAAAAAACATTCTCCGTCAGATGCTTGCCCGAACTGACACCGCGAAGGAAACGGATCAGATCATCCTCGTGATCGACCACAATCTTACCCTTTGGCAGAAGAATGCAAAGGGTACCTGGAAACAGAAACTGAATGCTTACTGCGGTTACGGGCAGAACGGCTTATCCGCTGACCGCACCGAAGGCGACAGAACAACGCCCATCGGGTCTTTTCCGATTCTGCATGCGTTCGGAAATGCCGCCAATCCCGGGACAGCGATGGAATGGAAAGACATTACTCCGAATTCCTACTGGTCCGGAGAACAGGCCACCTATAATACCTGGGTGGAAAGTCCCTACCGGATCTCGGGAGAGCATCTTGAGGATTATTATCAATATAAATATGCCATGGCGATCGGATTTAACCGGAATCCGGTCATCTATAAAAAAGGATCCGCTATATTTCTTCACTGCAAAAGCTATGACCACTGGTATACCGGCGGATGCGTGAGCGTGGAAGAGGACGTAATGCGAAAGCTCCTTCTGAAATGCAGGAACGGTGTACGGATCATTATCATACGAAAACGCGAGGATCTTTCTTCCTTCTGACCTGCCGGAAGTACCGGTAAAGTTCAACGTGGGATCCGTTTCACGGTTGACAGATGGAAGTGTTTTTGTTAGAGTGTTTTGAAAATCGTTCTGAGTGAAGCTGTTATATATTTTCAGATAAAGGAGGACTGCGTATATGGGCAGAATTATCGGCGAAGGTATTACTTTTGATGATGTACTTCTTGTTCCCGCTTATTCCCAGGTGATTCCAAATGAAGTTGATATCTCGACCTGGCTTACAAAAAAGATACGGCTGAATATTCCGTTGATGAGCGCAAGTATGGATACGGTCACCGAGCACCGTATGGCCATTGCAATGGCACGCCAGGGCGGAATCGGAATCATTCATAAGAACATGTCCATTGAAGATCAGGCGGATGAAGTTGACAAGGTCAAACGTTCTGAGAACGGCGTCATCACGGATCCTTTCCATCTTTCTCCCGATAATACGCTTGCCGAAGCGGATGCGCTCATGGCCAAATACCGGATCTCCGGAGTCCCGATCACGGAAGAGAGCGGAAAGCTGGTCGGTATCGTCACGAACCGTGACCTCCTTTTTGAAGAAGATTACTCCAAAAAGATCAAAGAATGCATGACCACAGAAAATCTGATCACGGCTCCGGTCGGGATCACTCTTGAAGAAGCCAAAAAAATACTCGGCAAAGCGCGTAAGGAAAAACTTCCGATCGTAGATGAGCAGTTCCATCTGAAAGGTCTTGTTACCATCAAGGATATTGAAAAGCAGATCAAATACCCCCTTTCCGCCAAGGATGCACAGGGAAGGCTGCTCTGCGGTGCAGCTGTAGGAATCACTGCAAATGTACTCGACCGTGTAAAGGCACTCGTTGATGCACATGTAGACGTCGTCGTGCTGGATTCCGCCCATGGTCACTCCGAGAATGTTCTTCGCTGCATCCGTATGATCCGCGAGGCATATCCGGATCTGCAGATCATTGCAGGAAATGTAGCCACCGGGGACGCTGCAAAAGCACTTATTGAAGCAGGCGTTGACGCTGTGAAGGTCGGTATCGGACCGGGATCCATCTGTACGACCCGCGTGGTAGCCGGAATCGGAGTTCCCCAGATCACTGCCGTTATGAACTGCTATGAAGTGGCGAAAGAATATGGCATTCCGATCATCGCGGACGGCGGCATCAAATATTCCGGTGATGTTACAAAAGCGATCGCAGCCGGCGCAAATGTATGCATGATGGGCAGCATGTTTGCGGGATGCGAGGAGAGTCCGGGAACCTTTGAACTGTTCCAGGGCAGAAAATACAAGGTCTACAGAGGAATGGGATCCATTGCTGCCATGGAAAACGGAAGCAAGGACCGTTATTTCCAGACCAACGCCAAAAAGCTGGTTCCGGAAGGAGTGGAAGGACGCGTGGCGTTTAAAGGCGCTGTGGAGGATACCGTTTTCCAGCTGATCGGAGGTCTTCGCTCCGGAATGGGCTACTGCGGGACCAGAACGATCGAGGAACTTAAAGAAAACGGTCAGTTCGTAAAGATCTCTGCGGCATCCCTTAAGGAATCCCACCCGCATGATATTCAGATCACAAAAGAAGCGCCAAACTACAGTATAGATGCAGACTGAGCAAAGTTATTATGGAGAACCGAAAAAGAAAGAAAAGCCGGCATACTCTGCTCTGGATCATATTCATTGAAATACTTCTGGTACTGGCGGGTCTTGCCATTGTCATCTTTTTTCTGGACGAAGGCGTCGAAACACCGGTCGATCAGCTGATCAAAGAGACCATGAAGATCGATTTCGTCGAGGAGACTGCGCAAACGCCGGGAGAAGAAGAAGAATTCTATGTTCCTAAACCCTATATTGACGAGCAGCTTCTGACGATCAATGAATGGTCCCGTCCCGGGAAAAAGATCAAGAGTCTCGACTATATTGTCATTCATTATCTCGGAAACCCGGAAACGACCGCTCAGGAAAACCACGATTATTTCGAAAGTCTGAAGGATCTCAAGAATACTTCCATGAGTGCCAATTACGTGATCGGCATCGATGGAGAGATCATTCACTGTGTACCGGACGATGAAGTGGCCTATGCCTCCAACCGTGCCAACAGCTATTCGATCTCTATTGAGAACTGTCATGAAGATGAAAGCGGAAAGCTTACCGACAAGACCTATACTTCTCTTGTGGATCTGACCGCATATCTGAGTGAACGCTATGGCCTGGGAAGGGATCAGATCATCCGTCATTACGACGTCACCGGCAAAGAATGTCCGAAATATTACGTGGACCATCCGGATAAATGGGAAGCCTTCCTGGACGATGTTATGCTGATCCGCAACTACTGGAAGGAAGAAGCGGAAAAAGAAAAACAGGAAAAGGAAGCAGAAGAAGCAAAACGCAGGCATCAGGAAGAGACCGGAATCGATGAGCTGACGGCCTTTCTGGAGAGCAACGCTGCCATTCCGGAAGAATAACAAAGAAATGATACGAAGGAACCATTCCCTATGATGCGAGATAATTACAAACAGATTTGTGAGGGAAAAGATCTGCGGAGCAACCTCGCCGCTCTTCGAAAAGAATTATCGGATGAAGTGTCTGTCCGCGAATTCCAGAAGCTCACCGGCGGTGATTATCGCGTACTGTATGCACTTTTGCAGAATCCGGACCCTAAGGTCCGCAAAAATGTCTGCAGCGTGATCGGGCTGTGCCGTCCTCCGAAAGCAGTCGGACTTCTCTGGCATGCTTATCTGGAAGAAAAAACGCTCTTCGTGCGTCCTTCCTACCTGAAAGCGCTGAGCGGATACGACTGCCCGGAGCTGAAAAAGGATCTCCAGGAGCAGGAGAGAGAAAGAATGCTGGACGAGCCCTCCGAGGAAGACCGGAAGCACCGTCTCGAAGAACTGGCAGCCCTCCGGCAGATTCTGAGCCGTTACGATGAAAAGAAAAAGCATACCTTCAAGATCCCCGCAGTAACGCCGGATATGATTCTGATCACGAACCGCGCGCAGCGGGAGATCACTGCGCAGCAGATCATGACCGGGAATATCCGTCTGCTTGCAGGCGGAATCAAAGTCAGCGGCGGAGATCTTACGGAACTGCTGCAGATCCGTACAGTGGAAGAGTATCTCTTTCCGGTGCCCCACTGCCGTCCGCTTGTCGGATCAGCGGAACAGATCGGCACCCTGCTTTCGCAGGCCGGGCTGCCCGGATTTCTGGATAAGCTGCATGAAGAGGATCCAAACCTTCCCTATTATTTCCGTATCGATGTTCGGGGCCAGATTCCGCCCGAAAAAAAAGGTGCCTTCATCCGTAGGATCTCTGATACCCTTGAGCGCAGGACCGGTGCCGCTCTTCGCGGGAGCGCTTCCGATTATGAGATCGAACTCCGGCTCCTGCAGAAAAAGGACGGTTCCTTCGTGCCCTGCCTGAAGCTGTTCTCCCTTCCGGATGACCGTTTTGCTTATCGCAGCGGTCAGACTTCGGAATCGATCGCTCCCGTAAACGCGGCACTTGCAATTGCACTGGCACGCCCGTGGCTGAAGGATGGCGCACAGGTCCTTGATCCGTTCTGCGGCGTCGGAACCATGCTGATCGAACGTGCAAAAGCAGGACGTACAGGAATGCTGTTCGGAGTGGATCATTACGGCCAGGCGATCCGGCTCGGAAAAGAAAATGCAGCAGGTGCCGGCGTACAGATTAACTATATCAACCGTGATTTCTTAACGTTCACGCATGATCATCCCTTCGATGAAGTGATCACAGATCTTCCGAGACAGTGTCATGATGAACTTACTCAGGAAGTGATCTCTCCTTCAGGACTGTTCAGGGAGTTCTTTATTAAGATTCCTTCTCTGTTGAAGAATGACGCACTTCTTGTACTGTATACACCGCTTGGGGAGGAGATTCTTTCCTGCATCGAAGGAGATCCCCGTTTTGGGGTGGAAGGCGTTTTTCCGGTCAATGAGAAAAACGGTACGCAGGTATATATTCTCCGGTATCGGAGTGATGGAAGATCAGATTTTGTCTGATAACTTTTCAAAAAGAAGCAAAAGTATTTTTGAGAAAAGAGTTGACATCGGAAATGCTTTGTAGTATTATATCGTTTGTCCGTTGAAAGCAACAACAGCGGACAAGGATATGCGCGAGTGGCTCAGTGGTGGAGTATCGCCTTGCCAAGGCGAGGGTCGCGGGTTCGAATCCCGTCTCGCGCTTTCCCGAAAGGGTAAGCAATTTCATATTTTATTTTGCGCGAGTGGCTCAGTGGTGGAGTATCGCCTTGCCAAGGCGAGGGTCGCGGGTTCGAATCCCGTCTCGCGCTTTTTTTGTGTCTGAAAATATCAGGGAGTTTTCTTTATGAGTTCAAGCCAGCAGTATTACCTTACAGAAAGCCCGATCATGTCCGCGCTGATCCGACTCGCAATGCCGATCATGGCCTCCTCCTTTTTTTCAACCGCCTACAATCTTACGGATATGGCATGGATCGGCAGGCTTGGGTCCACTGCGCTTGCAGGCGTTGGAGCGGCCGGAATGTTCATGTGGTTTTCCAACGGTCTGTCCAATCTTGCCCGGATGGGCGGACAGGTGCATACAGCCCAGAATATCGGAAAAAGGAACCTGAAAAAGGCAAAAGCATACTCCTGGGGAGCCGTATATCTGGCAGCGGTCTTAGGAATCTGCCTTGGGGCGGTCTGCTTTATGTTTCCCGGACAGCTGATTCGCCTTCTTCAGATCCGGGAAGAAGAGACGATTCTTCTCGGAGTAAAGTATCTTCGCATTACCGGAGGACTGATCACGATCCCGTTTCTCAATAACATCCTTACCGGACTGTATACTGCGCGCGGCAATTCACGACTTCCTCTCATCGCCAATACCGCCGGCCTGGCCTGCAATATGATACTGGATCCCATGCTGGTACTCGGGATCGGACCGTTCCCCCGGCTGGAAGTGGTCGGAGCAGCAATTGCGACTGTATCTGCCCAGTGTATCTCTCTGAGCGTTTTCATCGTCCACATGATCGCAGAAGGGAGAAAAGCAGCCCGGTATCTCCAGGATGCCCCGGATGGCTGTCTGTGGCCGCCGGTCCGGACAGGATATTCAGAATTCGGAGGGATCTTCCGCATCGGTCTTCCGGCAGCAATGCAGACCTGTGCCTATTGCTTCTTTTCCATGATCCTCACCTCGCTGTGCGCAGGATACGGCTCCGGAGCCGTAGCAGTACAGCGTCTTGGCGGGCAGATCGAATCCGTTACATGGAATGCTGCAGACGGTTTCGGAACTGCTTTGAACGCATTTACCGGTCAGAATTACGGTGCCGGTAAATACGGAAGGATCCGGAAGGGTTTCCGGTTCGCCACAACAGTAGTCGTTCTCTGGGGAGCTTTGTTCACGGGGATCTTTCTTCTGTTCCCCGAGCAGATCTCCAGGCTGTTCTTTTATGAGCCGGAAGTGATCGGAATATGTGTTTCTTATCTTGTGATCGTGGGA
>CACZZH010000084.1 GCA_902785635.1 uncultured Lachnospiraceae bacterium
CCGGTCCTCTCAAGCGACGTATAAAACTCCGCCTTCGCGCTCTCCTCATCGTGGCAGTGACCGCCGAACGCGATCAGCTTGTCCGCAAGTGTGTATTTATCCCTCGGATAGCGCTCGACAAGAGCTTTTCGGATCGCCTCTTCGGATCCGGTATAGGCAAATGCGGTATCAAAGTAGGTTCCTCCCGCTTCAATAAAGCGGTCCACCATTTCGGATGTCTGCTTTACATCGATCGTGCCGTCTTCCAGTCTCGGCAGACGCATCAGGCCGAAACCCAGTTTAAAAGTATCTTTTCCCAAATAATCAGCCATGTTGATCCCCTTTCACCGATATTATATACAATTATATCGGTTCCGGGAGAACGATGCAATGAATTCCGGGAGAAATGAATTTTGCAGGAAGAGTGGAAGAATGTGCGATTTTTTTGGATGCAGGAAGTATAATAGAAGAAAACACACCCGATGAGTTTTTCGGAAACTCCCTGTCTGCACCGGTGAAAGGCAGGGAAGCCGCACGGAAGGAGGACCGCTTTGAAACGACCTCGTATTGCTTTACCCGAAATTGACCAGGATGTCCGTAATTACACAAGAGCTGTTTATGCGGCCGGTATGGAGCCGGTCGTGATCTCGGTGGAGACCCACCAGACCCACTGCGGATATCAGCAGGAGTATCTGGATCACGCCCAGTTCAACGTGGATGCCTACGACGGACTGCTGCTTCCCGGCGGGGGCGATATCGACCCGCACCGCTACGGACGGGAGGATGAAGGAAAATGCATGCTGATCATGGACGCACTGGATGAATTGCAGCTTGCGATGCTGGATGATTTTGTGAGATCTGGCAAGCCTGTATTCGGAATCTGCAGAGGACATCAGCTCATCAACGTATACTTCGGCGGCACACTCATCCAGCACCTGCCCACTTCTTTCCGGCATTGTCGCGAGCCCGATGAGACCGGGGATAAACGTCACTATTGCAAGACCCGGACAGGAGGCTGGCTGGCAGATCTGTATGGGGAGGCATTTCCTCACAACAGTGCGCATCACCAGGCGGTCGACATACTGGGAAAAGGTCTGGTCGCGGACAGCTGGTGTCCGGAAGACGGCTGCATCGAATCCATGCATCATGAGAGTCTTCCGGTGTACTCGGTACAGTGGCATCCGGAACGGATGTGCCTTGCACTGGAGAGAAGCGACATGGTAAATGGCCTGCCGGTCCTGCACTTTTTTGCATCGCGCTGCGGAGTGGAACAGGAAGAACATAAGGGAAGTGTTTGAAATGCCTGTGATGAACGAGGGTATGGGACTCTAGAAAGAAGGCTTTTGGAAAGAGTGTCTTTGAAAAGAGAATGACGGAAGGGGTCATCGCCGGGACCGGGATGATTCCGAAAGAACGGGCTGCCGTGTCATGCGGCAGCCCGTTCTTCTTTTTGTAATCTGGCAATCTGTGATCTGTCATTCAATTATTTGTTATCTGCATTTTGTTATCTGTCATTGTTCCGGAGCAGCCGGGATCAGTCGGGATCAACCGGGATCAGTCGTCATCGACCTCCCTGCCGGTTGCGACCGCCTCACACCAGGCCTTCATAATGCCGGTCACGGTCTTGTCGGCATCATCTGCCTCCTTCGCGTTCGCCTGATAGAAGGTAGTATTTTCTTCCTCTCCGACTTTTCTTACTTCACGAACAAGATTCGGGTTCTCCGGATCCTTGAAGAAATCGAACCTTACTTCCTCATCATTGATATTCATAGCCAGAACATAATATTCTCCGGCCGGTTCTTTAGCATCCGAGAGAATTTGATAGGTGAAATCCTCTGTCAGACTCTCAAGATAGTCATTTTCACCCAGCGTTGCGGGATCCAGGGGATCGGGACCGAAGTCAACGGATCTGAGTTCATATTTTGTTCCCGGCTTGTATAATGCCTGCGCCAGACACATATCTATATTGGTGTTTGTATAGAACTGAGCCTCCAGTTCCGGATTATTCGCGAGAATCTCCTGGCGGACTTCCTGCCCTGCCCATTCGTTGATCTTCGACCACTGCTCAATGCCTTTGTCCATCTCTTCATTGCTCTCTCTGACCATGCGCACATCTGTCGGATGGTCATATACATAATAGAGATCGTCATTCTCGGCAAATACCTCCATGCCGTCCATGCCGCCGCAGCGAAGCTCTTTCATTTTTCCTTCCGGAACAGTTGTAATGCTGAAGATCCATCCTGCGCCGGAATTATCCTCTTCCCCCCGTGCCTTGGCGGCATCCAGGGAAGCCGTTTCATACACGCTTACCAGTGCATCCGCTTCCAGGCCTTCCGTTTTGACCGTTACAAGATCCCTGATCTCTTCAGGAATACTAAACTGAATTCCCTGGATATCGACTTTGTCGACACCATCTGCAAATGTTCCGGATGCTCCCAGCACTGCAGCCGCTGCTGCGAACATCATTCCAATCATCATTTTTTTCATCTTGATCATTTACCTCCCTGATCTGTATCTGTATTTGTTCTTTTTTATGCCACATCCATTTGTGAATTTGAACATAGGAACATCATAACAGATATCCTGCAGAAATGGTTTATTCCTTTCTTAAGATATGATTGTTTTTGTTCAATGAGATTGTTTTTTATTCTCCCGAATATTGATTTTTTCCGCAGGAGTGTTACTATCCTAATGAATTCAGGAAAAGGAATCTGCGAAGGCATTTTGCATGATCGGCACGGATCTGGCCGGGAGCAGGAAGTGATCCAAATGGGAATGGAATTATGAGGTGTTGATGAGAAAATGATGAGAAAAACATTATACGAGCGTCGAAAGGGAAAGGAGATGCACGCATCCGGATCCTGGAGAGTGACCGCGACAGAACAGAAGCTGATCAATGCAGTTGCAGTTTTCTTTACCATAAGCGTGATCGCTGTGCTGGTAAGTGCATTCGTGCAAAAGAAATGGTTTCTGATCGCTTCCATCATTTGCTGTGCCGTGGCTTTCGTCTCGATGTTTGTCGTATTATTTGGCCTTGTGATCCGAAAGTCCAGGCAGCAGCCGATGGAAACGCACTATTATGATGTGGATTACCGTTATAACGCATTCAACGGAGAAACAGACGACAAAACCAGAGAGATCTCGAAGGAAGAATTCGTGCACGGGACAGAAGACGGGGGAGAAAAAGTGACAGAACAGCACAGCTGCACGGGAATTGAAAAATAAAGGAACGGGGAAGCCGCACTCAGTGCGACCTCCCCGTCTGTTTATGACCGTAAATACGTTGTGTTTTGCCAAAAGACAGTGAAGCGTCATTCCTCAAAACAGTCTGCAATATCTCCATCAATACAGATGCTCTTTTCTTCGATCTCTTTCGGACAGAATGCCTCTCCCAAATTCAGGCAGGCGTAGAGCGCTTTGTCATTGTGCAGGGTTTCATGCCAGAACGGATACTTAATGATAACGGGCGTGTTTGCGCCGACGCCAAGTTCCAGATACAGAACGTGCTGATCCTGGTGGCTTTGCAGGAACTGCGCATATGCCGCGGAAGCTTTGTGCCAGCTTTCGTCTTCCACAAACGTGTCATCGGACCTCAGATTCATGGTCATCGGTTCCCCGCAGACCGGACAGTAGGGAACAAGACCTGACGGTACCTTCATTGACAGGGATGCATAATCGGTTTTGCCGTCTTCCATGACTGGCGCGATCAGCTCACTGTTTTCCCCGATCGCAAATCCCTGAGAAAGGAGCATTTTTACGACCGTTCCCTTGTTGTCGTATGTCCTTTGATGGCAGGGTCTGCTGCATTGCCAGAGCCCGTAATCTCCCTGGGTACAGAACAGCCTTTCTTTATCGAACCCGGCTTTTTGAAACTGATGATCCACATTTGTGGTGATCACGAAGTAATCTTTGTCTTTTACCAGATCCAGAAGGGTATTATAAACGCTTCCGGGCGGATATACGTAACGGTTCACATAGATGTGCCTTGACCACCAGGCCCAGCGGGTCTCATCATCTGGAAAAGGATAGAAACCGCCGGAATACATGTCCCGGATGCCGTACCTATTTGAAAAATCCCCGAAGTATTGATCAAATTTTTCTCCGCTGTATGTCAGACCGGCAGATGTGGAGAGTCCGGCGCCGGCTCCTATGACAATGGCCTGCGCAGTCTCGATCTCTTCAAGCAGCCTTTTAAGCCGCTCTTCCTTTGTACCGTTCCCTCGGGAAATGGTTCCGCTAAGCGTTCTTACGGTCTGCATTCCCTTCTGGATGCTTTCCAGATATCCGTTCCTTAATTCACTGTAATTTGGATTCATAGTATTCCCTGTCCTCATCTGTAAAATGTTGAAGAGCATCTGTTTTCAAGAACGCTCCGGCGTTCTTACTGCGCCGAGCTCATTTAGTGACATTTTGATCAACAAAGTCATTATAGCATTTTCTGCCGGTTTCTACGAGAGAGAATTATGGGTCTGCAGATTTGCGATATTCAGGTGTGCGTTGTATGGTATACTTGACAGGAAGTGTGTTTGAAGCGAGTATGAAGCGTGTTTGCAGTTATTGCTGACGGGAACAGTACCGGAACAGAAAGCACGGCGTAAAGCACGGGGTCATGGAGGAGAATGATAGAGGAGAATGATATGAGAAAGCATGCGGTTCTCTCCGTCAATATTGCCGTTTTATTATTTGGCCTGGCAGGGCTATTTGCAAAATGGATCCATCTTCCGGCGATCGGAATCACATTCGGACGGGTATTGTTTTCTTCTGCAGCGCTCGGAACCTATAATCTTATCAGGAAACAGAGTTTTCGGATCGCAGGCAGAAAAGATCTTTTTTTACTGGTCTGTGCGGGGATGATCCTGGCGCTGCACTGGTGGTCGTTTCTGGAATCCATACAGCTGTCCACGGTAGCTGTCGGGACGATCACTTTCTCATCATTTCCTCTGTTTGTGACATTTCTTGAACCGCTGATCTTCCGGCAGAGGCTGAGACGCAGAAATGTCATACTTGCCGTCATCATTTTGATCAGTGTCCTGATCACTGTTCCGGAATTCTCATTTGAGAACCATATGTTTTGCGGCATTCTGGTCGGCATGATATCCGCATTAGCGTATGCCGTCCTGACGATCATGAACAAGCGCTTCGCAGAAAAATACAGCAGTACATTGACCGCATTCTATGAACAGGCGACAGCAGCGGTCGTCCTTCTCCCTTTCGTGGTCAGTGCAAAGATTCAGCCTTCATTTCATGATCTTACGCTGCTTGCGCTGCTCGGGGTTATTACGACCGCTCTTGCGCATTCGCTGTTCATTGACAGCCTGAAAACGATACCGGCACAGCTTGCCGGCATCTGTTCTTCGATGGAGACGGTTTACGGGATACTATTTGCCATGCTTTTACTGGGGGAGATCCCTTCCGTCCGCGAAATTGCAGGAGCGGCCGTTATTGTCGGAGCCGTTATCATCGCTCAGATGCAGACAGAGTAACGGTTTTCGTTTTATCAGTTGATCCGCATAAAATTCTTATATTTGTGGTGTTGACAGCAGATTCGGATCCGGTTTTTTATGAAAATACCCGATCGCAAATGCACCCGGTCCGGAGTAGGTTCCGATAGTAGCGCCGAACTGCATTTTATAGACTTTGTCTTCTTTTCCTTCGAACAGGGATGCTTCCTGTGCCATAAACTCAAGCATGTTGGCATCTGACAATCCGGAATAAGCCATGCAGACGGGTTTCGAGAAATCAATTCCGCCGGTCTTTTCCACCAGTTCTGTAAAGAGACTGAACGCTTTCTTCTGGCCGCGTGCTTTACCGAGGATCTTCACTTTCCCGGTCTCATCTGCCGTGATGATCGGTTTTACATGAAGCAGGCTGCCGGCCACTTTGGTGGCGCGGGAGAGACGGCCGCCTTTGTATGCATACTCAAGGGTGTCTACCAGAGCGATCACATGGACCCGGTTTTTGTTGTATTCGAGCCGCTGCACGATCTCTTCATGGGTCTTCCCCATTCGCACCAGTCCTTCCGCATAACGCACGAGAACGTACTGGGAGGCACAGGCATTCAGACTGTCGATCACCGATACTTTTCCCCCGAACTCTTTGGCGGCAATGCAGGCACTCTGATAACAGCCGGAGAGACCGGAAGAGAGACAGATGCAGATGACAGTGTCCCCGGCATCCACCGCCTTACGGAATGCTTCTTCATAGCTGAAAGGAGAGACCTGACTTGTTTTCGGCAGTTCTCCTGTATTGATCATTCGCGTGTACAATTCATCCGCTGTGAGTGTTACATCATCGAAATACTCCTCATCCCCGAAACGGACAGACAGCGGCAAAACGGTAATGCCCTATTTGTCTGCGGTTTTCTGTTTGATATCACTTCCTGAATCTGTCATAATTCGGACACTCATATTTTAAGACCTCATTTTTTCTTTCTGATATTCTTTCTGATGTTCTTTCTGATATTCTTTCTGATATTCTTTTTGATATTCTTTCTGATATTTTTTTGATATTCTTTCTGATATTTTTTCGGATAATCTCTCTAATGTTTTTTATTTTTGCTCTTTTATCGCTCTTATTATTGCTTTTTTCTGCTTCTGTTTTTTAATTATCTTTGACGGCAGCCTGTATGTGGATAAAAACATATAACGAGGTCTATTTTATTCAATCTGGGCCGTATGTAAAGCATTTTTCAGCTCAGACGTGGTATTTCCCGCCTATGCAGGCTGTAATCAAATAAGGATCCGGCGGATTGCAGCCCCGTACGAAAGCCTGGATGATCGTCTGTTCGACACAAACACCATATCGAGCGGAATTCTCTGATCGAATAATCCGTCTGAGTCCGAAAGGGACGACCACACAGAGCACATCAAGCGGAATTCTCTGTCCGAATAGCCCGCCTGTGCGCGAAAGGGACGACCACACAGAGCACATCCGCCAGAATTCTCTGTCCGAATTGTCTGTCGGAGTCCGAAAGGGACGACCACACAGAGCACATCCGCCAGAATTCTCTGTCCGAATTGATTGCTGGAGCGCAAAAGGGACGACCACACAGAGCACATCCGCCAGAATTCTCTGTTCGAATTGATTGCTGGAGCGCAAAAGGGACGACCACACAGAGCACATCCGCCAGAATTCTCTGTCCGAATAGCTCGTCTGAGCCCGAAAAGGACAACCACAAAAACCATATCAAGCGGAATTCTCTGTTTGAGGTCTTTTGCCGGACTTGTAGCGCATGCCGAGATGGATAGTTTTCCAGCCATGCGGTTTTTTACCGGATTTTACCGGATTTTACCGGATTTTACCGCATGCCATAAATATCAGTTGAAAATCTGCAGCTTTCGTTGCAAAATTAACGTGAAGATCTATTCATCCCAGTGGGAGAAGGACCCCATTTCTTGAGGCCCACGCTTCTTAAGTGGAGGATAATAGCAAGAAAGACTATAGCAAGAGAGACTTGAAACTATTGGATAGAACAGATCATCCGGAGAGTCTGAAACAAAGATCTGTTTCAGCGAGTGTTTCGTCGGGAGGAAAATATGCCAACAGCAGGTGATACATGGAAGATATTGGTGATCAATCCGGGTTCGACCTCAACGAAAGTGACGTTGTTTGAAAACGAAAAACGGCTGTTTGAGGAGAGCATTTTTCATGATGCCCCGGAACTTTTAAAATTTGACCACGTTAATAAGCAGATACCATTTCGTTATCAGGTGATCGTGGATGTGCTTCATGAGCATGGAGTCGATCCGAAGGAGATCGATGTGTTCGTCGGCCGCGGCGGCAGCGCGTATCCGCAGCCCGGCGGCGTTACCAGAATAGACGAGCTTCTTTATGAGCATACGGTAAAGGCGGTAGGCGGAAGCGAACATCCCGCAAAGCTTGGTGTAATGCTTGCGTGGGAGTTTGCGCAGGAATACGGCCGCAGCGCTTATACCCTGAACCCGACCAATACGGACGAATACTGTGATGAAGCCCGGCTGACGGGAATCAAAGGTGTTTACCGTGTTTCCCATTCCCATGTTCTGAATCAGAAAGCGGTGGCGGAGCATCATGCAGCCGGGATGGGAAAACGGTATGAAGACTGCAATTTCATTGTCTGTCATATAGATGGCGGGATCACGATCAGCGCGCATGATCACGGGCTTATGATCGACGGAAATATGGGTGCGGATGCCGAAGGTCCCTTTACGCCTACCAGGATGGGAAGCGCGCCGCTGCCTGCGATCATTGATTATATTCAGGAAAAGGGTTGTACCTATGAAGATGTGCGGCTGATGTGCTCGCGCGCCGGTGGATTTGTCAGCTACTTCGGGACTGCGGATTCGGATGTGATCCACCGGATGAAGGATGAGGGAGATCCCAAAGCGACCCTGGTCTGGAACAGTATGATCTATCAGATCTGTAAAGTGGTCGGAGAGATGAGTGTGGTTCTGAAGGGGAAGGTGGACGGCATTTTGCTGACCGGCGGACTGATGCGCTTCCGGGATATCATTGACGGCATTAAGGACCGCTGCGAGTGGATCGCACCGGTGAGTGTTTATCCGGGAGAGATGGAGCAGGAAGCTCTGGCTTATCCGGTATTGAAAGCCCTGCGCGGACAGGGTAAGGTGCTGACCTATTCCGGCCGGCCGGTGTGGGAAGGATTCGAAGGGATGGATCTGTAATCAGAGGATCCCTCTTTACAGGCAGACTGTACACATCAGAAAGCTGCAGAACAAAAAGGCCGGCAGAATAAAAAGGCCGGCAGAACAAAGAGGCCGGCAGAACAAAGAGGCCGGCAGAACAAAGAGGCCGGCAGAGAAAAAGGCCGGCAGAGAAAAAGGCCGGCAGATCACAGGAAACAGGATGAGATTCAATGAATGATCAGAGGAAGTATTATGAGATTCAATGAATATGCAGTAAAAATGGCGCAGCAGCATGTCAGAAAGATCGTGCTGCCGGAAGGTGATGAGAGAAGGACCATGCTGGCGGCCGCGAAACTGCAGCAGGAACATATTGTCACTCCGGTGCTGCTGGGGGATCCCGACAGGATCCGGCAGGCGGGGAAAGAGGCCGGTGCTGACCTGTCGGACATAGAGATCATCGATCCCCGGCAAAGTGAAAAGAGGGAAGAATATACCGAAATACTGTATGAGCTTCGCAAAGCAAAGGGAGTCAGCAAAGAGGCGGCAAAGGAACTGGTTTCCGATCCGATGTATTTCGGAATGCTGATGGTAAAGAGCGGAGATGCGGACGGACTGGTCTCAGGAGCGGTACATACGACTGGTGATATGCTTCGTCCTGCCCTGCAGCTTATAAAGACCCGTCCCGGCATCAAGGTCGTCTCTTCGAGCTTCATGATGGAATTTCCCAATAAGGGGATCGGGGAAAACGGGCTGCTGGTCTTTTCCGACTGCGTGGTGATCCCCTGCCCCACAGCGGAGGAACTGGCACACATCGCAGTGAGCACAGCGGATACGGCCCGTACGCTTTGCGGTATTGAGGAACCCAGAGTTGCGTTGCTGTCGTTTTCTACAAAGGGCAGCGCGGAGCATGAACTCGTAACAAAAGTCAGGGAAGCAGTGAAGATCGCACATTCATTGGCACCGGATCTGGTGCTGGACGGTGAAATGCAGCTGGATGCGGCGCTGGTTCCTGAGGTCGGCGCATTAAAGGCACCGGGAAGCCCGGTCGCCGGGCGTGCCAATGTACTGATCTTTCCTGATCTTCAGGCCGGCAATATCGGCTACAAGATCGCGCAGCGCCTGGGCGGCGCCCAGGCTTATCCGGTCCTGCAGGGGCTGGATAAACCATGTAATGATCTGTCCAGAGGCTGTTCGACGGAGGATATTGTAATAACTGCCGCTCTTACTGCGCTGCAGGTACGCCAGAGCAGACCGGAAATGCCAGTGCGTCATGATCAAACCCACTGAACATGCGGAAGAGTGAGACAGACCATTTGCTGTTTGATGAAAGAATATGTATTGATATAAAAAATGCAGAGGCCATTCCGGTCTCTGCATTTTTCAATAATGAATGCTTTTTCATTAATAATCGATTTCCAGTCTTTTGCATTTGTTCAGACACAGGTAAAAGTCAGTTCCGGATCATTCCGGCATATCCTGCCGCGGGCTTGAGGACAGCCCCTGTGTTTTTGTATTTTGTACTGCTGCTGATGATGACCGCAGCATTTCCGTCGCTGATCAGAGTTCCCCCCGAAAGGGTCACCGTACAGCCTTTGGGAGCGCTGCTGCTGTCAACAGCTGGACGGCCGTAATAGGTTACTGTATTCGTTTTGGCGTGAATTTTACCACCGGTCATGGTAAAGGTCCCCTGACTCATGAGGGGATAAGTTCCCGCTAATAATGCCTTTCCGGATATTTTCAGATCCGCTCCGATATTGTTGGAAATAATTATGTACTCGTCGGATCTGAAGGTACCGCCGGAAACAGTCATTTTACCGTTCCATGTTTTCCCGTTCAGATCCGTCGTCCGGCCGTTTGAGATCATGCTTGTAGAGGCACTGCTCTTTGGATAGGAATAACTTCCTCCTTTGATCGTTACGTTTCCTCCGTAATTACTGATCAGATTTCCATATGTGATAAAAGTTCCGCCTGAGAACACACCGGTGGCTCCGGTTCTCAGATAAAAGGCAGCGTTTGGGCCGGCCTTATGTGTCATCTTTACTTTTTTTACAGTGATGCTGCTCCCCTTGTCAGCTGCATTGAAATAAGAGTCGGTGATATTGATTTTAAGGTTATTGAGGATCAGTTTTGATTTTTCTTTTACCTGGAAGGTAAATGTGCCCTTTCCGCCATCTGTCAGGGTCCCGTTTTTGATGGTAAGGGATGACCTGGTGAGATTCATGTTTCCGGTAATATTATCGGGGGAATGGAGTGTTATCGTATGACCGCAAAGATCCATGGTGATTTTTTTCCTGATGATCTCCTGCGTCTCCAGTCTTCGGATCGTCCATTTTGAATTTTTGGTGATCTTGATCGTCTGGCCGCTTTTGGCGGAGCTTACCGCTTTCCTGATCGAAGAATACTTTTTTGTACCGATCTTTGCGACTGTTGCGGCTTCCGCTTTCACCGGCAGCAGGAATAACATCAGAAACAGAGAGAAGAGGATCCATTTTTTTGACTTCATATTTTTTCTCCTTTATTCTGCAAGCGGGATCGCGTAATACCCGTATTGACAGGAAAGATTCTTCTGCCAGTCAGACGGCATAAGCGTGACCCTGTAAAACGGCTCCCTGGCCTCCAGCCCCATTGCATGGATCTGCTTAAGCGCCGGATGAACTTCAGATGAGAAGTGCTCATCGGAAGTGGCAGTCAACGGACCGCGGAACTGGTAGTAAAATACCTTGTGGGATGGAATGGAAAGAACCACTTCGTTGACCGGAAGCCCCAGATACGAAAGCTTCTGCTGTTCTACGATCAGGCCCCAGGTCACTGTATGATCTTCCCGGATCTGCATGGCTGATTTTACAATGGGAATATGGCTCATCCAGTGCCTGAGAATGTCATAAATGCGGGGGTCTTCAAGAAAGTCATACGTATTTGTATGGGGGAGAAAATACATGGGCCTGCTGCGGCGGATGCTCCAGTCGCAGTCTTTTTCCAGGAGCGGTTCCTTCCATTCCTGAAATTCTTCATAATCTGCGATCAGCGCCTGATTAAACCGGTTTTCCTCCCGGAGAAGGTCCATGTTCCGGGCAAACCGCTGTTCCATCGCACGACTGTCCATACTGTGGTCGGCAAGAATGGATTTGATCTCGCGCAGTGTCAGTCCGTAATTGCGCAGCCGGATGCATTCGAGCAAAAACATGGATGTCGGGAAGGAATAATACCGGTAGCCGCTTTCGCTGCGCTGAGAGGTGATCACGCCAAGCTCTTCGTAATGCTTGAGCAAGTCAGGGGTAACCCCCATGTATTTCGCATATTCTCCGATGCGATACCGCTTCATTTCCATCCGTCAGCTTCTCCCCGTTGAATTTCATTCTGATCTGGTGCTTATTTCAGTATACGTCAGTCAGTGCCTGATTTCAAGAAAGCGTGGATTGACTTATGTCCTGCCCGCACCCTTATAATGAAAACAACTAAGGAAACGCTGATTTAATCAGCGTTTCCTTAGAGCCTCCGGCGGATCGCAGTGCTGCGCAGATGAAGGCTTCCTTCGGAAGCCGCGCAGCACGCGGGAAGGCTTCCTTCGGAAGCCGCGCAGCACGCGGCTTCGAGCGCACAAGGCGCTCGAAAATCTTACCGGGAAACACTGAGCCGGAGGTTCTAAATGGTGGAAAATAGAATTAATCAGTGTTTCCCTAAGAAACCGTGAAGTATTTAAGGAGGATGAGGTAGAGACATGAAAAGTATTTCCAGAAGAGATTTCCTGAAAGGGGCTCTGGCAGGGACTGCGACCGTAGCAGCAGGAAGCCTGCTCGGAACCGGCGCACTGGCTGAATCTGCAGGGGATGCAGTCTACACTCCCGGCACTTACAGTGCACAGGCCACCGGCATGGGAACCGTTACCGTGACCATGACGTTTGATGAAACCAGTATCACGGATGTTGTGCTGGATGTTTCCGAAGAGACTCCGGATATCGGACAGGCAGCGGCGGATGAACTGAAAGCGGCACTGCTGGATAAGCAGGCTCCCGACATCGACGCTGTTTCCGGCGCTTCCCTGACATCGGCTGCAGTGAAGAAGGCTGCACAGAGCTGTATTGCCCAGGCAAAGGGGGAAATTGAAGTCCAGGTGATCGCAGAGAAAGAAGAGACTGCTGCTGCACCGAAGGATGAAAATGCATGGCTCGGCACAGAACCGGAGATCGGTGATGATGAGATCAAGCAGACTTACGAGACCGAGATCCTTGTGATCGGCTGCGGTACCGGCGGTATGTTCACCATGGCTTCTGCTGCAGAGGAAGGTGCGAAGGTCATCGGCATCGACCGCTTCCCGACCGGTGTCGGTATCCGTGACGATCTCGGCGCGATCGATTCCCGTTATCAGAAGGAATGGGGCACCAAGATCGACAAGTTCGACTACATCACCATGGCAACTCAGTATGCGGCAGGACATATCAAACAGGATCTGGTGAAGTTGTGGGCGGACAAGTCCGGATCGGTCATCGACTGGTACGGCGACAGACTGGCAGAGCGCGGCGTGGAACTGTGGCATGAATCCGGTGATGCTGAGGACAAGGCACGCTATGAGCATTTCGCGACCGGACATTCTCCACGCTGGGCGGGAAGCGACGACGGCACCGGCGAGACTCTCGACGGCAACAAAGTTCTTTATGATTACGCCCTCTCTCTGGGTGCTGAATTCCATTACAGCACCAAAATGATCAAGCTGGTAAAGGAAGACGGAAAGGTGACCGGCTGCATCGCGGAAAATGAAAATGGAGAGTATGTAAAGTATGTCGCCAGCAAGGGTACGGTGGTATGCACCGGCGGATATTCTCTCAACTATGAGATGATGGATGCTCTGCAGCCCTGGAATCTGCGCATCATCGGCCGCAACGGTTCCGAGCCCGGCGCCTACGGCGACGGCATCAAGGCCTGCCTGTGGGCAGGAGCAAAGATGGATGAGACCCATTCCATGATGATGTTTGACCGCTGCGCTCTCCGCCCGGATCAGGAAACCGGCCCGGAGACCGCAAAATCCGGTGATAACGGCTTCTTCTGGATGGGCTCCCAGCCGTGGCTGAAGATCAATGCAGACGGTGAACGTTTCTTCAACGAGTCGGGAACCTATGAAGGCATCCTGCATGCGGATGAGTACAATAAAGGTCATGTTCACTACAGCCTGTTCGACAGCAACTGGACGACCTATGTGCAGCAGTTCCAGATGCATGGCTGCTCCAGACTGTATCCGTTTGAGAACGGTGCGGACCCCAATATCCCGTTCCAGGCGATCGAGAACGGAATGCTTCCGGGACTGATCGAAAACGGCTTTGTGATCCAGGCAGATACCATCGAAGAGCTGGCTGAAGGTCTCGGCCTTCCGGCAGACAAGGTAAAAGCTACGGTAGATCACTATAATGAGCTGGCTTACGCCGGAGAAGATACCGACTACGGCAAAGAGCAGCATCGCCTGACTCCCGTGGATACAGCTCCGTTCTACGGCGCAAAGAATACCGGTTATGTGCTCTGCACGATGGACGGCATTCAGATCGACACCAACATGAACGCCATTGACACCGAGGGCAACCTCATTCCGGGTCTGTATGTAAACGGAAACGACAGCGGCGGATATTTTGCGAACACCTATCCGAACCTTTCCACCGGTATGGCGTGCGGACGTACGGTCACCTTCGGATATCTGGTCGGAAAATATCTCGCAGGTGCGGCACCCAGCGCCCGTGAAGCAGTCGTAAAGACCAACGAGTAAACACATAGCCAGACATACGAAAAAAATGACCGGCTGTCTCATGACATGAGTCGTGAGACAGCCGGCCGTTTTTTGTCTCATACGAGGAAACTCCGTCGAATTTCCTATGAGGCAAAAAGCCTCCGGCACACAGCCGTCAGGCTGCCAGATCCATACCTGCTTCATTCCGGAAGTAATCGCTGATCAGTCCATCCAGAAGCTTGTCGTCATAATACGGGAAGAAAGCAGGAATTCCGCTGTCTATGCCGACGAGGGAAGCAAGCGAATCAATGATGCTGCTCGACTGCGGCTCAATAGGAATATCGACTGTGCAGCCGCCCTCTACAGAGTTGCCCTGTGCATCCGTAAGCTGCCACTGCCCGCTTGAAAAGATATAGCTGAAGCCTTCTGCATCGGTCCCGACCTGGACACAGCAGGAACCGCCGCTGGTGGGTTCCCCGATGACTACGGCGCCGCTTTCCCGGGCGATGATCGGAAACAGGTTGCCGCAGGAGAATGCATGACGGGTCGTAAGTACGCCATAGTTGAAATCGTACGAGACCTCTTTATCCTTCTCATCATATACGCCGTTGAAATCGGTGTCCGCCTCAAAGGTAAAGACCATCTTCCGTCCGGTTATCCTGTGATATCCATACAGCTGATTCTGTCCGGTGGTCACTGCAAGGATCGCCATCATCACATCCGGGCTTCCGCCGTTGTTGCAGCTAAGGTCGAAGATCACGTTCTCGATCTCGGGATTTTCCGATGCTTTCTTTAATCCGGAGATCACAATTCCAAGGCAGTCCTGCGGGAAGTCGCCTTCACCGGCATAATAGCTTTTCCATCCGGCTTCGTCCGGCATGAACTGATCCAGCCGGATAATGGCTGTGTGACCGTATTCCCGATAGTTCTCATCCCCCCAGATCATCTTACGCTCTACAGGAATCGCCTCATTAACAGTCTGCTTTAACGCGACCGGACTTTCCATCATAGCCTTAGGAACCTGGAGGCTTATGGCAGCCATGAAATCTACCTGCTTCGCGACATCGGGATCTTTCACCATTGTAACGCTGCTGGTGAACACGGTATGTCCGTCGGCGAGATAGACAAAGAACAGCCTGTTCATAGCAGCCATATAGTCTGTCAGGCTTGCTGAGAGCAGACCTTCTTTAATGGAAGTTCCTTCTTCCCCGAGATCCGTCAGGGCCTGATCCAGCCCTTTCCCGGCAAGGGCGTCATCCAGGGCGGCAATTCCGGGATGCCCGAAGAAATGATCGAGGGTAAAACACAGGTCCGCATAGCACTGTTTTACGATATCTTCCGGTCTGTTTTCTCCCTGAATCTGTGCTTTTAACGTTTCCGAACTGAAAAATCCCTTTATCGGATTCATTTCAAGATCCATTCTTTTTACATATAGATCTTTCCCATTATACAGCATATGATTTGTCGCAATATCCGTCATGATATTGGACATGGTGGAGACCGGAAGATAGACGTCGTTCTGATCGGCATAGACCGCGATTCCGTATTTTGCGAAATCCAGTTCGACAGGTTTTGGTTCTCCCTCGAATTGGACGTCTATGATCCGGATAAATCCGCATGTGGTATCTTTCCAGCCGAGCGCTTCATTTTCGATGGGCAGCGGGATATCAAAAAAACGGCTCCAGTCCGGCACAGTGATCATCCCTGCAGCAGGATCACACTGGATCTGTGCGCCGGCCCCGTTTTCCAGCATACAGGTACCGTCTTCATTCGCATGAACGGTAAGAGGCTGCTTTTTCATATACTCGGAATATTCATTCATGCCAATGTAAGGTACGTGAGGTGAAGCTTCGTAGAAACGCAGAGAGAGCTCTCCGGCTTCTTCCCCATTTTCCATAACCTTTGTTGTCTGCTCTGTGAAGGCAGGCTGTCCGGTCTGGGCGGATTCTGCAAGAGCAGGGGCGGACAGCAGGCATACTCCTGCAAGAACAGCCAGAAACGATTTTATCATCATTACAGCAGATCTCCTTTCTGTTAAAAATTTCGAATTTCAATCATTATTGCCATACATATTTTATAACACATCTATCTTCTGTTTTCTATACAGACTCTGCTGTCTGAACAGGCTTTGCAGGAATGAAAAAGCTTTGCCTTCAAAGAATTACCGATCGACAGATTCGTTTCATGAAAAGTATGTTATGATAGACAGGAAGGGTAAGGCCGGATGAGAAATGCGGCCGGGGGTCGACCGGAATATCGGATAAACAGAACAGGAGGAAATTATGGTATTTAAGAGAGTGCTTTCATCATTGTTATCAGCAGCAGTTATTCTTACAGCACTTCCTGCAGCAGCTTTGGCAGAGGAGCCGCCTGAAGCAGCAACGGAAGCGGCAACAGAAGGAATCGAAGCCGAGAGCGAGACAGAAGCCAAAGCGGAGAGTGAAGCAGGCGTTGAAGTGGGAACCTATGAAATGGAGAGCTCCGACGGGGAAAAGGTTTCGGTCACAGCCTTCCGATATCCGTGCCTTATTTTTTATGACAATGTCCGGGACCTTAACGTCTACTTTAAAGAGGATCCTTACGGCGTTCCATACATCGATCTTGCAGACTGGAAGGATATCATGAATACGATTCATCAGGATGTCTCTGAAATAAAGGACTACAAGGTCGGGATGGAAGCAGATGGCGATACCGTTACTTATACCCGTGAAAATGATTACACGGCGGTGTTCGATTTTACGGAGGGAACGATCACCTTCGAGGATTTCGATGCTTTTACCCATTTGGCAGGCAATACCGGTCTGCTGGATAATGTCTCGACCAATCTGAAAAATGAGAATGGCGGTGATGTCCTGCTCAAACGCATAAAGGCGGGAGCATATGACCGGTACGGAAAAGAGGTCGTTCTGAATCTGAAGGATTATGACATCCCGGTATACCGGTCAGAGGAGGAGAACCTGTATCTGCTTCCGCTGCAGACGCTTGGAGACTTTTTCATAGCGCTGAATTCAGATATAAACCCGTATTTCAATGACAGAGGCGTATTTCTGGTAAAGCAGAAAATGATGTTTTTTGGCGATTTTGTGACACCGTTTGGAATGACTGTTTACGGAACGGAGGAGCAGAGGAACGAGAGCAATGCCAGAAGGGAAAAGAAACTCGGACATGATAAAGGAAGCCCGAATGAACCCGTAAGTGAGGAACTTGCCTGGTTCAATTACCGGGAACTGTGCCTTGTTCTGGACCATCTGTACGGCCTGAAAAAACAACACGGGATCAACAGTTTCGACGAATTCTTTGATGAGATCGGTTATCGATCAAAGCTTGCCGGCACAGATCCTGGAAAAGCGGACGGAGCATTGATGGATTTCATCCATTTTTATCTGGATGACCAGCATACCAGCTTTGTAAAGCAGTCTTATCTTTCGGTCTCCCATGATTCTTTTGAGAATCGCGGACCTTCCGTGTTACAGAACGAAAAGGATGAAGAACGGTATCGCAATGCAAGGGCAGCGGCCGACCATGAGATTCCCTGCTATGAAGAGGTAGGAAACACCGCATATGTCACATTTGACTTATTTAACATGGTGCATACAGCGGGAGAGTATTATAACGCGGAGAGCGAGATAACAGTGCCGGAGAAACCGGACGATTTTTCTTCGGATACGATCGCACTGATCAACTACGCGCATAAGCAGATCACCAGGGAAGACAGCCCGATCGAAAATGTTGTCCTGGACCTGAGTCTTAACAATGGCGGAGCCATTGACTCAGGTGCTGTTACAGCCGCCTGGTTCCTGGGAGAGGCCCAGTTCGATATGATGAACTCCATGACAGGCGCTCTTTCTGTGGGGACTTTCCAGGTAGATATCAATCTGGATTCTTCCTATGATGAGAAGGATACGCTTGGCGACCGGAATCTGTTCTGCCTTATCTCGCCTGTGACGTTCTCCTGTGCCAATACGCTCGCCAGCATCTTCCGGTCTTCCCATAAGGTAACCCTTCTCGGAAAGGCAAGCGGAGGCGGAAGCTGCATGGTCCTTCCCATGTCGACCGCAATTGGTACCAGCATCCAGATCTCATCTCCGTACAACATGGCGTCCATTAAGAACGGAACCTATTCCATCACAGACTCCGGCGTTGAACCGGATTATACGATCGCAAAACCGGAGAACTTCTATAACCGCGAAGCACTCACGGACTATATCAATAATCTGTTCTGATCATTCACAAAAAAGGGGCCTGTCCCCTCAGCCGTACATGCGGCCTGTCTCACTTCGGTGAGGCAGGCCTTTTTCTCGCCTCCCTTTTTAAGGGAAAGCAAAAAACAGAAAATGCGGATGTGCAGGATATACTTCAGACAGGGAAGATGCCGGCAAAAGCCGGCGCGCAGCCCGGCGAAAGCAGGACAGGCCGGACTGTAATTTATCGAAGATAGGAGTATGCGCACATGGCAGCGGGAGTATCGGCCGCACAGGAGATCATAACAGAAAGAAAGATCGACTGCTGGAAGAAGAAGCTTCTGGACACCGGCAGGCGGAACAGGATGATTCATTACCGGGAGACGAAGCGGACGGCGCTGAAGATCCTGGAGCCGGGGCCGGAGGAATTGTTCAATTTACTGGCCTTCGGCGGCAGAACGCTGACGTTTCAGCGGCCGGTCAGCAAGGATTCGGATTTCCGGACCTGCTGCATGCTGGCTTTGCTGGAGACTCTTTCCTGTCCGCTGTCGGTGTATGTCGGAGATATAAAGGCGGAAGGAACGGTCCTGGAGCGGGAAAAGACTCTTGGGAACCTCCGTTCCAGGGCGAAGCTTGCGCAGGAAGAACAGGGCATCCAGATTCTGTATCTGTGCTTTGGTTTTCTGCTTTGGAGAGAACACAGCCGGGAGAGCGCGCCGTGGCTGAAGTCGCCGCTGCTGCTGATGCCTGTGCAGCTGGGAGTGAAGTCGCTGAATGCGCCTTATACCATCCGCAGGAACGATGATGAGATCGTGGTCAATCCCACGCTGGCTTATCTGTTTCATCAGAATTACGGGATCGATCTGCCTGTCTTCGAACTGAAGAACAGGAGGTCCTTTGAGAATTATCTTGAGCAGATCGAGGAGATCCTGGATAAAAAGGGCTGGAAGCTGATCCGGGAGGTGAGTCTTGGGTTGCTTTCATTCCTGAAGATCAGCATGTATCACGACCTGAATGATCATCGGGACCAGATGATGAATGCCCCCCTCATCCGGGCGATCGCAGGAGACGCGCACGCGCTGGGCGAATTGCCGGCCGGGGCAGGGAAATTCAATATTGATAAAACCGATCCGGCAGACCGGCACGAGGTCATGGACGCGGATTCCAGCCAGGAGGAAGCGATCCATCTGTCCAGACTGGGGGCCAGCTTTGTAATGCAGGGACCTCCGGGTACCGGCAAGAGCCAGACGATCACAAATATCATCGCGGAGGCGCTGGGAGACGGCAAAAAGGTACTGTTTGTCTCCGAAAAGGCGGCTGCTCTGCAGGTCGTGCTGAAAAGGCTGACGGCGGCGGGGCTGGACGACTTCTGCCTGTCCCTGCACAGCTATAAGGCAAACAAAAGACAGATCATCGACAATATCGGAGCGAACCTCAGCCTGAGCCCGGGATATGAGGACCGCTCCGCCATGGAAGAACTGACGCAGCTCTTCCATGACCGCCGGTATCTGAACACATACGTGAAAGAGCTGCATCAGAAGATCGAACCCTTCGGGGAGAGCGTTTACACGGTATTCGGAAGGCTGGCGCAGCTTTCCGATGCTTCCGCGATCGAGTTTAAGCTCCGTGATCCGGCAAATATCAGCAGAGAAGAATTCGCTTCTCTTCTGCGTCTGGCGGATGCTTTTGAGAAAGCATTAAACGCCATGGAAGGACCGCTGACGGAGAATCCCTGGGCAGATACGAGCGCAGCTTCCTCCGGGCAGATGTTCAGACAGCAGATGATGCATGCAGCGGACGGCCTGGCCGGAGACCTTGGTGAGATGGAATGTCTCATTGCTTACCTGAACCAGAATTACGGCTGCTGTCTGAACCCGGCCTGGAGCGATGTGAAGGAGCAGATCGAAGCGTATGAGGCAGTGACCGCACGGCCTCTGCATCAGGCAAAGCTTGAGCAGCTGACGGAGCAGGTGCTGTCTGAGTGGGGACCGGAGATTCTGGAGATCGACTCTGCCGCGATGCAAAGCCGCTTCAAAACGGAGCACACAGGCCTGCTGCGCAGATGGAAGGCATCCTATCGAAAAGATATCCGGCAGATGAGGACGCTGTCCCGGTCCGCCGGAGCACAGATCGGGGATGCGGAGATCATAAATGTACTGCAGCTTCTTGGCGAGATCCGGGCAGAGAAGGAATTCCTCGCGTCCTGTGAGGGGATCTGTGCACAGCCTAAGATGCAGGGACTGGCCGATGCCGTATCGGCCGATGCCGCAAAGCGCGCCGAGGCTGAACGGTATTTTGCAAGGATCCGCACTCTGATGGAAAAGAGCGCGAATGATTTTGCCTTTTTCGACCGGCTGTTTCCGCTTTCGGATATGAAGAACATGGTGCTGCATGCTGCGGCGGAAAAGGTCAGCGCCTGCATGAACGGATACGCCGAGCTTCCTAAATGGCTTGATCTTGTGGAAACGAAGAAAGCGTGTGACGAAAAGGGACTGGGAGATTTTACGGGCAGGATCATTAAGAGGAATAATACGGTCAGAGATGTCCGCAAAGCCTTTGAGAGGGGCTTTTACATGCAGTGGCTCAGTCTTGCCATTGCAGATGTGCCGTCGGTACAGACCTTTCGGAGAAGTATCCATGAGCGCAGACTCGGTGAATTTGTCCGGCTCGATGAAAAGCAGTTCGAAATATCCAGGCAGAGGATCCGTGAAAGCATCATAAAAACATTCCCGGACAGGAACGCTGCGGCAGATGCCGGGTCCGAACTGGGAATCCTGCGGCGTGAAATGGAGAAAAAGAGGCGGATCATGCCGCTGCGCAGACTGTTCCATGAGATACCGTCCCTGCTGCTGACATTGAAACCATGCCTGATGATGTCTCCGCTTTCTGTGGCATATTTCCTGAATGCGGAAGACTATCATTTTGACATGGTCATCTTTGATGAAGCCTCGCAGATCTTTCCGGAGGATGCGGTGGGTGCGATCTTCCGGGCGGATCAGGTCATCATCGCCGGAGATACAAAGCAGCTGCCGCCGACGAATTTCTTCTCGGCAGGGACCGGCAGCGGCCTTGATGAATACGATGATGAGGATGCGGACGAATATGAGGACGGGGGATACGACTCCATTCTTGAGGAGGCAGCCGGCGTACTTCCGTGCAGGACGCTGCGCTGGCACTACCGCAGCAGGCATGAGAATCTGATCGCCTTTTCAAACCGGGAGATCTACCGCAGCGAGCTGATCACGTTTCCCGGCTGCAGCGAGAACGGGCCGGACACCGGCGTTGAATTTATCTTCGTGGAGGACGGCTGCTACGAGGGCAGAGGGAAAAACTGCAATGTCCCGGAGGCAAAACGATGCGCAGATCTTGTCAGGGAGCATATCGAAAAGCACCCCGACCGGTCACTGGGGATCATTGCCTTCAGCGAAAAGCAGCAGGAAGCGATCTCCCGGGAGATCCGGAAGCTGCGCGAGCAGAACCCGGAATACGAGAGATTCTTTGCGGAGGATAAAGAAGAGGCTTTCTTCATAAAGAACCTGGAAAATGTACAGGGCGATGAGCGTGATACCATTTTCTTCAGTATCGGATATGCGAAGACAAAGGAGCAGAAGGATACCGGAAAGCCGATGGCCATGCGCTTTGGCCCGCTGGGGGCAGCCGGCGGCGAGCGGAGACTGAATGTTGCCGTCACAAGAGCAAAAACAAATCTCAAACTGATAAGCTCGATCCTGCCGTCGGATCTGGATCTGTCGAGGACGCAGTCCGAGGGGATCCGCCTGCTCCGTTCCTATATTGAATTTGCAATGAACGGCGGGGCAGCTCCGGTTTCCGCGAGGCATGCGCCAAGACCCGATGAGCTTGTAAATGCCATACAGCAATTTCTTACCGATAAGGGATATAAAACGAGAGCGCACGTCGGATGCTCTGAATACCGGATCGACCTTGCAGTGGAACATCCGGAGATACCGGGTATGTTCGCAGCCGGCGTGGAGTGCGACGGATATTCCTATGTTTCCGCGAAGACAGCCCGCGACCGTGACCGGCTGCGCGGCAGTGTCCTCAGGGAAATGGGATGGAACCTGTATCGGATATGGTCGGTGGAATGGTTCCGCAATCCGGAGAGCGAAGGACAGAAACTCCTGCAGTTCATCCGGAGCGCGATCGACGCGGCAAATGAACCGACTGCAGCGAATGGACAAGCTGCAGCGAACGAAGCGGCAGCAGCGAACGAAGCGGCAGCAGCGAACGAAGCGGCAGCAAAAGAAGGTGCTTTGCGAAGGAACAGGACCTGACAGCAGGGAACTTGCTTCGCGAAGAGGTATGCGCCGGCGGCAGGGAAGGGAGGAAGATCATGGCCGGAGAGAATTCCGGACGGAAAAGCAGAAGGACCATAATCAATCCGGAGATCGATCCGGACAGCATAGAGCCGTATGGCCGTCAGGAGTATGACCGGCAGAATTACGACCGGACGGACGGCATGGAAACCGCCGGCGCTTCTACGATTCAGGTGGAAGTGCGGGAAGGAATCCGGAAAGAGATCCATGAGGAGATTCATGAGGAGATCCTTGCGGGAGAGATGATCCTCGGCAAATATCAGGTGGTTCGGCAGCTGGAGGAACTATCCGGCGAGGCGGATCTGTATCTTAGCATCTGCGAAGGAGAAGAGTTCGCGGCAAAAGTTTATAAGCGCCGGTCTGCGCCTTCCCAGGAAGTCGTCGACCGGCTGAGGACGATCGATTCACCTTATGTGGCGAAGCCGGTTGAGGCGGGGAGCCACAGGGGTTTTCCGGCTGTGATCCTGCCCTACTTTGAGAACGGGAGTCTTGCGGGGAAGATATATACGGAAGACGAGCTGCGGAAGACGATCATTCCCTGTATCAATGAAGGGCTGAAGGCGATCCATGATGCCGGAATACTCCACAGGGACCTGAAGCCGTCCAATATCATGATGGGCGGCGACGGGGAAACGGTATCCATCATCGACTTCGGCATCAGTTCGGCAGCGGAGGGCAGAGGGGAGATCCTTATGGCAAAAACGGGAATGTCGCCGGAGTATTCGGCGCCGGAGACATTCCGGGACCTTTACTGTGAAGACTCGGACTACTACTCTTTCGGGATCACCCTGTTTGAGCTGTACTGCGGGTATACGCCTTTTGCCGGCATGCAGCCGGAGGAGATCGAAGAAAGCATCACCGCCCGGGAGATCCCGTTTCCCGAAGAGATGTCTGCATCGCTGCAGGATCTGATCTGCGCTCTGACATATTATGACATCACGAACCGGAATAACAAAAACGATCCGGACCGCCGCTGGACCTATGAAGAAGTGAAAATGTGGCTGGACGGGGAAAACCTCAGGATTCCGGGCGAAGACCGCCCGGATGCAGGCCGGGGAAATATGCCGCTTTTTGAATTCCTCGGGGAAATCATTACGGACCCGGCGGCGCTGGTCCCGGCCCTTGCGGAAAACTGGGAGGAAGGAAAGAAGCAGGTATTCCGGGGGCAGCTTACGGCATATCTGCGTACATGGAACCGGGAACTGGCGGGAAAATGCCAGGCGGCGGAAGAAGAGGCTGCCAGGGAGAACGGGAAGGACGACATTATCTACTGGCGGCTTTTGCACCAGATCGATCCCGGGCGGAAAGGGTTTTTCTGGAAGGGGCAGACCTTTGAGAGCATTGCGGCGTTTGGCAGGGACGTCCTGGAGCATCTGTGGAACGGGGACGAGTCGCAGTTTCCCTATTATGCCACAGTGCTTTCAGAGAAGGTGCTGTCTGCTTTCGTGAATATGGCGGCTCCCGGAAATGAAAAGCTGAAAAGGG
>CACZZH010000085.1 GCA_902785635.1 uncultured Lachnospiraceae bacterium
CGTCTATGCGCGAATGCGTCGGAGCCTTAGACGGAGTTGGGTGAGAGCTCGGCGGAGTGGGTCCGGGTTTCGCGGTAATGATCCCTGCCCCCGATGGCGCGCATGCCGTCCATTTGAGTGAAATCGCGGCTGCGGAAAAACATATAGAATAATCGGAGGATGCCAGTGAGCATCCTTTTTTTCTTGTCCAATTCTGATGGTTCACCCTGCTTCTCTAAATGAGATAATTAACAGTTGACATTTTGTTTAGGAATACTATAATCAGACACGTGGGTTAAGTAACACGAAATCGTAAGTTTAGAATTACATATTCGCTTTCGGAGGGAACATAGATGGAAGCAGACAGTATTAATAAACAGATCGGAAGCAGGATAAGGGATCTGCGAAAGCAGATCGGTCTGACCCAGCAGGAACTGGCGGACCGTACAGAACTTACAAAGGGATATATCTCACAGCTGGAGAACGGAATCGTAGCACCGTCGGTGATCACGCTTCTGGATCTGATCGAATGCCTCGGCACGACTCCGTCCGAGTTTTTCAGGGAGGCACAGAATGAGCCGGTGGTATTCTCGGAACAGGGTTTTTTCGAGAAGATCGATGAGGGCGGGAACAGCATACAATGGATCGTTCCCACTGCCCAGAAGAATCAGATGGAGCCGCTGCTGGTGAAGATCCTGCCGCATCAGAAGCTGGCCAGCGTTAATCCGTACGAGGGAGAGGAATTCGGATATGTGATATCCGGAAGGATCCGGCTCCACCTCGGGGACAGGAATTTTATCGTTAAGGCGGGAGAAAGCTTTTACTTTAAAGCGGATACGATGCATTACATCGAGAATACGACAGCGAATCCTGCCCAGTTTGTATGGGTAAGTACGCCTCCGAGCTTTTGACCTGTGATGCACGTTTAAAAAATGAGAATTGGGAGATCCTGAAAATGCCAAATCAGAATGAAAAAATCATTGAACTGAAAAATATCACCAAGACCTATGAAGACGGGTTTACTGCCGTGTCGGACTTTAATCTGTATGTCCTCCGGGGTGAGTTCGTTACATTTCTGGGTCCGTCAGGATGCGGTAAGACGACTACGCTTCGAATGATCGCAGGATTTGAGCTGCCGACATCAGGTGAGATCCTGCTGAACGGTCGCAATATTTCGGATCTTCCGCCTTATGAGCGGCCGATCAACACGGTTTTCCAGAGATATGCGCTGTTCCCGCACATGAATATCTATGAGAATATCGCTTTCGGACTGCGTCAGAAGAAACTTTCAGAGGATGTGATCAACAAAAAAGTCAAACGTGTTCTGGAACTGGTGGATCTGGAGGGTTTTGAAGGCCGCAGTGTGAGTACGCTTTCTGGCGGTCAGCAGCAGCGTATCGCAATTGCGAGGGCTGTTGTCAATGAACCGCAGATCCTGCTTCTCGATGAGCCTCTCGGAGCGTTGGATCTGAAGATGCGCAAGGAGATGCAGCTCGAATTAAAGGAGATGCATGACCGTCTTGGTATCACATTTATATATGTTACGCACGATCAGGAGGAGGCTCTGACCATGTCCGACACGATCGTTGTCATGTCGGAGGGAAAGATCCAGCAGATCGGCAAGCCGGAGGATATCTATAACGAGCCGAAGAATGCATTCGTTGCGGACTTTATCGGCGAGAGCAATATTTTCAACGGAATCATGACCGGTCATCTGAAGGCCCGTTTCTGCGGCGGTGAATTCGACTGCGTGGACGATGTGGAGAAGGGAACGCACATCACGGCAGTGGTCCGTCCGGAGGACGTGGAGATCACGCCTGTGGATGAGGGAACCATCCGCGGAACCGTATCTTCTGTGATCTTCAAGGGAATGCATTATGAGATCACGGTACAGTCCGGCAGAAATGAGATGGTGATCCAGTCGGTCAACACCCCGAAGGTTGGGGATACGGTCGGAATGAGAGTCGCACCTGATAACATCCATATCATGATCGCAGAGGATAACACCAATTATTTCACTGCCGACATCAATTCCGATTTCCGTCTGGAATTCAACGGAAAAGTGCTTGATACCAGTGTAACCAGGATCATCAAGGGCAGTCACCGTAATGAGGACGGCACTCTTGTGGATGCCGCAGGTGATACGATCGATCCGAATCGCAACCGTATTATTGTATCGATCCAGCCTCAGGATATACGCATGACGGACCAGGTAGAGGAAGGCTTGGTGGACGGCTATATCAGCAATCTGATCTACAAGGGCGACCACTACAGCTATGTCATTCACACGGATCTGGGACAGGATTTCATCGTAGATGATGAATATCTGTGGAATATGGATGACCATGTAGGTCTGCTGATGCCGGTCGAAAAGATGTCTTTCCGCCTGAAGAAATAAGATAATTAAGAGGATTGAAGATCATGCACGTATTGAAATTTTCCAGAAAGAGCCTTGGGATCCCCTATGCTGTGTTCCTGGTCCTGTTCGTGGCTCTTCCGCTCCTGGTGTTGCTGTATTATGCATTTACCAACGGCCAGGGACATTTTACCGTTGCCAACCTTACGGGCTTTTTCACAGACCCCAACACGCTTGGTACTCTGTGCTATTCTCTTGCGGTCGCATTCGTTACAACGCTCGTATGCCTTCTTCTGGCATATCCTGCCGCATATATACTTGCAACGAGTCATCTCAAGCGCAAACAGGTACTGATCCTTTTGTTCATCATGCCGATGTGGATCAATTTTTCCCTGCGTATTACCGCACTGAAGGAACTGCTCACGGTGTTCGAAGGAAATCTTGCCAGGTTCCCGTTTACGAATGCAGTTGTAGGCATGACCTATGATTTTCTTCCGTTTATGATCCTTCCGATCTACAATACCCTTTCCCGTCTGGACGGATCGCTGATCGAGGCGGCCAAGGATCTGGGGGCGAACGATGTAAGCGCATTCCTGAAGATCACGCTTCCCCTTTCTGTTCCGGGAATCGTAAGCGGTGTTTCGATGGTATTCCTGCCTGCGATGACCAACTATGTGGTACTGGATATGCTGTACAACAGCACATACATCATGGGAAGCCTGATCGGAAGCTATTTCTCCGCCTACAACTGGCACGGCGGATCCATGATCGCACTGATCCTTCTTGCCATCATCATTCTCTTTACCCTTCTTACCCGGGGAATGGAAGATGATAATCAAAATGCTGTCGGAGGTGCACTGCTGTGAAAAAAGGCCTGAGATTATTTATTATCCTTTTTGTGCTCGTGTTTCTGTACGCTCCGATTCTGATTTTGATTCTGTACAGCTTCACGAATGCCACAACGATCGGAGCCATACGCGGATTTTCCATGAAGAATTATGTGACGCTGTTTACTACACCTGAGCTGCGCAGCATGATCTTCGGAACGATCCTTCTGGCGGTGGGTGCTGCCTTCCTGGCGACCATTCTCGGGACAATGGGAGCGATCGGTTCTTTTTATTCTTCCAGAAAGGCAGGAACATTGATCAATTCTCTCAATGAAGTACCCGTGATCAATGCGGATGTCGTGACCGGTTTCTCCGTATGCATACTGCTGGTGGTCGTACTGGGAGTGAGCAAAGATACCTTTATTCCGCTGGTGATCGGACATGTCGTGCTGTGTGCGCCTTTTGTTTATCTTTCAGTTATTCCGAAGCTGAAGCAGATGGATTCCTCCATTTATGAGGCTGCGCTGGATCTTGGGGCAACTCCTGCAAGAGCGCTTCGCAGCATTGTGATCCCGCAGATCTCCTCCGGTATCGTGTCGGGCTTTGCGCTGGCGATCACGCTTTCCCTGGACGATTATTTTATCGCAACTTATACCAAACCGGCGACTTTTGACACGATCAGCACATATGTCGTCAATGCGACCAAAGGATCCCAGACCACTATAAAAACGGCTCTGTGGGCGCTGTCCGCAGTGATCTTTGCAGTGGTCGTGCTGATCGTTGCAGTTGTGAACATCCGCGGAACAAAGGACACAGCGAAAGAGAGGGCCGGGGCATGAGTAAGAGCAGACTGAAGCATAAGGTACCCGGGAACGGCCGGAAGACGGGAATCCTTCTTCTTACGGCAGTGTTGGGGCTGTCAGGGATGACCGGCAGCGTGTCCGCGTCTTCTGAACAGACAGAGGAACCTTCCACATCCACTCCCTCCGGAAAGAAGGTCGTCCTGCGCATCTGCAACTGGGAAGAATATATAGACCTTGGTGAATGGGAAGAGAGCGATACCATTGATCTGGAAAGCGGAGATATTTTCGGCGAGAATTCCATGATCGATGATTTTGAGGAATGGTACCGCGATACCTATGGCATTAACGTGAAGGTGGAGTATTCGACCTTCGGCACCAACGAAGATCTTTACAATATGCTGACCCTCGGGGATGTATATGATCTGGTGTGCCCGTCCGAATACATGTTCATGAAGCTGATGGCGGAGAAGCAGCTCGTGCCGCTCTCCGACTCGTTCAAGGACAGCTCAAACCCTTATAATTATTATACCAACGGCGTATCACCCTACATCCGTGGCGTATTTGAAGACCATGAGATCAACGGAGAGAAGTGGAGCGATTACGCTGCCGGATATATGTGGGGCGTGACCGGGATCGTGTACAATCCCGATGCGCTCACCCATGAAGAGGCGTCCACCTGGAAGGTGCTCGGAGATCCGAAGTACGACCGTCAGGTGACGATCAAGGATAATGTCCGGGATTCCTATTTTGCGGCAGTAGGCGCGCTTAAGTCGGATCTGCTGCTCAGTACGGATTTCATCAGTCAGCCGGATTATAAAAAACGGCTCGAGGAGGAGATGAATGATGTATCGCCTGAGACGATTTTGAGCGTGCAGGACTATCTGCAGGATGTGAAGGACAATGTCTATTCCTTTGAGACGGATTCCGGTAAGGCGGACATGATCACCGGCAAGGTACTTGCCAATTATCAGTGGTCGGGTGATGCAGTATATACCATTGATCAGGCAGAGGAGGATGACTATTATCTGAATTTCGCGATCCCGGAAGAATCCACCAATATTTACTTTGACGGCTGGGTCATGCTGCGCAGCGGCATTGAGGGAGATCCTGATAAACAGCATGCTGCTGAGGCTTTCATTAATTTCTGTTCCCGTCCGGATAATGCGATCCGGAACATGTACTATATCGGTTATACTTCAGTGATCGGTGGAGGAGATGACAGCCGTATCTTTGAATATGTGGACTGGACCTATGGAGCGGAGGAAGATGAGGAAGATGTCGTCGATTATCCACTGGGTTATTTCTTCTCCGGTGATTCAAAAGACGAAAATTATATTCTGTCCGTGCCTGAAGAGCAGTTGATCCGTCAGCTGGGAGCACAGTACCCCTCTGAGGAAGCGATCAGCCGTTCCTCGATCATGGTGTTCTTTGACAGTGAGAAAAATGATACGATCAATCAGATGTGGATCAACGTGCGTTGTTTCAACATTCTGGATGTGCCGATATGGGCATGGGTGATCACAGCTCTGGCAGTGGCAGCTTTGCTGTTTGTTTACTGGAAGATGCGTCAGAGAACAAAAATATATCTTGGAACGCAGTCATGATTCCATGGTCTGCTCATCCGGAGTATTGAATTTATAAGAAAAAAAGAACGCTGAGAATCGTGTTTATGAATTTCAAAACACGTTCTCAGCGCTTTTTTGTCTCATAGGGTTTTTCCGTCGAATTTCCTATGAGACAAAAAGCCTCCGGCAGGATGCGCAGCTTTTTTTATCTCTGACGCATAATTTACTTCACTGCTGCCTTCTTACCGGCATTTGCTTTCGTGAAATATTTCTTATATTTCTTCACATAGGAAGCGTTTACCTTTTTGCTGCCGACCTTCACAAGTATTTTACTTACCTTTGAACTCTTCAGGCAGCCCCTGACGGAAGCATTTGTAAGCTTCTTTGTTTTCAGCGTGACCGTCACGGCTTTGCTCTTGCGGAACGCATACTTAGCGAGCCTGCTTACATTTTTCCCGATCGTAACGGAACGAATCTTTGCACCCTGGAATGCATTGGCTCCGATCGCAGTGACCAGATAGACCTTTCCGTTGATCTTAACGCTTGCGGGAACCGTGACTGCCTTTTTATTCGCGGCGGTCTTCAGAGAAACTGTTCCCTTTTTCCCGGACAGGGCCAGACTGGTTACTGTATATTTCTGTCCGGAGATCTTTTTTACGGCACCTTTTTTCAGGGCTGCGGAGACTGAACCGGAGTCTTTGGCCAGGCTGCCCGCTGCAGCGGAAGTGCTGTCGGTTCCCGTACCTGCGGAGGAATCGCCTGTACTGTTTCCGGAGGATACGGAAGAATCAGATGTATTGCTTCCGGAGAAAGACTGGCCTGCCTGGTCCTGATTCTGTTTCAGACTGATCCCGTAGAGTCCTCCCCGGCGGTTCAGGATATTTTCTTCGGAACCGGATTCTTCATAGGAAATACAAAGATAGTAGCGGCCTTCTTTCAGTTCATTCTTTACCGGATCTGCAGTATTCCCGTCATAAAGAGGCTGCTTTGCTGCAACGGTATCTCCGTTTTCCCCGAGAATCTCAAAGGAAAGCCATCCTTCTCCAATGCGCTGAGCGGTTAGTGCCGCTCCTTCTTTTCCGACATCAAACACGTACCAGTCCTGAAGATCATTTCCGAAATAGGAAAGGTATCCGTAAGTATTCCCGGAGAGCGGAGCAGCACCATCCCGGGTATCGTTCGAGCCGTTCAGGTCATCTTCCTGTATGGAAAATTTGGCGGAATATTCTGTGGTAAGTTTCGTCTTCAGGGTCGTATAACAGTCTCCGTTATAGAAATGATGAAGCCGCAGATAGTAAGTTCCGGCAGGAAGCACAGCACGGAAAAGCATCAGGTTGGTCGCACGGTATGATGCAAGGGATCTTGTGTGAGAACAGATCACAGTCTTCTGGTCAGCCATCAGAAGATCATAGCTGATAGAAGAAAAATTCGTTCCTCTGGTGATCATAGGAAGGTCAATGGCCAGCCAGATCTCAGAGATTGCCGAAAATGTCATCCGGGCATAGACTTCTGTGGGAATTTCATCTGCTCCGGAGAGCTGATGATGATAACCCGGGGTGATATCTTCATCCTCCATTCGTATGGAGAATTCCTCCGAATACATTTTGCTGTAGTTGTCGCTCTGGTTCACAGGCACATCGATCACTGTCTGGGCACCTGCAGGAACCGGCTTCGCCAGAAAAATAGCCGTAATAAACAGGGTAAAGATCAACTTCAGCAGGTGTTTCGGGAAATACGATGACATTTTCCTGCAGTTTCGTTTTTTCTGCATCTTTGCACTCCTTTCCTTGTCCCTGACAGAGCTTCCGGGATCTGACTTTTATCCGATCGTTTTCTTCCGGTCCGCAGTGACCGTAAACACACGGACCTATTGAAACCAGTATACCTGCAGCGGTGTCCAATATCAATCGTGAAATCTGATAAGGAAAACATTGAAGAGCACATGACACAGATGGTAAAATGCAGGCAGGATGTCTGCTTCGAAAGGAGGCACTGGAAATACGCCAGATGAAATACATTTTCTGAACAGATTGCGAAAGCGGGTGGGATCATGGGCAAAATGCAGAAACTGCGAAATAACACAGGAACAGTGCTGAAGGGAATGGGAACGCTGCTGCTCGCAGCCGGTCTGTCGCTCAGCACGGCAGGGATGTTTCATGCGGTCACCGTACAGGAGTACATGCTGCAGGACTATGATGAGGAGTCTTATGTGGGCAGCGGTCACTGGCAGGAACTGCGCCTTTCCGGTGAAGAGGCTGCGCAGTATCCGGCGCTGAACCAGGCACTGGACACTTGGTTTTCCGAAGAGGGCATGCGTCAGGAATCCACTTTCCATGATTATTGTCAGGAGATCCGTGAGATCCGTACATTTGGAGCCAGCCCTGATGTGTCGGCATCTCTGGAATATGATGTGTATCCACGGCGGTCTGATGAAAAAGTGTTCAGTTTCCTTGCATCTTTTTACGGCTATTCCGGCGGGGTGCATGGATATTACAGCTACAGCGGCAGAAACTTTGATCCGTCGACCGGAAAGGAACTGCAGCTGGCGGATGTGATCACCGATGAAGGTCTGCTGCGTACGATACTGGAGTTTGCACTCACTGAGAAATACCCGGATAGTTCTTTTGCAAGTAACGGTGGAAGCCTGGAAGGCTATGGTTTCGATCCTGAAGACGACCAATACACCTGGCTGATGGATCCGCAGGGGATCGTTTTTTACTTCAATCCATACGAGATCGCGTCCTACGCAGAAGGCTGTCTTTTCGTTGAGCTCAGTTATGCACAGCACCCCGGCCTTTTCCGGAATGATTATTGCATGGATGGATCCTTTGCCTGTGCACAGCCGTACTGGTGGCAGGGAGTTTCGATGGATCTTGACGGCGACGGAAGCTTTGAGAAGATCTCTATCATCCCAAATTATACCGATTACAGCCGGATCGAGAGCATACGGATCGATATAGATAGCCGTACATACCAGGGCAGCACACTGGTGGGAGACATGTGGTGCTATGATATTCTTCCGGTACTGATGCATCTGCGGGACGGGAATAACTATCTGTACATCGATACCACCTCTGACAATGACTGGCACAATCTGTTTGTGGTGGACTTAAACGGTCCGCAGCCGCGCCTGGTCACGACCGTGACCGGTGCAGGCCTCTATAAAGTATACGGCAGTGAAGCTGACGCATTCTTCCGGCCAATGCCGCTGGACCCGGAGCGTTTCCTGCTTTCGTCTCGGTTCGATCTGCTGAGCACCTACTGTGCACAGCGCTGTTACAAGGCAGGGGAATACGGTCCTATCCCTCTGGAAAAATACTATACCGTGCCCTCCGCCCATCCGCTGCTTACCGTCCGGGATCTGCCGGTGGAGGAACTGGATGAGGCCACAGGGGAAATGACCGGCGGCAGGCTTGTCGTTCCGGCAGGAGAGATGCTCATGATCACCCGTACCGACGGAGATTCATTTGTGGACGTGCGCCGGGGTGACGGGAGTACGGTCCGTATTCTCATTGATACTAATGTGTGGCCGAGGACAATAGAAGGAGAAGACGAAAAAAGCTTCTTTGAGACATTGTATTATGCCGGATGATCGTTCAGATCCTCCTGCGGGAAGTTCGACAAATATTCTGAAGGGATGGCGGACATATGCTGATACTTCTTACGATTGTTTTCGGTTCCTTTAACATGGCGGATATTATATCCGAGATATTATTTTCCATCGCGCTTTTTCTGCTTTTTCCTGAATGCGGTGTGAAGCGTTACTGGGCTCTGGTCCCCTTTCTGCGAATCTATTTCCTGGGCAAGTGTGCAGACAGGATCCCCGAAGGAAAGGTGACAGCCTGCGTGGATGTGCTGAGGGCTGCACTGGGTCTTGCTTTCTACTATATGAGCCGGGGTTCGATGTTTTACTTTCTGGCAGGTACATTAAGTGTGATGACCGCGGTGATTGGTGTGATCTACCGCATCCGTATCTACAGCGGCATATGTGAAGTATACCAGGCTTCCAAACTGTGGATCCTTCTCTGGTTCACGTTCCCGTTTATTCCTGCAGCCATCTGGGGCTTTTCCCATAAATACGATCCGGTATGGACCGTGAAGGAGATGGAAGAGGAGAATGCTGCCAGGGTATCCGGCACCTATATCTCCAACATGGGGAACGGGCTGACGGTCAATCTGGAGGAACGCACTGCGAGAAAGATCTTCGACAAGAAGTATCTCCTCAGAGACATACACATGGTCATTCCTCCCGGGCATATGGTGCTGCTTCTGGGTGGCTCCGGAGCAGGAAAAACGACCCTGATCAATGCAATAAACGGTTATGAAAAGGCCAGGGCAAGCGTGCTTCTGAACGGGAACAATGTCTACAAGAATTATAAGACGATTCAGTATGAGATCGGATATGTCCCCCAGCGTGATCTGATGAGGGATAATGATACGGTGCTGCGTACACTTTCGGATTCCGCCGCCCTGCGAATGCCTCTGGCAGCGGATGCACAGGCGCGAAAAAAACAGGTGGATGAGGTGCTGGGAATCTTCGGGCTTGAACCGGTGAAGAATTCGCTGGTGGAGAAACTGTCCGGCGGGCAGAGAAAGCGTCTGTCCATCGCCATGGAATTTGTGGCAAACCCATCTCTGTTCATTCTGGATGAGCCGGATTCCGGACTGGACGGCGTGATGGCCCGGTCACTGATGACGCGTCTTCGGAAGATCGCTGACAGCGGTAAGATCGTCATTGTCATCACACACACACCGGATCGGGTGATCGACCTTTTTGATGATGTGATCGTTCTGGCGAAAGATTCACACCTGACCGGCCGGCTTGCCTACTATGGAAGTGTGGAGGACGCGAGAGTCTTTTTCGGAAAAGAGAAGATGGAACAGATCGTCATGAGCATCAACCGTATGGAAGAAGGCGGAGAAGGCCGCGCGGACGAATTCGTGGAGAAATATCTGGAGGTGCAAAATGCCTGAGAAGACGCGTAAGGCATATCGGAGAACACGCCACCGCGGCCGGATCGAACAGATCCGGATCGTACTGGGAAAGTTTTTCCGTATGTTCGTTTATCAGAGTGACTGGAAGGTATTTCCGATGGCTGCGCTGATCGCAGGACTTTTGGCTTATGTGATCCGTACAGATTTCATGAAGACCATGGAAGGGACTCTGAAGGGATCTTTTGCCATCGGCTGTGTAGGACTCTGGAACGCATGTTTTAATTCCATCCAGGTCATCTGCCGCGAAAGGGATATCGTTAAACGCGAACACCGGTCCGGACTGCATATTTCCTCCTATATTATTGCCCACATGATCTATCAGGCAGTGCTGTGTCTGGGACAGACGGTCATTCTTCTGTATGTATTTCAGATGCTTGAGATCCGATTTCCGGAGGAAGGCTTTATGACCCCATGGTTCCGTCTGGATCTGGGAATTACTGTCTTTCTGGTCACGTATGCCGCAGACATGCTGGCGCTTCTGATCTCCGCTGTCGTCCGGACCACCACCGGTGCCATGACGGTGATGCCCTTTATACTGATCTTTCAGCTTGTCTTCTCCGGCGGAATCTTTTCTCTGCCTTCCTGGACAAAGCCCATAACAAACCTGACTTTATCCAATTACGGTCTGCGGTGTATCTGCGCGCAGGCGGACTACAACAGTCTTCCCATGGCATCCGCCTGGTCTACGATCCGGAGGATGAAGAATCTTCCCATTGAAGGTTCGGTCTCCGCAGGGGAAGCGCTGGAACTGATGGGAGAGGAAAACGCCGGCAGAAGCGATCTGATCAGACAGCTGCGGGAGATGCCTGTGCTGAATGAAGAAGAGCCAGGAAAAGAAGTACTGACAAACCACGAAGGAGAGCCGCTGACGATGGGAGATGTGATCGACTGGGCCGCGAGTTCTCCACAGCTGGAAGAGAGCCGCAGCAAAGAATATCACGCGACCGTGACGATCGGAGAGATCATTGATATCTTCGGAGAAGAGGAAGTGAAAAAGGCCGTTCTGGAAAAGTCGGCTAAGGCCGGGCAGGATCCCAGATATGAAAGGGATCCCTTTATCATCACCGACTGCTGGTCCATACTGGCTGGCTTCGCCCTGCTTTATGCGTTTATCGCGATGATCGCACTGGAGTTCATAGATAAGGATAAGAGGTAGGGGGGCTTGCGCAGTAATTTTAAGTAAATGTTTTTCCGCATTTGCGCATCACTGCAGATCATGAGTATGCTGAGGCGGCCTCAGGGGCAGGATTCCTCACCTTGTCTAAAACTTGCAGAGGCCACAAAGCGCTTGACGAAATGCTGTCTGATCAGCATTTCGTCAGTGCCTCCGGCGGATCGCAGTGCTGCACATTTGAAGGCTTCCTGCGGAAGCCGTGCAGCACGCGCTTTGAGTGCATAAAGCACTCAAAGATCTAATCTCGT
>CACZZH010000086.1 GCA_902785635.1 uncultured Lachnospiraceae bacterium
CCTGAGAAGATCCGCCGTATCATGGAGCATGAGGAAAGGATCCAGTGGATTGCAGCAAAATATGCTATGGCCCGCGACATTTTCTTCATCGGGCGGGGTATTGACTACGCTACCTGCATGGAAGGAAGCCTGAAGCTGAAGGAGATCAGCTATATTCATTCCGAGGCCTACGGCGCAGGAGAACTCAAGCACGGGACCATCAGCCTCATCGAGGACGGAACGCTGACGATCGGTGTTCTCACCCAGAGCGCGCTGGTGGAGAAGACTCTTTCTAATATGGTAGAGGTAAAATCCCGCGGAGGATATCTGGCAGCGTTCACCACAAACGGCAACTATAAGATCGAGGACAGCGCGAATTTTGTATTCTATGTTCCGAAGATCGATCCGCATTTCGCTGCATCCCTGACCATCATTCCGCTGCAGCTGCTTGCCTATTATGTGGCCGTGGCCAAAGGCCTGGATGTGGATAAGCCGAGAAATCTTGCCAAGAGCGTGACTGTGGAATGATTTTTTATAATATTTGCGATTGACAGGAACGCTTTACAGTGCTAAAATCCATACATATCCTATAGGAATTGGAGGTAATTATTATGAAAAAGAAATCGGTTGCTGCATTTTTCGCCGGCGCTCTTGTACTGGCCCTTTCCATGAACGCATTTGCAGATGACGACAAGACCATCACCGTCGCTGCATCTCCGACGCCGCACGCTGAGATCCTTGAGAAAGCGAAAGAGATCCTGGCAAAGGATGGATGGGATCTGGAGATCACCGAGTTCGAGGACTATGTACAGCCCAACCTGGTAGTGGACAGCGGAGAGATCGATGCCAACTATTTCCAGCACATTCCGTATCTGGATAACTTCAATGAGGAGCAGGGAACGGATCTGGTGAATGCAGGCGGAATCCACTATGAGCCTTTCGGCATTTATCCGGGACAGAAGAGCAGCCTGGATGAGCTGGAAGATGGTGACACCATCGCAGTTCCGAATGATACCACCAATGAGGCACGTGCGCTTCTTCTTCTGCAGGACAACGGTGTGATCACCCTGAAAGCAGATGCAGGTCTTACGGCAACGGTTTATGATATTGAGGAAAACCCGCTGAATATCAAGATCGAAGAGCTTGAAGCTGCGCAGGTCTCCCGTGTGAAGGATGAAGTTGCATTTGTAGTCCTCAACGGCAACTACGCACTGGAAGCAGGCTTCTCCGTAGGTCAGGATTCCATCGCTTACGAAACTTCGGACTCCGAAGCAGCCAAAACGTATGTGAACGTGATCGCAGTCAAGAACGGCAACGAGAACAGCGAAGGCATCCAGGCTCTGGTCAGCGCCCTGAAGTCAGAAGAGATCCGCAATTACATCAACGATACTTATGATGGCGCCGTGATCCCGTTCGTCGAAGGGGAAGAAGAAGTCGCCGAGACGGAGTAAACACATTTTGTCCGCTTCCTGTACTTGCGGATAACAATGCTTTGTTGTACAATTGAACAGGTATCTGGCAGGGAAAACGACTGCTGCTAAAGGAATCCGCAGGTGCTGCCTGCGGATTTCGTTTTATGGGTTATACAGACGAAACCTGCCATTCATTTGGAAAAGAATACTCGAAGATCCGGTCTGCACCGGCAGACTTTTTGGAGGATAAAGAATGGAACCGATCATCAGGGTAGAGCATCTCTACAAATCATTTCAGACGAAAGAGGGTACTGTCGATGCGGCGAAGGATATCAGCTTTTCCATCGAAAAGGGAGATATTTTCGGCATTATCGGCCTGTCCGGAGCAGGAAAAAGCACGCTTGTCCGCTGTCTCAACCTTCTGGAAAGGCCGGACAGCGGCAAAGTTTCAGTGAACGGACAGGATCTTCTCTCACTGAGCGAAGGGCAGCTGCGCAAAGCGCGTCAGTCCATCGGGATGATCTTCCAGCATTTCAATCTGCTCATGCAGCGAAATGTCATCGATAATATCTGTTTTCCGCTGGAGATCCGTGGGATTCCCCGGAAGGAGGCGCGCAAACGTGCGTTTGAATATCTGAAGACGGTCGGAATGGAGGAGAAGGCCAGAGCCTATCCTGCGCAGCTTTCCGGCGGACAGAAACAGCGTGTTGCCATTGCCCGCGTTCTTGCCAATGAACCGCAGATCATCCTGTGTGATGAAGCGACAAGCGCCCTCGACCCGCAGACGACCCGGTCGATTCTGGCGCTGCTTCAGCAGATCAACAAAGATTACGGAATCACGATCGTGGTGATCACCCATGAGATGGCAGTGATTCAGCAGATCTGCAGTCACGTGGCTGTACTCGATCACGGCAGTCTGGTGGAGCACGGAACTGTCCGGGAGATCTTTGAAAGTCCGAAGACCGAAGCCGCAAAGCGCCTGATCATCGGGTCCGGCAGTAAGGGCGTTGAGCGGATGACAGGAAGGCGCACCATTCGTATCGTGTTCGACGGGCAGTCGTCCTATGAACCGGTGATCGGCAATGTGACTCTGGCTTTCGGCACGCCGGTCAATATCATGTACGCAGCCACAAGAGATATCGGAGGTTCGGCCGCAGGTGAAATGATCCTTCAGCTGCCGGAGGACCGGGAGATCGGCGACCGAATGATCACATATCTGCGTGAGCGGAAGGTGATCGTGGAGGAACTGGAAGAAGAACTGCTTGTTGAGACGGAAGAATAAGCCTGTAAGGCTGCAGGAGGAAATGGATCATGAATCCGGGCAATCTGATGAATCTGATCAAAGAATTTTTCAATCAATACGGACCGATGCTCTGGGAAGGCACGGTCGATACGCTGTATATGACACTGGTCTCCACATTTTTCGGATATGTGCTGGGACTGCCGATCGGGATCATACTCACTGTTACCGATCAGGACGGTATTCATCCCAATAAAGCAGTTTACCGGGTGCTGGATATCATTGTGAATCTGCTGCGTTCCGTACCCTTCCTGATTCTGCTGATCCTCGTGATTCCGATCACGAAGGCTATCGTCGGCAAGAGCTATGGTTCCAGCGCAACCATCGTTCCGCTGGTGATCGCAGCAGCTCCGTTCATCGGACGTATGGTGGAATCATCCCTGAAGGAGGTCGACCGCGGCGTGATCGAGGCAGCCCAGAGCATGGGCGCCGGCACGATGACGATCATATTTAAAGTGCTTCTTGCAGAAGCCAGAACATCCCTGCTTGTGGGTGTTACGATCGTAACCGGCACTATCCTCGGATATTCCGCTATGGCAGGTACCGTGGGCGGCGGCGGTCTGGGCGATATCGCGATCCGGTTTGGTTATTACCGTTATCAGACCGATATCATGATCGTCACGATCGTGATCCTGGTAGCACTGGTGCAGCTGCTTCAGGCGATCGGAATGTACATTTCCCAGAAGCTTGATCACCGCAAGGCCTGACCGCAAAAGAAGCATATATGTGTCCGGCGGTTCTTTGCCGTGTCTGCAGGCAGGCGCCATGCACAGAGCGCGCCGCGGCAGGAACGCAGGTATGTTTGTTTTTGAAGTGGGATCATGACAGGGTCATTTTGCCTGAAAGAACAGGCAGGAAGGAGGCAGTACAGGATGACGAAACAGGAATTTGCCCGGCTTACATCAAGCGGGATCGTGTATCTTGACGGAGCCACAGGTTCCAATCTGTTCAAGGCAGGAATGCCCCGGGGCATGAGCACTGAGGCCTGGGTCCTGGAGCACCCGGGTGTGCTGGAAGATCTGCAGAGGGCCTATATCGAAGCAGGATCCCAGATCATATATGCGCCTACCTTTGGGGCAAACAGGCACGTACTGGCCGGGTTCGGCCTGGACGGAAATGTCGAGGATATGAATAAGCGTCTTGTGGATATCTCCAGACGCGCTGCAGAGGGAAAAGCCCGCATAGCCGGTGATATCGCGCCTACAGGAATGCTTCTGGAGAGCATCGGAGGAGATTACACCGACGATCAGATGTTTGATGTCTACACGGAGCAGATCTCCTGCCTGGCGGACGCCGGAGTAGATCTGCTGGTCTGTGAGACCATGATGTCCGTAGAGGAGGTGTGCATTGCGCTCGATGCTGCCCATGCTGCCGCTGCAGATCTGCCGGTCATGTGCACGCTGACTGTCACAGCCGATGGAAGGGCGTTCTACGGAGGGACCGCCACAGAAGCAGCGGAGACACTCACCGAGATGGGAGCGGATGCCGTAGGCATCAACTGCTGTGCCGGCCCGGACCAGCTCGAATCGATCGTGCGAGGTATTGCGAAGGTCACTGATCTTCCCGTCATAGCTAAACCCAATGCAGGCATGCCTGTGATCGATAAAGCCGGAAATGCAGCCTACAACATGGGCCCTGCAGAATTTGCGAAGCACATGAAAGTCCTGGTCGACGCCGGAGCTTCCATTGTGGGAGGATGCTGCGGCACCACGCCGGAATACATCCGCAGACTTCGGATTCTTCTTGACACAGGAGCCGTTCTTTTGTAAAATAATGGATGTGTAAATATGACACATCAGGTGAAGCTTTTTTTATAATGCTGAGAGGGAATCAGGTGCAACTCCTGAGCGATCCGGTCACTGTTAGCAGGGAGCGTTCGTCATTATTCCATTGCCTGCCCGTTTAGGTGAGAAGGAGATGAGCGTTTTGATCTGCAGCCAGGAAACCTGCCTGATGGAAGAGATGGGTCTCCGTGCAAGGCCTTACATCTGCGGAAGAGTTACTGGCATAGCTGTTCCGATGACTGCTGTGGGTAAGCAGTTTTTGTTTTGGGCATCCGCGGAAAGCGGAGAACAAAATATGGATAAAGATGATTTCTCGTGTTCTGTTCGTGATTTGCGGCAGGATGTCATAGGAACACAAACATACCTCCTTGAGCTCTCGTATCCCGCAAGTACGAGAGCTCTTTTTATCTCATAGGAAATTCCGTCGAATTTCCTATGAGATAAAAAGATCAGTGGAACTGGGGGACGGTTCTCTGTCCCAAAACGGACGGCGTTCTTGACATATTTACTCGGTTTCTGCTTCGATCTCCTTAATAATGCACTGATCTCCCTGAATCAGCCATGTCTCAGTGCTGTGGCAGTAGGGACATTCCTTTCCGTACTTTACCGTTTCATAGGTTCCGCTGCATCCGGCGCAGTATGTGACCGCAGGGATCGTCTCCAGCTTCAGGATGGATTCCTCCAGAACGGGATGTCTCTTTTTAAAATAATCCCAACAGTCAGTAAAGAGGTCCGTCATGATGCCGGATACCTCGCCCACTTCAAGCGTTACAGAACCGATTTTGATAATGTGCTCCTCCCTGGCAGTTTCATCCAGTGTCTTTGCCAGGTGGAGCACAATTCCCATTTCATGCATGATCTTCCGCCTTTTTATAATATGATGTTCAGTACGTCAGCTGCATACGGAATACAGGCCTGTCGGTCTCGCCGGAGAAGTAAAAACTCCGTCTGTCCCCGAGATACCGCAGTTTCAGCACGTCTTTATAGCGGGCTTCGGCTGTGTACTCCATGAAGATCTCACGGATATTCTTTTCAGCGAGGGCGCCCGGAATCAGATCCGTGATCAGATCAAAATAGCGGGCATTGTTCATGTGTCCGTTCAGATCCACATAGCTGTAGGGCACGGTAAAAGATTGAACGATCTCAGCCTGCTGTGCCCGGATCCTGGTCGGAAGAGGGATGCTTCGGCCTTCACTCAGATCCGGCAGGTCGATACCGTATTCTTCCGGAAAGGTCAGTTTTCGTGTGTGCGAATCCATAAGTCCCCAAAGAGATGATGCTTCGATGATGATATCACCGCGTCCATCCAGGATCTGCCAGAAGCGGGGGAAGAACAGATGCATGGTCTTGCCCGGCCATGACAGAAGTGTGAGACATTCATCGTATTCCGGCATTCGCGCGAAAGATACGGACTGCTGTGTGACCACCCAGAGCAGTCCCTTATCCAGAGTTTTTTCTCTGCCCGCACCGAGCTGCTGCGTGTGTTCGATCGCTGCTTCCTGCAGCCTGGTGAAAAGGGCAGAGAGCCTGATGCGGCGGTGCATATCTGCTTCCGAAGAGCAGATCTTCCATTCATTACGGTAGATATCCATTCTGTCTTATCCTTTTTTATTCTTCATCGCGCAATATCCGTGACTTCAGTCATCATAGTTATCTTTCCTTTTTTGCCACTCGCTTTTCGATCGCGGTCACAACATCGCCGAAAGTGGAGAGTTTTGCCCACTGGCGGTTCGGGATACGCACGTCAAAGGTGGCTTCAAGCCGGCAGATCACCAGGGTAAAGCCCATGGAATCAATGGCGGTATCGGTATTGATCACCGTATCTTCATAGATCGGAGTCCCTTCAAGTTCCGGGACACATTCATAGATCACTTCTCTGCATGTCTTTGCAATGGCTTCTCTGTTCATAATATCTCCTGATACATTGTTTGTTGTTAAGGAACGTTCAGGCAATCCTGCCGGTCAGGTGCAAAGCGCTTTTACAGGATCTGACTCAGCTCCCAGCGCCGTACTTTGCCCGTGGCTGTGCGCGGGAGCGGCTTCGAAAGAAAGATCATGTCACGCAGCTGCTGGCCCCGGGGATACTGCTGCATCAGACTTTTGAGCTGTGCAGACAGAAAAGCCCGGTTTGATGGATCATCATGGATCACCATTACGGGAGAAAGGTCTCTCTCGATCACCGCGAAGTCTTTATCCCCGATGACTGCAGCAATGGCGGCTTCATATTCCGGTAGGAAAAGTTTGGTCCCGTCCGGGAAGACGAGCATCTCCTTTTTCCTTCCGGTGATGTGCAGACGGCCGTCGGCATCGATCTGCCCAAGATCACCGGTATGAAGTGTTCCGTTCTCCAGGACAGTCTGTGTCATTTCCGGCTGCTTATAATAGCCCTTCATCATACAGTCTCCGGCCCGCACAAGAATTTCCTCGTCGGGCGCGATCCGGACTTCATTCAGCGGACAGATCTGCAGGGCATAGGGGTCGCCGGAGATGCTCAGCGCGATCCCGGAGCTGGTCTCCGTCATGCCATATCCGAAGCAGACATGAAGGCCGGAACGGCCTGCAAGCTCCAGAATGGACGGCGGGCAGCTTCCGGCACCTACCAGAACTGTACGAAGTTCCGGGTTCAGGCATCCATGCTGCAGAAGAAACAGAAGCAGCGATGGTACAGCAGACAGCACGGTAGGTGAAAAGAACTTCGCATCATCGGAATAATGCCGCGGACCACGTCCCAGGGCAACAGGAGCACCGCAGGCCAGTCCCCACAGCAGGCCGCACACAAATCCGAATACATGATTGAGCGGCAATATGCAAAGGAGCCTGTCTTTTGAGCTGAGCGGAAGAATGCTGCTTCCGTTGAACGCGCTGGCGGTCAGGCTGCGGTCCGTCAGTACCACTGCCTTGCTGCGGCTGGTAGTGCCGGATGTAAAAAACAGGATATCACCGGAAACACTGCAGCCTGCTTTCAGGGCAGCTTCCGGATCATCATTGACGGGTTCCTGACCATCTCTGACTTCCGGGTAGGGTATGAGGCTGTTCGGGCTGTCCATTTCAAGATCCGGTATGAGACTGTTCAGGCAGTCCACTTTCAGATCCTGTGCAAGATCCTCATCCCCCCAGAGAACGTCGACATCGGAAGCGCAGATCTGCTGTGCAAGAAGGTCCTCCGACGCGCTCTCGTCCAGTAAGACTGTCTGCGCACCGGCCAGGACCGATGCAAAGACTGTGATGACACATTGCGGGGAACCGTCGCACAGGATTCCGATACATTTCTTGCCGGAGACGCGTATCTGCCGTGAAAGAACAGATACCTGCTCCAGAAGCAAAGAGCAGCTGATGCGGCAGATGCTGCCGTGATCTTCGTAAAGAAGAGCAGGGGCATCCGGATCTTCTTTTGCACGTGTCGACAGCAGATCAGCAAAACCATAGTATCTTCTCATATTTTCCTCTGTCCGGCACATCTGCTGTGCCATTTAGGTGATTCCTGTGTTTTTGATCGAAAGACGGACGCATCTGTCAGCAAAGCTGACGCACATTCCATCAGCAGGAACGCCGGTTGCATTCCTGATTATCAGTATATCATTTACATGGAAGAAAAGTCTATCCTGAAACGGTAAACCTTCCCGTTTTACTGCCCAAATAATCCGTGCTTTTTGTGCAGATGTGATATATAATTATACTTACATTATTTAATGTTCACGGAGGAACGCAAAATGGATAAGAACATGAAGATCTGTATCATTGGCGGCGGACCTGCCGGGCTGTCTGCCGGCATGTATCTGGAGCAGAAGGGATATGAGAATTACACGATCCTTGAGAAGCAGAATCGTGTGGGCGGCAAGTGCTGGTCGCCATATTATAACGGAAGACGATATGAGATGGGAGCCATTATGGGCGTTCCGTCCTATTATGCCGTACATGATGTGGAAGAGTTCTGCGGCATCACGCATGACGGCCCGAAGCTCAATCGTAATTATAAAGACCGCAAGGGCAATGTGATCGAGCCCTTTGAGCCGAAGAAGAATATCACAAAGATCCCGCGTCTTCTGAAGATGAAAAAGCAGCTGAAGCGTTTTGGTGAGCTGCTTGAGACAAAGTATAAAGGTTATGATATTAATGGTCATCGCGGTGTGGCGCAGGGAAGATATGAAGGTTTCTCTGCTGCGAACGCGAAGCGGGAACCTGTCAGCGGCGTGAATCCTAATCTGAAGGATCTGGCGCTTCCATTCTCAGAGTTCTGCAAGCTGAACAAGGTGGAACTGATTCAGGATATCTGGATCGGACCGTTCACTTCTTTCGGTTATGGTTACTTTGATGAGATTCCCGCGGCTTATGTCGTGAAATATCTGGATTTCCAGACCTGCATGAACTTTGTTAAGATCAATCTGTGGACATGGAAGGACGGCACTCAGTCGATCTGGGAATCACTGAATGATCATCTGAAGAATCCTGCCCGCCTGAACAGCAATATTTCCTGTGTTGAACGTAAGGACGGCAAGGTTTATGTGACTGTGAACGGCGAAGTGGAAGAGTATGACAAGATCATCGTGACGTCTCCTCTGTATGTACCGAACAAGGAAGGCCGTGACGACGGACTGGTCGGCATGGTGGATTATTTCGATGCCCGCGAGGATGAGAAGAAGCTCTTCTCCAAGATTGAATATGAGCGATATGATGTGCTCGCATGCGAGACGAAGCCTGAGGATCATCCGGAGATCTCCTACTATGTATTTGACAATATGGTACCGGAGCGTCTTGGTCATCTGATGGTCTATTACCGCCGCTGGAGGGATACCGTGGATCAGGTGATCACCACTTATGCACTCCGCAAGCACAAAAACTCCGAGGAAATACCCTATGAAAAATGCAAAAAAATGGTACTGCGTGATCTGAAGACCATGAAGAACCAGGCGTCGAATGTGATCAACGAGTGGAGCGTATATTATTTTCCGCATGTATTCTCCAACGCCTACAAGGATGGCTGGTATGACAAGGTTGAGGCTATGCAGGGCAAATATGACACCTATTATGCAGGTGAGATCATGAGCTTTGGTGACATGGATGAAACCGCCGAGTACTCCAGAGAACTGGTAGAACGTTTCTTCTGAGTCAGTTCGGGATCCTCCGGGAAGGGGGATCCCGTTTCGTATACATCCTTCATGACAAAATCGGTTTGAGATATTCCCGCTTTCTGCGAACGATATGCGGAAGCATCCCGGAATTCTGCGGCCCGTATTCATCCGGAAACGGATCTGCCTGCATGGACAGAAACAGCGTTCCATATTCATCCGGAAACGAATCTGCTGACGGGGACAAAAAGCGGGAATAAGGAGAAAGAAAATGAAATATTATAAGGATCATTATGATGTGATCGTGATCGGAGGTGCCCTGGCCGGTCTTTCTTCCGCACTGATGCTGGCGGATAAAGGTCTGGATGTACTGGTGCTTGAACGTCACAATCTTCCGGGCGGAATCGCCACAAGCTTTGTACGGGGCGGGATCGAGATCGAAGCCGCCCTGCATGAGATGATGTCCATCGGTCCGAAGGAGAATCGCCTCAAGGTCGGAAAATTCCTGGATGACATGGGCGTAGATATTGACTGGCTTCAGGTCCCGGAGGCATATCATGCCAGTCTTCCGGGAGTGGAGGTCACCCTTCATCCCGGCCTGGAGCGTTTTTCCAAAGAAGTGGATGCCCAGGTTCCGGGCACTTATGACAAGGTGTTGAAACTTCTGAAGCTGTGCGATACTGTGTTCAACAGTGTCAATGAACTGTCCATCCACCCCATGAGCAAGCCGCAGATGCTGCTGAAGCATGAGGCTTTTGTAAAAACGGCCGGCTATTCTGCGAAAGAAGTGATCGACAGTTTTGATCTTCCCGCACAGGCAGTGGATCTGCTTGCACCGTACTGGATCTATGTGGGCAGCGGATTTTCGAACCTGCCCTTCACGATCTATGCTGTACTTATGGCGGATTACATTGGCTACGGATCCATGATACCGCGCAAGCTCAGCCATGAGATGAGCCTGAAGATGGCGGAGCGCGCAGAGGAGATGGGCGTACAGATCGAATACCGCCAGCACGTGGACAAGATTCTGGTGAAGGGAGGAAAGGTGTGCGGCGTGCGTACTGCAAGAGGAGATGTGATCCGCAGCGATTATGTGATCTCATCCGCTTATCCGAATGCGGTCTATTCCCATATGATCGAACCTGCCAGAGAAGTGCCGGAAAAAGCAACAAAGATGGTAAATGGCCGCCGTCTCAGCCTGACAGCGTTTTCCGTGATCATGATACTGGACAGACCGGCGGAGGAACTGAATATTCATGACTACAGCATCTTCCGCGGCGACACGATGGATACGGATGTGCTTTATGATAATCTGGCAGGCCTGGGGCCATACCGGTATCTGACCTGTATCTGTCACAATTACGGCAATCCGGACGTAACTCCTGAGGGGACCTGTTCCTTCAGCATTACCGTTCTGCCGAGGGTCGACGGTTGGAAGACCGTCAGCGCGGATGATTATGACCGCGTGAAGCATGAGGTGGCAAAGCAGCTGATCGATGACATGTCCGCATATTTCGGCGTGGATCTGCTTGATCATGTGCTGGAGATCGTGATCGAGACGCCGATGACGGTCGCCCATTATACCAATGCATGGAACGGCTGTATCTACGGGTACGCCCATACAATGGAGGACCATATTATTGCAAGGCTGCAGACTTCTGAGGAAGAGCGCGTCATTAAGGGTCTGGAGTTTGCAGGTGCTCACGCCATCTCCGGCGACGGTATGGGGCCGCAGGTGACGAACGGGCGGAAAGCCGCCAAGAACATTCTGGATGACATTGCAGCAAAGGAGGCAGCGAAGAGATGAAAATACAGAATTTTCTCAAAGATGTAGGCGGGGCCTCCCGTGTGACGAAAGCGCGTCTGAATGCCTTTGCAAATGCGTCACCCTCCCTTGAAACGACAGATCCCATCGGGAATGTGGCAAGGGAATGGCATCCCGGCAGAATGGAACTGGTGATCACCCAGATCCGGGACGCCTGCAAAACCGCAAAAACCATTCGACTGGAACGGCCGGACGGGAAAAAGCTGCCGCCGTTTTATGCCGGACAGTATATCGTGCTGGACTTTGAGATAGGTGAAAGCCTGATCTCCAGACCTTATTCCATTTCTTCGGCACCATGGGAAGCAAGAAGCGATCATCCTTTTGTGGAGATCACTGTGCGCAGGTCGAAGGGAGACGGCTTCATCTGTGATTATGCAAACACAGAACTTAAGGTGGGAGACCGCCTTACCGGTATGCTAAAGGAGATCGCTGCAGGAAAGCTCAATATAGATCTGACGATCCTTTACGGTTCCGTATCATCAGACGACATCGTGCTTCGGGATGAACTGGAAGAGGTCTGTGCGGCTGCTTCGAATCATGTCACGGAATCCGGAGAATGTTCGGAAACAGGCGCAAAGGGCAGCGTGCGTATCGTTCATGTCCTTTCCGGGGAAGAGGAGGACTGGAAGGGAGAGAAAGGTTTCCTGAACGCAGAACTGATCCGGAAGTATTCTGCCCCGGATACCACTTACTTTATCTGCGGTCCGCAGGTGATGTACACTTTCCTTCGTGAAGAACTGAAAAAGCTTGAGATTCCGAAGAGAAGGATCCGCTTCGAAGTATTCGGACAGGCAAAGGATATCACCGTCTTCCCAGGATATCCGCTGGAGCTTAAGGACAGTACCTTTAATCTTACAGTAAAACAGGGAATCGCAAGCCGTGAGATTCCTGCTAAAGCCACCGAGAGCCTGGTAGTCGCTCTCGAACGGGCCGGAATCCGCATCGAGACCGGATGCAGGAGCGGAGAATGCGGCTTCTGCAGGACAAAAGTGCTGACCGGAAGCTGTTATGTCTGTCCGGAAAACGACGGCCGCAGGGA
>CACZZH010000087.1 GCA_902785635.1 uncultured Lachnospiraceae bacterium
TCATCCGCGGCGGTTCCGTGATCAACGACAGAACAATGAAAAAAGCCAGTATCGGAATCACGAAAGACGGCGATCTTGTCTCTACCAAAGCCCTGTCCCCTGCGCAGGTTCTGGAAAAGGGAGTGCGGGATACCTGGAGTTTCGGTCCGTTTCTTGTCAAAAAAGGAAAGGCCGTTTCCCATAAGAATACGGATATCCATCCCCGTACCTTTATCGGTCAGGCCAAAAGAAAAGATGAAAAGAAGGAATACTGGCTCATCGTTGCGGACGGCCGCTGGAACGGATATTCCGACGGACTGACGCAGGACGCCATGACACAGATCCTGCTTGACAAGGGCTGCCGCATCGGTTTTAACCTTGACGGAGGAGGCTCCTCTGTAATGCTGTTTCAGGGAAAGGTCGTCAATCGTCCGTCTGACGGCGAGCAGCGTGAAAATGCGGATTACATCTACATAAAGTAAATATACTTTCCGGTCCGGCAGTCAGCTGCCGGATCTGTTTCTCTATTCCTCCCGGATCATCCCGCTTACCAGGACTTTTTCCTTCGAAATGAATTCTTCGGCAGCTTTGCGCAGCGGCGCGATCTGCTGCCTGGTCATCGCTCCCATCCCGTCATAATCCCATTTCTGTTCCAGCTTTTCATATTTGGATACGCACACCCCGTTAAAAGCCGGCATCTCCCACCGTTCGAGCACGTCCTTGGCATTTTCACGGAGAAAAGAGCCGATCCGGCGGATATTATCCACTGTCGCAGTAGCTCCGTAGATCAAAGGTGTGCGGATCCAGAGCTTTATGGGATGATCTGCGCTTCGCATATAGGATGCGGCACAGATCAGATTATTCAGAATCTTCTCATTCGGCTGTCCGGTAAACTTCCGGTGCAGAGCGCTGTCAAAGATCTTCATATCATAAAGCAGATAATTCGTGTAAGGAAGCACACATTCCAGGTTTTCCCATGGGACGCAGCCGCAGGTGTCCAATGCCGTACTGATCTTTTCTTCCTGCAGCCTGGAAAAGAAAGCTTCCACAAATTCCGCATGAAGCAGAGGTTCACCGCCGGAACAGGTGACTCCGCCGCCAAACTGATCGTAAAAAGTCCGGTCCCGGAGGACTTCACGAAGGAGGCTTTCCAGATCATACTCCTGCCCTTCCCAGAGCATCGCAGCAGCAGGGCATGCTTCCACACAGGCCCCGCACGACCGGCACTTTTCCCGTTCGATATGGATGCGTCCCGGCAGCGGCCGGATCGCATCATTTGTACACGCGGCTGCGCAGGAGAGACATCCGATGCAGGACGAGGCGTCCCACCACACCTCATTGCGTACATGAATGCTCTCCGGGTTCTGGCACCATCTGCAGTGAAGCGGACATCCTTTTACGAAGACCGTTGTCCTCATTCCGGGGCCGTCGTGTGTGGTACCGTGAGAAACGTCAATTGTCAGCAGTTTTTTATCCATATTTTCCTCTGTATGGTGCGCCTTGAGCGCGGCCATATAGGTAAGTGTGCAGACAAAGCTGCCATGCTGTTAATTCATGTTCGCATGATTTACGCGGGCTACAAAATCTTCCTGATAATCCCTGGACAACGTAATGAACCGTGCGCAGTATCCGGTGACACGTACCACAAGATTGCGGTATTCCGGCTTCTCCGGATGGTCGATCGCATCCTGCAGCTTCGACAGATCCATGATATGAAGGTTGATCTGCTGCCCTCCCTGACGGAAGAATGCGATCGAGAAATCACGGATGTAGGAGAAACGGTCCTCTTTCCCGTCAAAGAACTTCGGCTGGATATCCACCTGGATGGATCCGCCCTGGAACTTGCGCATATCCACCGAGGCAGCGGATGTTGCAAGGGGGACCAGGCCTCTCTTGCTGCAGCCCACCTGCGGATTGATCCCGTGGGCCAGTGCTTCACCTGCGTGACGGCCGTCCGGAGTCGCACCGATCTGAGCGCGTTTTTCAACATGGGACATCAGTGCAAACAGAGACGGACGCATCGGCTGTCCGCCGCGCTGATTGTAATAACCCTCCGCGATCTCCTGTGTGGAATTGCATACTCTCACAAACATCTCATCCGGTTCGCTCAGACCGTTTCCGTACTTGGGCTGATTGAGGAAGCGCTGACGCATGATCTCATTGTCCGCCCAGTCATTCATGCAGGCCTCATAGACTTCGCGGATCGTGAACATCTTTTTCTCATATACCAGCTCACGGATCGCCGTAAAGGAATCTGCTACATTGGGGATTCCCAGAATGTTCAGGGAACTGTACTGGTAATCCACACCGCGCGGCGCCGTGATATCCAGCCCTCTTTCGATGGGGCCGTGGGCGATCAGTGATGTGAACATTTCCGGCTGGCTTTCACCGCGGACCCGGTCGATCGCGGCCTCTGCGGCCTGGTAGGCACGCATGGTCCTGTGAAATTCTTCTTCGTACATGGCATAGAGGCTTTCAAAGTCATCAGCGCCTCCTTCTGCAGCCCTTTTCAGGGCACGCATCATCGGCTTGACCATGTCGATCTCACTGGTATCGTGACCGCACCACTCCTGCCCGGGGATGCAGTACCACTGGCAGCCTGAATATACCACTTTCCATGCTTCGCTGGCGGGAATACCGCTGCGCAGCTCCGACTCGTACATCAGATCCCAGTTGATCAACACCGGAATGCTCTCACCATGCCTTGCCAGCACATCGCATGCGTAATCATAGTAATCCCTGTCAATATCCGGATGCCACATGACTCCCAGATTGTTGTAATCACCGATCAGGTCGTAAGCCTCCAGCGCGACCCAGCTCATCTCGTTGGTCGCATCGCTGCCATCTTCCAGCCTGCCTGCGAACGAGAAATACTGACCGCGAAGCTTCATGTACATTTCTGCGATCATCTCGCGCGCAGCTTCTCTGGTCAGCGTCCCATCCTTGATCCCTGCGCGGTAGAAATCGATCAGGTACTGATCCAGCCGTCCGTAGCCATTGCCATGACCTGTACAGCGGTCGAACAGGATCGCAAAATGAACTGTCTGCACAGCTTCATAATAATCCGCCGGAGCTTTATGCGCGATATTACGGCAGCATTTCGCAATGCGGCGAAAACGTTCTTTCTCATCGCTCTCCCCCGGTTCCCGGGCAAGCTGCTCAGCCAGCTCTGCATATTTTTCGATATAGCGGATACATCCCAGACACACATGCTCCAGACCGCGCAGGAATGATGCGCGTCTCTTATTGTCCAGATCCGTGTAAAGCTTCAGCGAACTGCGGATCCTCTCCAGGATCCCATCGAAGCCCTGCTTCAGAAGGATCTCCACATCCGGACAGGTATGGCCGTAGGCATTCGGAAAACCGCCCAGCTCAAGGGCTTCATCCATCAGTTTCCCGATCTCATCGGCATTCGGAGCCTGTTTCCATCCGGTCGTTCCGCACGGGCGCAGCAGACCGATCTCCCAGTATACTTCGCCTACGATCGTCTCGCATGGATAAATATGGGGTTCCATATTCTCTATCATAAATCGATAATCTTCGCCCCACTGCTCACTGCTCATGCGATAGCCCTGCTTCGTCGAAGGCAGCTCATCCATCTTCGGAAAAGGACCGATATTCAGCCAGCAGCGATGATCTCCGTAATCATCGAACTGCCGCATGCCGTTTGTCCCCAGCTCCTGGTTGCGTGCTTCCAGGACCCTGATCCGTTCAGACTGTTCAAATTTCGGAATAAAGCTCAATTGTACCTCGCTCATCAGATGCCCTCCCTTTCCCGTTAGAGATCAAAAACTGTACTTGATCCGTGCAGACCGCACCTGTCCCGGTCAGGAACCGGAACTTGCGCTGCATACGGCAATAATTGGATAAAATGAATAGTATTCGGTATTATCTATCATAATCAATTTATGCTATTTTTACAACTCCATTTTTATAACTCACCTCTCTTTTGACAATATCACTATATGTTTCCGAAAAAAGAAAGCACCGGGTATGCACAAGAGATGCATTACCGGTGCTGTTCATTCTTCATTTTCAGAACTCGTGGGTGAATCCCGGCTTTTTATGCGGAATTCTCTACCTGATGAAATTTGTGGACTGCCGTTCTTCTTTCACCGGAAGTCCGTATTTTTCCCTGCCGAGCGCGATGCTCTTCATCAGGAACGTCATGTTTCTGGCAAGCACGCGCATGACCTGAAGGCCTTCCGCATCCATCTGTGCTTCTCCTGCTGCGGTACCGTGGATACTGTTCCAGTACTGGCTGGACGCGACCGGCATGCCGCTGATGGTGAAATATTTGTTCAGTTCGTCAAAGGTTGCCGACAGCCCGCCCCGTCTGGCAGCCACAACACTCGCGCCGACCTTCATGGTCTTATCGAATCCGGTACTGTAGAACAGCCGGTCCAGACATGCGATCAATGTCGCGTTCGCGGATGCATAATAGACCGGAGATGCGACCACGAGGCCATCCGCTTCCTCAAACATGGGAGCCAGTTCGTTCACCACATCGTCATATACACAGCGGCCTTTTTTTGCACAGGCTCCGCATGCCATGCATCCGCGCACATCCCTGTTCCCGATCCGGACAACCTGTACCTCAACGCCCTCTTCCTCAAAAACCTTTACCATTTCATTGACCGCTGTGGTCGTATTTCCGTTCGCCCTCGGGCTTCCGTTTATGATCAGAACTTTCATGCTTCCCTGCTCCTTTCCGGCTTTTCAATTGCCAATGCCTTTGACGAATCATTTTCGGATGTCTCTTTATAATACTTGATATTATTTATATTACCTGATATTAAGGAAAAAGTCATCTTCCTCCCTGATCAGTACGCCGTTCTGAAGGAGGATATCCGAAGGTCTGTTTGAAAGATTTGCTGAAATGAAACGGATCGGAATATCCCACTGCCTCTGCGACCGCCAGCACGGTAGCGCCGGGGTTTTCGAGCATCTGACGCGCGATGTTCATACGATATTCCCGGATATAGGCGGACGGAGTCTTTCCCTCTACTTTATTAAACACTTTTGTCAGATAAGAAGCAGAGAAGCCCAGATTGGAAGCCAGCACGTTCAGGGATATCTCACCGGCATAATTCTTCGCGACGTATGTCTTGACCAGAGAGACGATCTCTTCCGCCCGCATCGTTTCCTCCTTTCCGGAGAACAGAGCGTCGCTCTGCTGCGCTACGATACTGATCTCGATTCTTCGAAGCAGCCTGCCCAGCTCAGCCGTGTCAACAGGTTTCAGCAGATAATCGTCCACATTCGCCCTCAGAGCCTCCCTTGCGTAACCAAAATCCGCATAGCCTGTCAGAATGACACAGTGAATGGGCAGGTCTGCGTTATGGACACGCTTTACCAGCTCTATTCCGTCCATCAGAGGCATGGAAATATCAGTCACCACAAGCTGAGGGGGATCACTGCGGATATAATCCCAGGCATCCTCACCGTTATAGAACAGAGCACTCACCGTAAATGCAGGGTTCTCTTCGATGTGCTTCGCGATATTCCTTGCAAGTCTTTTTTCGTCCTCCACTACGATCGTGCGTATCGTCACTCTGCTCATGCGTCCGAAACCTCCTCTCCGCAGCCGGAACCCGCCTGTATGCCTTGTGCTCCGCCCGGTGAAAACCAGGATCCTACCGCAATGGCGGCTCCGCCCTCCGGGCGGTTCATGATCCTGAAGACATGTTTTCCTCCATAAAAGATTCTCAGACGGATATAAATATTCATCAGACCCATGCCGTCAATTTCCAGAGACGGCAGCAGCTCCGTCTCATCAATATACCGTATCTTTTCCTGAAGTTCATGCAGGACACTGTCGGAAAATCCGCTTCCGTTATCCATCGTGATGATCTCCCAGTGTTCGCTGCAGATCATTCCCTCTACGGTTATTCTCCATGGAGGCCGCACTGACTTTGTCGAATATTTGATCGCGTTCTCAATGATCATCTGAAGGCAAAGCTTCGGGATCTCAAGTTCCATCATTTCTTCCGGAATACAGATCTCATACTCCAGATCCTCCTCGTAGCGCATCTTCATACATCCGAGATAATCCTTCACATGATCGGTCTCCTTCCGGATCGTAACAAGCGGTTCCTTATCTGATGAGATATATCGAAGCATCCTTGAGATCATCTGGCACATATGCACCACTGCTTCACTATTCTCCTCATCCGCCAGAGACTGCATAGTTGCCAGAGAATTATACAGAAAATGGGGATTCATCTGAGACTGCAGCGCCAGCATATGGGACTGCAGTTCCTGGTCCTTGAGCAGAATCTCCCTGTTCATGGATTCACGGATCCGCCCCTGCATGTCGACCAGGGCTGTATACATGGTATCCAGCTCGATCAGATTGGTCTCTACCTTTTCGATGCGCTCGGTCTCAAACCTTTTTTCCGGGGATTTGTACAGACCGACCAGCTGGTCATACATGCGGGTCAGCGGTGTGGAGATCACCCCGGCAAGGAACCGGCACAAGAAAAAGATCAGCACCATGAATGCGAAGAAGAAAAACAGGCTGATCCGCAGGTATCTGAACAGCGGCGCATACAGGTCCTTATTGGAAACTGCCGCCACCGCTGTAAAGCCCGAATAACCGGATCTTCCGCAATAGAGATGAACAGAATCTTTATAATAATGTGCCACGGAAGATGTACCCTGTGATAAGGCTCCGGTCTCATCCGAAGCAGAAAATTCCTCAAACATGCGGTAGCAGGATGCGGCAGCGTCACTGTCCCCGGATGCGTATACTACTCTCCCGCCCGGGTCATAAAGATATACGGATTCATTGCATACTTTATGGTCAAGGTTTTTCAGTTTCTTCTGCAGCGATGTCACTGACCGCATGACCTCGATCACGCCGATCGGCTGATAATAATTATTCTGGTACACGGAACAAAGCGTCAGGAACCAGGATCCCTCTTCATAAGTATAGTATTTTGAAAGCCCCTCGTCCCTGTGCAGGAACATGATTTTATTGCCCTCTGCCGAAAGCAGCTGCCGGTACCATTCCGTGTCGCCCACCGACAGATCCAGCATCCTGTTGTCGAGACCAACGCCGAAAGCCCCTTTATCCAGAGCATACAGATAGATCTGGTCGATCGGCCTGTTTGGGCCGATGATGGCAGTGATCAGGCTGCTCAGCACTTTTGCATTCTGCATGCTGCTGTAATTGCCGTTTTCCGGCGTGACTGGCTGCTTCAGATTGGCGAGATAATACTCCTTGACCAGATTGGAATAAGCGACATTCTGCATGACAGTATCAAGTGAGGAGAGTTCCGAATCAGTAAATGCAAGTACAGAAACGACCTGCTGGTCGAGAGAATCAGTGGCTCTCGAAGAGATTCCGGCAGATTCGTAATAGACATAATAAGACAGGTAGCATATGAAAACGAGCGTCATCGATGAGAACAGAACCACCCATAGAATCGTACGGACACTGTACTTTTTTTTCATAACGCAAAGCTCCCGCAGAGATGCTGCATTCAATCCTGCTTCATCTTCCCGGGCGGTAAAAAACAGACATGTCTCATGAGCAGTATTGACATTCAAAAACCAGCAGTTGATCTTATAATTATAGCAAACAAATATAACATAACATAACCCAGTCGATTGTCAAATTCTATTATGAATGCAAAGGAGGTTTATCATGTCGAAATTACACGGAAACCGGATGAGAGCAATTACCGTATCTATGATCACCGCCGGTATTGCTGCACTTGCCATGACAGCCATGGCCGATGAGGACATTACTCTCACCTTTATGGCCAGTCAGGACTGGATCCAGGATGCCGAGATGGAACTGGGAGAAAAATTCACCGAACAGACCGGCATCAAAATTGATTATCAGATCGTACCTTCAGACCAGTATGAAAATCTCCTGATGACAAAACTTAACAATGGCGAATGTACAGACCTGTTCGGCGGTCAGAGTTCTCAGTTCAGTATCGTGAACCAGTTCCATGTAGACCAGAATGCCGTCGAACTCACTGACGAGGAATGGGCTCAAAATGTTGAACCTGCAGCTGCTTTTGAGCTTTCCATCGACGGAAAACTTTACGGGCAGCCGAGCCAGGATGTTTCCGCCGTGTGGGCAGTCGCTTACAACCGTCAGATCTTTGAAGATCTCGGACTGGAGATCCCCACAAATTACGCCGAATTCTGTGATATCTGCGACAAGCTTCTTGAAGCAGGCATCACTCCGATCTACGAATGTGTTTCCGACGGTTGGCACCATGTATGCTGGACAGAGAAAGCGATCGCCGCAACGCAGGCGGATCCGGATTATCCTGAAAAACTCAATACCAATGCAGCCACCTTCGCGGGCAACGAACAGCTGATCACCTTGTTCTCCGAGCTAAAGGAAATGGTTGACAAAGGCTACTTCGGAGACAACTATATGTCCAACCAGTACTCCGATGCTCCCGCTTCCATCGCCAGCGGCGAATATGCAATGGTGCTCTACAACCAGGGACTGGGCGTTGAAGTGAATGCCGTTGATCCGGATTTCCCGGTCGACAACATCGGCTATTTTGTAAGTCCTCTGTGCGATGATCAGGCTCTGAACGTCAACTATTGCGGACCGTCCCGCTTTATCTTCTCCGGTTCTGCCAATATCGACGCGGCAAAACAGTATCTCGCTTTCATGGCTTCAGACGAAAGCCTTGCCTATATGACCGAGAACGTGGGGAAATTCAACCAGCTGCCTTACCTGAACGCTCCGTCCGCTTACTCGGATGTCATTCAGGAATTCTATGACAGATATCCGGACAAAGTTGCCGTCTTCCAGGCTTCCGTGAAGTATTACAATCCTGCATGGATGGATATCGGTGCCGACATGTCCGCAATGTTCCTGGACGAAATGACACCCGAAGAAGTGCTTGAAGATATAGATAAACTCAGAGCTGAACAGGCTGCTGCAGCAGCGGACGAATACTGGAATTAAGAACCAGCCGGGACAAGTACAGCTGCCGCGCAGATGCCTCTGCGCGGCAGCTGTTCATCATTTTACAGACTCGCTCGTATAAGGAAAAACCCAAGATGAAAAAAAACAAGATATACCCCTGGTACTTTATGGCAGGCGCTCTCATGATCTATTCCGTACTGTTCTTCCTTCCGGGCGTGATCGGTGTCGGCTATTCCTTTACTGACTGGTCTGCCTACTCGACCGGCCTTAAATTTGTCGGCTTCGATAACTTCAGGACCGTCTTCTCTGCCAATGAGAATTATACGAAGATCATTACCAACACTCTGCTGTTTACCTTTATCACGACCGTCATTAAAAATGTCCTCGGACTGACTCTCGCACTGCTGCTGACCAGAAAAGTCCGGTTCCTTAACCTGCACAGGGGAATCGTTTTTATGCCCTCCGTGCTGTCTACACTGATCATCGGCATGCTTTTCAAGTCCATTCTGGATGCAAAAAGCGGACTCCTGAACACTGCTCTTCGCGCCTGCGGGCTTGGTTTCCTCGCGCAGAAATGGCTGGTGAGCACGGAATATGCTTTCGGTTCCGTGATGGCGGTCGATATCTGGCGGGGCGTCGGCTACATTATGACGATCATGATCGCGGGAATCCTCTCGATCTCCTCAGATTACTATGAAGCGGCAGAGATCGATGGGGCAGGTGGTGCCGCAAAGTTTCGTTATATCACGCTTCCCCTCATCCTGCCGACACTTGCCACTACCACCGTTCTTAATATTATCTACGGATTGAAAGTATTCGATATGGTATATGCCCTCACCAACGGCGGCCCCGGAAAGGCTACCACCGAGGTACTATACACTGCGGTCTTCAAAAAATTCGGGACAGGACAGTACGCGGTCGGTACGGCATTGTCCTCCGTGATGTTCATCATCATGCTTTTTGTCGGATATTTCATGATCCGGCTGATGACCAGAAATGAGGTGATCGAATGACACGCGCAAAAAAAATCAGCAGCAGTATCTTCCGAAACCTGATCGCATGGCTTTTTTCGATCCCCTGCCTGATTCCTCTTCTTCTGATCATCATCAATTCTCTGAAGACAAAACAGGCGGCAGCTTCCATGGATCTGTTTCCGCCCTCTCTCCCGATCGCCTGGGATAATTTCTCCGTTGTGATCGAAAAAGGAAAACTGGCGCAGTCCTTCCTGAACAGTGCCGTCTACTCTGTCGGAAGCGTGGTTCTGTGCATTTTTTTCGCTGCCACGGCTGCCTATGTGATGTCGCGCAATCAGACCCTTCTGAACCGGTTTCTGTATATGTTCCTGGTTCTGGGAATCACTCTTCCGATCAACTATGTAGCATTAAGCAAGGTTCTCATTACCCTGCATCTGAACAATACCCGCGGAGGGATCATTCTTCTGTACACTGCCATGCAGCTCCCCTTCATGACCTTTCTGATTCACGGTTTTGTGGCAAAAGTCCCTACGGAGCTGGACGAAGCCGCAGTGATCGACGGATGCGGAGCAGTCAGACTATTCTTTCTTGTCGTATTGCCGCTTCTGAAGCCCGCGATCACCACAGCTTCTGTGCTGACGTTTTTAAATACCTGGAATGAGTTCACCGCGCCGCTCTATTTTCTGAACAACAGCAGTAAATGGCCCATGACGCTCTCCGTATACAATTTTTTCGGAATGTACTTCAAAGACTGGAATCTGGTCTGCGCGGATATTCTGCTCACATCCCTGCCGGTCCTCCTAGTCTATCTTGCCGGACAGAAATATATCGTTTCCGGTATGATGACGGGTGCAGTCAAAGGATGAGCGGTATCTCAAAATCAGCCTTCACGCTTCTGTTCAGTACCGTCTGTATATTCCCCCGGTCTGTATTTTCATACCACAGGGCAGCTGCCTCCCTCTCCATCCCGCCGCGCACCTTTCTGGAAATAAGGCGTTCCCTCAGATCCTCCTCACGGGCACGGAGCAAGATCGTTGTGTCGGCAAAACTTCGCAGCCGCTCCCAGACCGGCTCGTCCAGAAGCAGATAGTTCCCTTCGATCAGCAGGATCGCTCCGGTGATGGGATACGTATCGGGTACGACATCATGCAGGTTGCGGTCATATGAAGGCCAGCGCACTCCGCAGGGCTTCCCGCTGATAAAATCGTTTCGAATCCGGCGCAGGGCAGCTTCCATATCCGGCGTATTATAGGTTTCCGGGCTTCCCTTGATCCGGCGAAGAAGGATCTCCTCCTCTCCACGCTTTACCGTATGTGTATCAAGATATGCATTCGGATAATGAAATCCGTCCATGCCAAGTGCCTGCACCGGTGCAAAACCTTCTTCCCCGGACAGTTCCTGCAGAAAAAGTGCCAGTGTGCTTTTCCCTGCTGCAGGAGGTCCGGCTATAAAAGCGATCTGCCGTCTCCCCTCCTCCTCATATTTCTGCGTGAAGCAGCGAAGCAGGGGGCGGAAGATCTCCTCCACCGCCCTGTCCCGGAAAAACACCTCTGTATCAAATCCGTTTACGCTGAGAGTACGCTTCATAGATCTCCTTCCAGATTTCTATATTTAAGAACGCCTGCACAGATGGGGGACTCCCCCGGTTTAAATCAGATCCTGTGTATCACGGCAGGATCCATGCGATCCAGCGTGTAGCAGCCAGTATAAGCCATTGCCTTGCCCAGCTGTGCATTTGCCGTTTCCAGATACTCAGCGACGCCGTCGGCACCTTTGTTTTTGATCGCAGTCATGAGCGGCCTTCCGATGCAGACTGCCGAAGCTCCCAGTGCCAGAGCTTTAAATGCATCCATACCGGTACGAATGTCCCCGTCAACAAAGATGGGAATGTCTTTTGGG